>JAVXWL010000118.1:0-35239 GCA_032230565.1 Pseudonocardiales bacterium | reverse complement strand
AAGCTGATCGCCGAACCGTGGGACGTCGGGGAGGGCGGTTACCAGGTCGGTGGCTTCCCTCCGTTGTGGACGGAATGGAATGGTAAGTACCGCGATACTGTGCGCGATTTCTGGCGCGGCGAACCGGGTACATTGGCTGAGTTCGCCTCCCGATTTAGCGGTTCATCGGATCTCTATGAAGCAGACGGTCGCCGTCCCATCGCCTCGATCAACTTTGTGACCGCGCACGACGGGTTCACGTTGAACGATTTGGTGTCCTACAACGAGAAACACAATGAGGAGAATGGCGAATGTAATCGCGACGGTGAGAGTCACAATCGTTCGTGGAATTGTGGCGTCGAGGGTCCCACCGACGTCGGCAGGATTATTGCGTTGCGGGAACGTCAGAAGCGCAACTTCCTGGCCACCCTGTTGCTGTCCCAAGGCGTTCCGATGCTCGCGCACGGCGACGAGCTGGGCCGCACGCAGGAGGGCAACAACAATGTCTACTGCCAGGACAGCAAGCTCAGCTGGGTGGATTGGGACGATGCGCGGTTGAACTCTGTTCTCACCGAGTTCACCGCCCAACTCGCCCGGCTGCGCGCTGACCACCCGGTGTTTCGCCGTCGCCGGTTCTTTCAGGGACGCTCGATCCGGGGCTCCAACATCGAGGACATCGCCTGGCTGCGCCCGAACGGGCAGCAGATGAGCGAGGAGGACTGGAACGTCCCGGCCACCAAGAGCGTCGCGATCTTCCTCAACGGTCGGGGCATCCCCGAAGTTGATGATCTCGGCGAGCGGATCCTCGACGATTCCTTCCTGCTGCTCATCAACGCCTACCACCGGCAAGTCACGTTCACTCTTCCGGATTCAGCGTATGGCCGCAGCTGGGAGTTCGTGGTGGATACCACCGACCCGCTGCTGGCTAACGCCCGACGCAAGCAGCGTGACGCCGTGCCTGGCGGGAAGCTGCGCGTGCAGGCGCGGGCCATGATCGCGCTCCGCCGCCGGTACTGAGTGCTGCTGATTGACCAATCACTGTGGTTATAGCCATTGGGCGACGCCACCATGTCCCGAGCAGGTACCTCGCCGGTGTTGGCTGAAGCTGTACTCGCCATCGGAGCATCGGGCGGTGGCACCGGCTGGTGCCGCGGCGGCCTGCTGGGGTCGGTGTACGCACTTCCCGTCGCTGTTGCGGTAATAGTCCGTGTCGCACGAACTGCTTTGTTGCGCTGAGCCGGTAGCTGGCGGAGCGACTGCCACGGCCCGGGGGGCCGGTACCTCGGGCCGTAGCGGCAGTGCTACTGGAGATGCCGTCGGTGTCGAGGCGGCCACAACAGGAGGTGCGGTCGGTATCGGAGTCGGATCGGGAAGCGGTGCTGCAGTACTGCTGCTCACCTGAGGCTGCGGATCAGAAGAATGCGTCACCGTCCCGTTCTGGCAACCTGCAATCGAAACGCTACCAATGAAAAGTACGCTGCTTGTTACGAGGGAGGCGAGTACTCTCCGAGCGTCGAAACGCGAGCCGGTCAGCGACATGTGATCTCTTTCGTAGGTCCCGCGACGTCGGTGTACGCGGTCTGTTCATTGTTCGCCGAACTAATGACCGGCGTTACAGATGTAACAATGAGTGCCACACTCGCGATAGATCCAGCGGTGCGTGCCAACTCTATGGAAAAGAGTTGAAAATCCGTTGGCGTGCGCGAAATTGGCCTGACAGGCCGGGCCAGCGCGCACGGTTCCAAGGCGTCACGTTTCAGGCGTACCCGATGCACGCGGGGGGTCGCCCGGCGGCACAATGGCGGACGTGTGCGCAAGATCGTATGAAGAGAATCTGTCCGGTTTGAGCGAAGTGTCGTTGATCGCGTTGCTGCAAGCACGTCCGGACGTCTTGGTGCAGCCGGTTCCGCGTGGTTTCAGCCAGCTCGCGCAGCGGCTCGATGGTGCCGAGTCGCTCGCTGCCGTTTTGCGGACGGCGAACCGGGACATGGTGATGCTGGGGCAGGCCACCGTCGCCCTGGGCGCCTCGGCGACAGTTCCAGCTCTCGCGCAGCTGCTCAACGCTTCAGAGCAGGCAGTGCGAGCTGGAGTGGCCCAACTGTGCGCGCTAGGGCTGGCCTGGGACCGCTCCGGGATTGTGTGCTTGCCACAGCGACTCGAGGCGCACTGGTTGGCCGAGATCGGCGGCGGCCGGCCGGTGGCGAAGATTGCGGGCTCGGTCCTCGCGGAGCACCTGCGCGCGGCGCTGGGCGCGTTCGGTGCGGCGACCGATGGACTGCGCAAGCCCGAGTTGGCAGCGCGGCTGTCGGAGTTCATGACGGATCTACCGCTGATGGCCAAGGTGATCGCTGGGCTGCCGAGGCCGGCCAGGGACCGGCTCCACGAGTTCCGCCGCGGCTATCAGGACTACCACTCCGGACTCGGCCGTTCCCAGCATGGCGATCCGACCAAGCTGCTCCTCGCGGCCGGCCTGGTGTTGCCGGTCAACTACGGGCTTGAACTGCCCAGGGAGGTAGCGGTCGCCGTTTGGCTAGCCGAACGCGAGCTCACGCTGACCGGACGGCCATATTTTCCGTTGGCTGGTGCCGACGATGCAGCGGTGCGCCGGGCTGCCCAAGCCGCGGCGCAGGAGGCACTTTGTGGCGTGACAAGCCTGCTTGACGCGGCGCGCACGGAGCCGATCGCGGTGCTGAAGAAGGGCGGGGTCGGGCCTCGGGAACGGGCAAGGTTGGCCAAGCTGCTGTCGATTCCCGAGGACATCCTCGTGTTGTGGATCGATCTGACCTACGCAGCTGGCCTACTGGGCCGATCTGACACCGGATATGTGCCGACGCACTTTTATGGGGAATGGCGCGCTGCGCAACCTTGCCGGCGGTGGGCCGTGCTGATCGACACGTGGTTCTCACTTGAGCACGCGCCGACCAGCCGGGAAATTCCGGGAGACCGGGCAGTCCCGCCTCCGTTACCACTCGCGTCGACCGCCGGGCTGCTGCGGCGCGCGATGTTGCCGGCCGCCCGTTCCGGTGTGTCGGTGCGCGCGGTGGGGGAGCAGGTCGACTGGTTGTTCCCGTTGCACGGTTACGACGCTGGGCAGCGAGCGGCCAAGGTGGCAGCCGCCGTGCGGGAAGCTGAACTGCTCGGGTTGATCGCCAATGACGTGGTGTCGGAACTCGGAGAGCAGCTGCTAGCGGTGACCGGGTCCGCGGCGGCGGACGCGGCCGACGAGCTGGCCAGGCGGTGCGCCGCGCTGCTCCCCGAGATCCCGTGCAGCGTAATCCTGCAGTCGGATCTCACTGCTGTCGTTTCCGGTCAGCCGAGCGCCGCCGTGTCTCGACTGCTGACCGACTCCGCTCTCCCCGAGACCCGCGGGGCCGCCAAAACCTGGCGCTTCACCCCGGCCACCGTCCGGGCGGCACTCGACGCCGGGTGGACCGCTCACGACCTGCTCACCGAGCTGGCTGCCATCTCGGCCCGTCCGGTTCCCCAACCACTGGAGTATCTGATCACCGATGCGTCCCGCCGGCACGGACAGATTCGGGTGCGGGGAATGCATTGTTGCATCAGTGCCGACGAGGCACTGATCACCGAGATACTGCACACTCGGTCGCTGGGCAAGCTGCACTTAAGCCGGCTCGCCCCGACCGTCCTAGCCAGCGCATCGGACCCCGACGAAGTGCTGACCCGGCTACGCGAAGTTGGCTTGTCCCCGGTGGCCGAGAACGCTCACGGCACGGTGATCGTCGAAGCCCGTCACGATCATGAGGCGTCGACGCCTCATCGCCCCATCATCACGAAATTGCGATCTGCGCTGTCCGCCGCCGAGCTGGCTCGGCTGCTGGTGGCCGATCCGCCGGGCCAGACTGCAGGGTTTAGCCCGGACTCGGGCACCTTCGACCTTCTTGCCCAGCTCAACAGCCACCTCGATGACGCCGAACTCGAGCTGTTGTCCGATGCCGTGGACCACAACAACGACGTGCTCATCGTCTACCGGGCCAAGAATGGCAGCCGCAGCAGCCGGACAATCCGGCCACAACAGCTCTACGGCAGGTGGCTCGACTCCTGGTGTCACCTGCGCAACGCCCAACGCGATTTCACCATCGCCAACATCGAGGCCGTCGCGCCGGCCCGGTGATCACGCAAGACGCACCAACTTGCCTGCGTAACCTGTTTCCATTGGGGTGGGTACAGCCTCTGAATCCCTACGCCGAGAAGACGAGAAAGGCGGGGTGTCGTGACAGCGGTGCGCTCTGAAGTGGTTGATCTGGTATTTCGCGGTCGCAGGCTGACCCGAGACCGGCCGCTGATCATGGCCATCATCAACCGGACGCCCGATTCGTTCTACGACCACGGCATCACCTTCGATGAAGAAGTCGCGCGCGCGGCCATCCGCCAGGCAGTGCTCGACGGTGCCGACGTCATCGACATCGGCGGGGTGCCGGCCAGCCCTGGCCCCGAGGTGAGCATCGACGAGGAGATCCGCCGGGTAGAGCCGACCGTCCAATGGGCGCGGCAGACCTATCCCGACTTGGTGATCAGCGTCGACACGTATCGCCACGAGGTCGCCGAGCGGATGTGTCAGGCCGGGGCCGACCTGCTCAATGACAACTGGGCGGCCGCCGATCCCGCCATGCTCGACGTCGCGGCCGAGTACGGCACGGGTTACGTGTGCGCGCACACCGACGGCCTGGCGCCGCGCACCGACCCCATCCGCCCGCAGTACGACGATGTAGTGGCCGCAGTCGTCGACAGCACTACGCAACTGGCCGAACAAGCGGTGGCCAAAGGCGTTCCGCGCGAGGGTATCCTCATCGACCCCGCGATCGACTTCTCCAAGAACACCTTCCAGAGCTTGACCGTGCTACGCCACGTCCGCACCCTCGTCGAGACCGGATGGCCCGTGCTGATGGCCATGTCCAACAAGGGAGTGGTGGGGGAAACCCTTGACGTTGCACTCGACGACCGGCTCATCGGCACGCTGGCCGCCACCGCGCTCGCGGCGCAGGCAGGAGCTGCGATGTTCCGCGCGCACCAGGTCCGCGAAACCCGGCACACGATCGACATGGTCGCCAGCATCGTCGGTACCCGACCGCCGGCGCGGGCACAGCGGTGGCTCACCTGATGCGCTACATCTGGCCCCGGCACGCCCACGAGGTCGACGACCAGGAACTCGAACAGCTCTACCAGTATCCCGCCGACCGCCGCTGGGTGGCAGTGAACTTCGTGGCCAGCGCCGACGGCGCGGTCGAGATCGAAGGACGGTCAGCAGGGCTGTCCAACCCGGCGGACCGACGGGTGTACCGGCTGGGCAGTGACCTCGCCGACGTGGTGCTGCTCGGTGCTGGCACCGCGACGATCGAAGAGTTCCGCGGCGTGCACCCCGACGAGCAGGCTGCAGAACGCCGGAAGCGGTTCGGGCTCAGTGACGTTCCACCGATCGCCGTGGTCACCACCGGCCGGAGCCTGCCCGCCGACGCACCAGTCATCACCGAAGCACGCACCCCGACCATCGTGATCACCTGCGCCACGGCGCCGCCGGAGCTGTGCGAGGCCTGGACCGCTGCGGGTGCCACGGTGCTAGTCGCCGGCGACGACACCGTGGATGTCACCGCAGCGGTGGCCGCCTTGGTAATGCGGGGCCTGACCCGGATAGATTGTGAAGGAGGCCCGCGGCTGTTCGACTCTTTGATCGCGGCGGGGCTGGTCGACGAGCTGCGCCTGACGATCTCGCCGCTGTTGGTCTCGGGAATGGCCGACCGGATTGCGCGCGGCGCGGATGTCCTGCCGAGGCGGCTTGAACTGGCGTCAGTGCTCGCCGAGGGCGACACCTTGCTGCTGCGTTATCTGGTGAAGGGCTGAGGTGACCAACCTGACCACGAGCGCGGAAGGATTACCGCTTGACCAGGAATAATGCCAGCTACCAAGGCGCACTCGGGCATTACCTGTCACCACGACGGCGTGACCCGGTGAAGACTCTTATGGAAGAAGTGGTTTCGCACCAGATTTTCGCCAGCGCCGTGCGGCGGTTGCGTCTTCCGGCCGGTCGGCCGCTTCGAGTGCTCGACATCGGTAGTGGTGTCGGCGACGGCTTTGCCCTGCTCACGGAGGCTCATGGAGATCTTGCGCCGGTGGCCGCCGGTCGCCGGCTCGACTACGTCGGCCTGGACGGCGATCCGGACATGGTCGAGACCGCCACGGCGCTGCACCCAGTGCCCGGGGCGGCCTTTCGCGTCGGCGACATGCGTGACCGCCTACCGGAGGGCGATTTCGATCTCTATCTGTCCTGTGGGGTTCCGTATTCACACCTCACCGCAGAAGAGGTAACTGAAGTCATCGCTAACATCATGCGGCGTATTCTTGACGCCAGGCGGCGTGCCGCGATCATCATCGATGTCCTGGGACAGTTTTCCATGGAGTGGATGCGCAACTGGCAGTTCCGGCGGTGGAACTACGCAATGACTTTCTTCGAGGACACGACCGAGCGGCTAGAACAGCAAATGACGTTCTTCGACCGCACCTCACTTGGTGAAGCCGTCGCGGCCGCGGCACGCAGTACCGGCGCGAAGCCGGCCGAGCTCGGTTTCACAGATCGGTCCATCCTCGTAGGCCGGCACACCGCCACCAGGGCGTTCAATTCCTCGATCCCGCCGTACCGGACGTTGATCAACGATTTGGCGCGTGATCCGTCCAGCGTGTCGCTACCCGAGCTGTATTTCGAGCCGCCGACTGCGGGCGCGCCACCGGAGATCCTGCACTTCTTCCAGACCCTCGCCGGGAGCTGGAACGAGCTGCTCGATCAGGCTGCGACCGGTTCCGGAAAGCGGATGCGCGCCCTGGCGTCGGCGCTGCTGGGGTGTGAAACGCGGGAGCAGCGCGGCCTCGGTGTCGGCCATTCGCTGACTGCGACCGTAATTATCGATGCGTCCTGACGTCGATTCCACGGCCGGCGGCGCGCTACGCGCCAAGGCTGCGTTGTTCGACCTCGACGGTGTCCTGGTCGACTCGATGCCGATCATCCGCGAAATCTTCGAAAGCTGGGCTCGGTCTTGCGGGCTCGATCCGGCGCACGTCGTGGAGACCGTGCACGGGCGTACCACCAGGCAGGCGCTCGCCGACCTCGTCCCGGCCGCGGAGGTAGCCGCTCACGTCGCCTACCTGACCGCCGAGGAGATCAGGCGTTCCGCCGAGATGGTCTGCCTGCCAGGCGCCAAGGAACTGCTGACCGGATTGCGCCCCGGTCGCTGGGCAGTGGTGACCTCGGGCGGGCGCGCCGTTGCGCGGGCGCGCCTTGCGTCGACCGGCCTTCCGTGGCCTCAGGTGCTGGTGACCGCCGACGACGTCAAGCGAGGCAAGCCCGCCCCTGACTGCTACCTACTCGCGGCCGCCCGGCTCGGCATCGAGCCCGCGGGATGTGTAGTGGTCGAGGATGCGCCGGCCGGGGTCCGCGCTGCACTCGCGGCGGGAATGCGCTGCATCGGGATCGGCGGCAGGGTCGCCAGCCTGCTGCCGGAAACGACGGTCAACTCGCCTGCCGAAATCCAGCTTGCGCTGTGAACTCCCGGATCGAACCGTGGCCGGATTATCATCATCCCGAGCTGAGGAATCGTCGTTCGTGTGGGCTGTTGCCTCATCGCCGTGCCCGCGTTCTCAAGATCACCAATAGTGAGGATCAGCTCAACCTGCCGTGCGCAGGGCGGTGGTGAAGGTGGTCCACGCCTGTGGAGGTGAGAGTTACCGACTCGGAGGGCCGGCACATCGTGATCTCACCCGCTCAGGCCGACATCGTCAGCGGCAAGCTGGGGAACATCGCCGACTGGATTGCGGACGATGCGGGCGACTGAGCGTCGGCGGCGCAGTGCGGCAGACTGGCCGGGCAGGGCCGCCGTCGAGAGGAGTTGCCCGTGACCCGGTCGCAGACCGATGTGCTGACCGTCGCTCGCGAACAAGTGCTTGACCAGGGAACGGGGCTTTCCGAGCAGCAGACACTTGCGGTCCTGCACCTGGCGGAAGATCGGTTGGCGGAGCTGCTCGCGCTGGCGCACGAGGTGCGGATGCGTTGGTGTGGCCCGGAAGTCGAGGTCGAGGGCATCGTCAGTGTCAAGACCGGTGGCTGCCCGGAGGACTGCCACTTCTGCTCGCAGTCCGGCCAGTTCAACTCACCGGTGCGGGCGGTGTGGCTGGACATACCAGGTCTGGTGGAATCCGCCAAGCAGACCGCGGCCACCGGGGCGACCGAGTTCTGCATTGTGGCTGCGGTGCGCGGACCCGATCGGCGGCTGATGGCCCAGGTCCGGGCCGGCATCGAGGCGATCCGCGCCGAACCGGAAACCGCAAACATCAACGTCGCCTGTTCGCTGGGCATGCTGACCCAAGAGCAGGTAGACGAGCTCGCCGCCATCGGCGTGCACCGCTACAACCACAATCTGGAGACCGCACGCTCGCACTTCGCCAGCGTCGTGACCACGCACACCTGGGAGCAGCGCTTCGAGACGTTGCGGATGGTGCGCGAAGCGGGGATGGAGGTCTGCTGTGGGGGCATCATCGGGTTGGGGGAGACGGTGACGCAGCGTGCTGAGTTCGCCGCGCAGCTCGCCATGCTGGCTCCCGATGAGGTGCCGATGAACTTTCTGATCCCGCAGCCCGGCACCCCGTATGAGAGCTATGACGTGGTCGCGGGCGTCGACGCGCTGCGGACCGTGGCCGCGTTTCGGCTTGCTTTACCCCGCACCGTTCTGCGTTTCGCTGGTGGCCGCGAGCTCACCCTCGGGGATCTGGGTGCCGAGCGGGGCATGCTCGGTGGCATCAACGCGATCATCGTGGGCAACTACCTGACCAATCTCGGCCGGCCCGCGCAGGCGGACCTGGAGATGCTCACCGAGCTGCGCATGCCAATCAAAGCCTTGGGTCGAACGCTATGAGCTTCTGCGCCGCCTGTGGACGTCCGGTAGACGACGGCCAGCACATCAGTTGCGCCCACCGCAGGCTGCTCGAGCCGCCGCGATACTGCCCGGAATGCTCGCGTCGGATGGTGGTGCAAGTAACGCCGACCGGTTGGTCGGCCAGATGCAGCGCACACGGGCCGCAGCCGGGGTCAGGATGAGCGCAGCGCAGCCGGACGTCCAGCAGGCTCCCGAGTCCCGATCCGGTGTGGTGGTCCGCGCCGAGCTGGTTCCCGCCCTCGTGGTGCTGTGCGCGGTGGCGGTGCTGGGCCCGCCGCTGGGCGCGCTGTGGTCTTGGCTTGCGCCGCCCGAGTTCGTCGCGCGATCGGCGCTGGCGCCCACACCCGGTGGTGTGCTGCCGTTCGTGGGGCAAAGCGAGCACCGCTTCGATGATATGGCGACCTTCGTGCTGTTCGGGCTGGCCGCCGGAGTGCTCACTGGCGCGGTGTTGTGGCTGTTCCGGCGGTGGCGTGGCCCGTTGGTCCTGCTGGCCGCGGTACTCGGCTCGCTGGTGGCGGCGTGGCTCGCGATGCGTTTCGGGCTGTGGCTGGCCGCTGCGCACTATCCCAATCGAGCGGGAACCGGCGCGCCGTTCCCCCAGGCTCCGGTGCTCGAATCAGCTTGGGTGATCGTCACGCAGCCGTTCGGTGTTGCGGTGACCTACTGCCTCACGACCGCCTGGAGTGGCGCAGAGGACCTGCGCTCGTAAGTGTCAGTTGCGGCTGGCTTGTTCTGCGAACTGGTTCAGCGGGACCGGTACCGCACGCAGCGTCCGCAGGAACGCCGCCTCGCGCACCAGCATGGTGCGTATCATGCGTAGCCGACAAGCGGGGTGGCGCTCCTCGAGCAAGGCTTGCCGGTCGTCCAAGGTCAGCAAGCAGTCTGAAGCCAGCAGGTGTGCCAACGCTGCAACGTCGACGTCCTCCTTGGGCTCTTCCCAATCACCGTGCTGCCACGCCGCGCAGCAATACTGCCGGTGGGCTTTCCTAGCCGAGCGGGCCAGCATCGGCAGGAGCATCGACTCTTCTGCCGGTAAGTCCTCGTCAGGGACCCACTCGACCTTGCCCACCAGATATGGCGCGGAGGTGTTGTCGATATCGAGCAGCCGGAACCGCTTCTTGCCGCGTGTGACGATGTCGAAACGGCCGTCGGGCAGTCTGCGAGCATCCTGGAGGACCGCGGTGCATCCGACTTCGTGGACCTCCTCCGTCGATTCCAGACCCGGCTTGACTGCGATCACGCCGAAGCTGCGGCCCGGTACGGCGCCGGTCACCAGGTCGACGGTCAACTGACGGTAACGAGGCTCGAAGATGTGCAGCGGAAGCGAAGCACCTGGAAGCAGCACAGTGCCCAGCGGGAATAGCGGGACAGTCTCGGCCACAGGTAAACGTTACGGTGCCAGACGTGGATCCGGTAAGTGACCTGCCCCTTCCGGGGCATGCTGTGGCTCCGGTGGTCGCAGCACCGCGAACGGATCGGTGATCCGCATTCCGTGCTCCGCGAAGCGGTACAGCGCCGCGGGGCGGCCGCCGGAGGGTCCTGGCGCGGCGGTTCCGCCAGTGGGGACCAGCACTCCACGGCGGGCCAGCACTCGCTGTAAGTTGGTCGCCGAGACGCGGTAGCCCAGCGCAGCAGCGTAGAGCTCGCGCAGACTCGAGATAGTGAACTCGGGTGGCGCCAGCGCGAACCCGAGATTGGTGTAGGACAGCTTGGCGCGCAGCCGATCCCTGGCCCGCCGCACGATCAGGCCGTGATCGAACGCAGTGGGCGGCGACCCTTGTAGGGCATCGGGCACCGGATGCCATGCCGTGTCGTCGGGCAGCACAGGATCGGCCACGCAGGGCACCAACCCGAGGAAGGCGGTCACGACAGTCCGCCGTTGCGGCATCCGGTCCGGCGCACTGAAGACCTCGAGTTGTTCGACGTGCGCGACGTCGCGCACGTCCACTTTCTCGGCGAGCTGGCGCAGCACCGAGGTCTGCACATCCTCACTGTCCCCGAGCCGCCCACCCGGCAACGCCCAGCGCCCAGCATCGGGTTCTATGGCGCGTTGCCACAGCAGCACCTGCAGCTGCCCGTCACGGACCTGCAGCACAGCAGCGAGGACTTCGTGCATCGCGAGGCCGCCGCTGTTATTATTCACGTTTTCGATTATAAGGCGAAAACTAGAGCAGGGGCCAGCCTCCGGGCTGGCGAAGGAGGCGACATGGCCGCTACCGCCGCGTCGGAGTGGACCCACGCCGGCCACCGAGGGCCGGAGGTTGATCGAGCTTGGCGTCAGGAGGTACGCGAACTTGCCCGCCAGCGCGACGCGGTGTTGCTCGCGCACAACTACCAGGTGCCGGAAATCCAGGACATCGCCGATCACGTCGGCGATTCTCTGGCGCTGTCACGCATCGCCGCTGACTGTGCAGCGAGCACCATTGTCTTCTGCGGCGTGCACTTCATGGCCGAGACGGCGAAGATCCTGGCACCGGACAAGACAGTGCTCATCCCGGACGCTCGTGCGGGTTGCTCGCTGGCTGACTCCATTGACGCCCGCCAGCTGCGGGACTGGAAGACCGAGCGCCCGCACGCGATCGTCGTGTCGTATGTGAACACCAGTGCTGAGGTCAAGGCCGAGACTGACATCTGCTGCACCTCATCCAACGCCGTCGCGGTGGTGGATTCGATTCCCGCGGAGTGTGAGGTGCTGTTCCTGCCCGATCAGTTTCTCGGCGCGCACGTGCAGCGCGTCACCGGCCGACGCAACCTGCACATCTGGGCTGGCGAGTGCCACGTGCATGCCGGAATCAACGGTGCCCAGCTCGCTGCGGAGGCCGCGGCCAGGCCCGACGCCGAGCTTTACATCCACCCGGAGTGTGGCTGCGCGACCAGCGCCCTGTACCTGGCGGGTGCGGGTGCGGTGCCCGCCGAACGGGTGCGGATCCTGTCCACCGGCGGCATGCTCGATGCTGCCCGATCGACCAGCGCGCACGAAGTCCTGGTGGCCACCGAAATCGGCATGCTGCACCAGCTGCGGCGTGCAGCGCCAGGGGTCCACTTTCACGCGGTCAACGACCGGGCCTCCTGTCGCTATATGAAAATGATCACTCCGGCGGCGTTGCTGCGCTCACTGCGCGACGGCGTTGACGAAGTGACCGTTCCAGCCGATATTGCCGCGCGCGCCCGTAGCGCCGTGCAGCGCATGATCGCTATCGGCCGGCCGGGCGGCGAGGAGTGACAGTCTGGGAGGTCACCGTCGACCTCGCGGTGGTCGGTACTGGCGTCGCCGGGTTGACCGCCGCCCTACGCGCCGCCGAGCTCGGCCTGCGAGTGGTGGCCGTGACCAAGACGACGGTTGAAGACGGCAACACCCGGTGGGCACAGGGTGGTATCGCCGTGGTGCTGTCCGGTGATCACGCCCCGCACGGCGACAGTGTGGACGCGCACGTAGCGGACACGCTCGCGGCCGGCGCCGGGCTCTGCGACGAAGCCGCCGTCCGGACAATCTTGGCTGCCGGCCCCGCCGCGGTCAGCGAGCTGAGGACGCACGGCGCCGTCTTCGACGGTCGTTGGCCAGATGTGCACCGAACCAGGGAGGGCGGACATCGGGCCTACCGAGTGATCCACGCCGGTGGTGACGCCACTGGCGCTGAGATCGAGCGGGCACTGGCCGGCGTCGCCCGCCGCCGTCAGCTGGTGCTGCTGGAAGGGCAGTCGGTCAGCGAGGTGCTGCCCGACGAGACCGGCCGAGTCGCCGGTTTGGCCCTGCTCGACGAGCAAGGTGGCGGCGTGTTGCGCGCTCGAGCCGTCTTGCTTGCCACCGGAGGTCTCGGCCAGCTCTACGCCGCCAGCACCAATGCCGATGTTGCCACCGGCGACGGGGTGGCACTGGCCTTACGGGCCGGGGCGTTGACCGCCGACCTGGAGTTTGTGCAGTTCCATCCGACGGCGCTGCACCTCGGTGCGGGCTCGAGGGGTCGCCAACCGTTAGTCACCGAGGCGATCCGGGGTGAGGGCGCGGTACTGCTGGACGTCGCCGGCGACCCCGTGATGACCGGTGTGCACCCACTCGGTGGTTTGGCACCGCGCGACGTGGTGGCCGCGGCGATCACCAGGCGGATGGCGGTGACGGGCACCGACCACGTCCTGCTCGACGCCACCCACCTCGGCAGTGCGCAGCTGCGCCGCCGTTTCCCGACGGTGCACGCGGCCTGCGGGTCGATCGGCGTCGATCCAGCCTGCGAGCCGATCCCGGTGGCCCCGGCCGCGCATTACCAGTGCGGTGGCGTGGTCACCGACACCAGCGGCCGGACGACGGTGCCCGGGTTGTACGCCGCGGGGGAGGTAGCCCGCACCGGTCTGCATGGCGCGAACCGGCTAGCTTCCAACAGCCTGCTGGAAGGGCTGGTGATGGGGCGAAGGGCCGCAGAGGCGGTGGCTGCTGACTTCACGGTGTCGCGGTGTCCCGGTCCGCCGCTGCCCTCCTACGAGCTTCGCCCGGTCGCTGATCGCGACGCACTCCAGCGAGCGATGAGTGCGCACGCCGGCATCGGGCGCGACTCGGCCGGTCTCGCCGCTGCTGCGGCAGTCGCCAGCGCCACCACACACCGACGGATACGGACGCCGCACGACGCCGAGGACGCTGGTCTCACTCTGGCGGCGGCCGCCGTGCTGGCCGCCGCCGCCGCGCGCACGGAGAGCCGTGGTTGCCATCTGCGGACCGATCATCCGCGTCCTGCAAAGCGCTGGCGGCGCAGCATCGCCGTGGTGCTCGACGATGACGGAAACCCGGTGCCGGCCGAGCTGGCGCTGATCGGAGGGGTGGCGTGAACCCACTCGCCGGCGTGGGCCCCGACGAAATAGACCGGGTCATCAACCTCGCGCTGGAGGAGGACCTTCGCTACGGCCCGGACGCCACCACTGCCGCCTGCGTGCCCGCTGGAGCTGTCACCACGGCCACTGTCTCACCGCGTGAACCCGGCACGCTAGCCGGTTTACCAGTATTCGTCGCCGTGCTCGACGCTGTACTCGGAGCCGGCGGTTACGTGATCACCATGAGGCGTCAGGATGGAGACCGGCTTGCCGCCGGCGGCACCGTGCTCACAGTCCGCGCCCCGGTGGCTGGCCTGCTTACCGCCGAGCGCACCGCGCTGAACCTGCTGTGTCATCTCTCCGGGGTGGCTACCGCCACCGCGGCGTGGGTGGACGCGGTGGCTGGCACCGGCGTCTCGATCAGGGACTCACGCAAGACGCTGCCTGGTTTGCGCGCACTGCAGAAGTACGCGGTGCGCTGCGGCGGCGGGGTCAACCACCGGATGGGGCTCGGGGATGCAGTGCTGATCAAAGACAACCACGTGGCCGCGGCTGGTTCGGTGACCGCGGCGATCGCGGCCGTGCGGGCGCATGCTGCCGCGTTGCCCTGTGAGGTGGAGGTAGGCACCCTCGAAGAGTTGGACGAGGCATTGGCCGCCGAGGTATCCCTGGTGCTGTTGGACAACATGACAGTCGCGCAGTG
The DNA here is from genome assembly GCA_032230565.1 of Pseudonocardiales bacterium. Taxonomy (GTDB): domain Bacteria; phylum Actinomycetota; class Actinomycetes; order Mycobacteriales; family Pseudonocardiaceae. The sequence goes on along the minus strand of JAVXWL010000118.1, from coordinate 20,824 downwards.
CGCCGAATCCGTCCGCCGCGCCGCGGGCTCGAACACCGAGCTGGAAGCCTCCGGCGGCCTGACCCTCGACGTCGCCCGCGCATACGCCCAAACCGGCGTGCGCTACCTCTCGGTCGGCGCCCTCACCCACTCAGCCCCAGCCCTAGACCTCGGTCTCGATCTGTCCTGAGCTCTTGCCGTCGCCATTCGGAGCCGAATCGCGGTCTTTGAACCCTTGCTGATCATCATTCGGCTCCGAATGGCGCCTAGCTGCGTGCGACGAGTGCGGCGAGGGCTTCGTGCCATTGGGTGTGGATTTGGTCGTCGCCGCGTACGTTGCCGATGATTGCGCCGCATGCTGTGCAGAGTTTGCCGGCGGAGCGGAATTCGTAGGTCGGGGTCCGCGCGACCAACTCATGCGCCATGTCTTGGGACATTTGAGCATCTCTCCTGACTCGCGGCTATCGGGCGGCGCAGTGGGCTCCTATGATTCGCGGGACGCAGTCCGCGTAGCTCAGCAGCAGGTCCACCGCCGCGTCGTTGCGCGTCGTTTCGCGGTCGATCACCGATGCCGGGGGATAGAAGCCGCCCTGGGTCAGGCTGGCCGGGTACATCTCCAGGGTGTAGGACCAGATATGGTGCTGCGCCCACATCCAGTCGCCAACCGAGCCGTCGTTGATGTAAAGGTGGCTGGACTGCTCCGGCGTGTAGCCGTTGGTGGCGGCCATCTGCTCGCCCAGCTTACGGAAGGTGTCCGCATCGGGTTTGTTCAGACCGGGCCCGGTGTCACTGGAGGTGTAACCGTAGGGCCAGAGCACCAGCTCGGAGAAACTGTGGAAATCGATGTGGGCGGTGATCTGCTGTACGCCGCCGATCACCCGGCTGTTCACCCAGTCCCGAAGCTGCGCGGTCTCCGGCGCGGAGAACGGGGCCGGGCCGTGGTAGGTGTCGTTGGCGGGATTGCCGCTCGACCCGTCACAGCAGGCCCACTCGTCGCCCCAGTTCCGGTTAAGGTCGGTGCCGACCTCGCGATTTTCCGGGCTCGGTTGGCGGTTCTTGCGCCACATCCCGAATAGGCCGGTGGAGATGTCGTACTCGGCGCCGTCCGGGTTGACCATCGGCACCACCCAGATCTCTCGGGACTTCAGCAGCCGGGTAATCGCCGGATCAATTCCATAGCCCTGCACCAGCCGTCGCACAATGTGCAAGCACATTTCGACGGTGATGTGCTCACGGGCATGCTGAGCGCAGCTGAACAGTACCTCCGGCTCGTTCTTGTCCGTGCGGACGTCGTCGCTGATTTTCACCAGCAGCAGCGGGCGCCCCTGCACCGACGTTCCGTAGCTGGATACCGCCACCTGGTTCGGGTGCGCGGCGGCCAGCGAGCTCAGCTCGGTGGTGAGCTGGCCGTAGGTGTGATATCCGCGGTACCCGATGGGGAATTGGCCCGGTGCCACCGGTACCGGCAGCGGCGCCGCGGCTGGAAGGGAGACCAGCCGCAGCCCGCTGGCCCGCAGTCGCTCGGCCTGCGCGGGCGTGGCCACTACCTCCAGATAGTCGCGTCCGCCGCCGAGGACCTCCACGCCCTGGTTCGCGACGGCGGTGCGTGCGCTCGGGTTGTCCACCCCCGTCACCCGGTAGGCCGACGGCGGCGGGGCAGGCGCCGCGGTCGCCGAGACCGGCACCACCAGCGCGAGAATCCCCAACACAGCGCCCACCACAACCCGCCGCACAGACATCCGACGCAGGGTAACGGTGCTCGCCATCGGCGCATTCAGCAGGCGCAGCGTGGCTATTTCGAGCCGTCACACCCCGCTGAGCCCGCTCAATGCGTGGCGGCGCTTACCCTGGGAGGCGACGCTCGGTTAGAAAGGGGCTCGCATGCTTGGCCGCACCGACCTGCGTGGTCGTCTTCCTGGCCCAGCGACGCTGCGCGCCATGCTGCCGCGGGCCGAGGTCGACGTCGACGCGGTGGCCCACCAGGTGGCTCCGGTGATCGATGCCGTGCGCGACCGCGGTGTGGCGGCGGTGCTGGACTTCGCCGAACGGTTCGACGGGGTGCGGCCAGCTGCTGTCCGGGTGCCGGCCGATGCGTTGCGCACCGAGCTGGAGCAGCTGGACCCCGCCGTGCGCGCCGCGCTGGAGGAGTCCATCGCCCGGGTCCGCCGGGCGCATGCCGACCAGCGACGCACTGAAACGGTCACCCCGGTAGTAGCCGGCGGCACCGTGACGCAGAGGTGGATACCGGTGGCCCGGGTCGGGCTCTACGCGCCTGGCGGGCTGGCGGTCTACCCGTCCACGGTGGTGATGAACGTGGTGCCCGCACAGGTGGCCGGCGTGGCGTCGTTGGTGGTGTGTTCACCGCCGCAGGCCGCGCACGGTGGCCGGCCGCACCCCACCGTGCTTGCCGCTGCCGCGCTGCTCGGGGTTGACGAAGTATGGGCCGTCGGCGGAGCGCAGGCCGTCGCGCTGCTCGCCTACGGCGGCACGGATACCGACGGCACCGCACTGGACCCGGTGGACATGGTCACCGGCCCGGGCAACATCTACGTCACCGCAGCCAAGCGCGCGCTGCGTGGAATGATCGGCATCGACGCCGAGGCCGGCCCCACCGAGATCGCCATCCTGGCCGATGGCAGTGCCGACCCGGTGCACGTCGCCGCTGACCTGATATCCCAGGCCGAGCACGACACTCTGGCGGCCAGCGTGCTGGTCACTGACTCGGTGGCGCTCGCCGATGCCGTCGACGCCGAGCTGCACAGGCAGGGCGCGGCCACCAAACACAGAGAGCGGATCCGTACCGCGCTGACCGGCCGGCAGTCCGGCTGCATCCTGGTGTCCGATGTAGATGCCGGACTATCGGTGGTGGACGCCTACGCGGCCGAACACTTGGAGATCCAGACCGTCGACGCCGCCGCGGTGGCTCGCCGGGTGCGTAACGCCGGAGCGTTCTTCGTCGGCCCGTACGCGCCGGTCTCGTTGGGCGACTACTGCGCCGGCTCTAATCACGTGCTGCCCACCGGAGGCTGCGCTCGGCACTCCTCAGGGTTGTCCGTGCAGACTTTCCTGCGCGGCGTCCAGCTCATCGAGTATGACTCCGATGCCCTGGTGAAGGTCGCCGACCAGGTCGTTGCATTGGCTGAAGCTGAGGACCTGCCTGCGCATGGCCAAGCGATCACCGCCCGGTTCCGGGGAACGTCGCAGTGACGGCGGTGGCCGGACCTATCGGCTGCAAGGTGACGATCGCCGATCTGCCACTGCGCGACGACTTGCGGGACCGCAGTCCCTACGGCGCGCCGCAACTCGACGTCGCCGTGCGATTGAACACCAACGAGAACCCCTACCCACCGCCTCTCAAGCTGGTGGCCGACGTCACCACCGCCGTGGCGCTCGCGGCGCGGAACCTGCACCGCTATCCCGACAGGGACGCCGTGGCGCTGCGCACCGACCTGGCCGGCTACCTCGCCGAGCGCACCGGTGTGCCGCTGACCGTGGCGAACCTGTGGGCCGCCAATGGGTCCAACGAGATCATCCAGCAGCTGCTGCAAGCCTTCGGTGGGGCCGACCGCAGCGCACTGGGCTTCACCCCGTCGTACTCCATGCACCCGATCATCTCCGCGGGCACTCGCACGCATTGGATCCCGGCGCCGCGGCGACCGGACTTCTCCCTGGATCCCGTGGCCGCGGTGGCCGCCATCGAGCAGCACCGGCCCGACGTGCTGTTCATCACCAGCCCCAATAACCCCACCGGGCAGTCGATCCCGCCTGACGATCTGGCGGCCGTGCTCGCCGCGGCACCGGGCATCGTGGTGGTCGACGAGGCCTACGGGGAGTTCTCCAGGCGCCCGAGCGCGATCGGACTGCTAGCGCAGTTCGCCGATCGGCTGGTGGTCTGCCGGACGATGAGCAAGGCGTTCGCGTTCGCGGGCGGACGGTTGGGCTACCTCGCCGCCGCGCCGGCGGTGGTGGACGCGCTGTTGCTGGTACGGCTGCCCTACCACCTTTCGGCGCTCACTCAGGCTGCCGCCAGCGCCGCCCTGCGGCACGGATCAGCGACGCTGGAGTCCGTGGCTACCTTGGTCGCCGAGCGCGATCGCGTCATCGCGGAGCTGCGCAGCCTCGGCGCCCGGGTGGTGCCGTCGGATGCCAACTTCGTGTTGTTCGGATACTTCGCCGATGCGCCGGCGGCATGGCGGCGTTACCTGGAGCACGGTGTGCTGATCCGGGACGTGGGAATCGCCGGTCACCTCCGGGTCACCGTTGGCACCCCCGCGGAGAACGACGCGTTCCTCGCCGCCAGCGCGGCAGTACTAACCCAGGAGGCACGGTGAGTCGTACAGCGCGGATCGAGCGGGTAACCAAGGAGTCCTCGGTACTAGTGGAGCTCGATCTCGACGGCACCGGGTCTACCGAGGTGAACACCGGCATTTCGTTTTTCGACCACATGCTCACCTCACTGGGCAAGCATGCGGCGTTCGACCTGGTCGTGCGCGCCACCGGCGATGTTGCAGTCGACGCGCACCACACCGTCGAGGATGTCGCCATCGTGCTCGGTCAGGCACTGCACCAGGCGCTGGGCGACAAGTCCGGCATCCGGCGCTTCGGGGATGCGTGGGTGCCGATGGACGAGACCCTGGCGCACGTGGCTGTGGATGTGTCCGGGCGTCCGTACTGCGTGCACACCGGTGAACCGGACGCGTTGACCGGGTTCGTGGTGGGCGGGAACTACCCGACGGTACTCAACCGGCACGTCTTCGAGACGCTGGCCGTTCATGCGCAGCTGGCGCTACATATCCGGGTGCTGCATGGTCGCGATCCGCACCACGTCACCGAGGCGCAGTACAAGGCGTTGGCGCGGGCGTTGCGCGTTGCGGTGGAGCTTGACCCGCAGACCTGTGGGGTGCCGTCCACCAAAGGGGTGCTGTGAGCTGGGTCGGTATAGCCGCGCTGGCCGTGGCCGGTTTCCTGCTCGGCGGCATGGTGTCGGCCTGGTGCCACCCGCGGCCGCTGGCTGTTGTGCTGGGATCGGGACCGCACTAGCGATCGTCGGTGGCGTCGCGTGGCTGCTCTGATCGGACTCGACTGCCCGCCGCGCCTCCCCAACTTCACAGCAGCGCTGTCCCCGCCGGACGTAACTGGACCAGCTATACCTGTGGCAAGGCGGCCCTTCTGCCTTCCACCGACGATAGCGACGCATCACCGCATCAGGCATTGTATGCTGTGATGTGTGCGGACTACTCTCAGTCTCGATGACGACATCGCTGCGCAGCTCGAGCAGCTTCGCGCCCGCGGGGACCGGTCCTTCCGGCAGCTGGTCAACGATGCGCTGCGAGCGGGATTGGCTCTCCTGGACCGCGAGGACGCAGCGCCACGCGGACCCTTCACCCGCGTAGTGTCGCTCGGCGCGCCGCGGCTGCCCGACGTTGACGACGTCAGCGAGGCCCTGGCGATCACCGGGGGTGAGAGCTACCGGTGATCGTGATCGACGCGAACCTGCTCGTCTACGCCCACGTCTCTTCCTATCGCCAACATGAGGCGGCGCGGACGTGGCTGGAGGATCAGCTGAGTCGGGCGCCCCGGGTGGCGCTGCCCTGGGTGAGCCTCCTCGCGTTCGTGCGCCTGGTCACCAACCCGCGGCTGTTCACCGAACCGGAGTCGATCGGCGATGCATGGGCCCAGATCACCGCATGGCTTGATGCCGGACCGGTGTGGACGCCGGCACCGACCGCGCGGCATCGAGACGCGCTGGACGCCTGCCTGACCCAGCCCGGGCTGCGCGCGAACGACGTCCCGGACGCCCACCTTGCCGCGCTCGCTATCGAGCACGGGTTGCGACTGGCGACCAGCGATAGTGGTTTCGCGCGGTTCTCGGGCCTGCAGTGGTTCAACCCCTTGCAAGCGGTGTGATCGGCCCGTCCTCGCAGCGCGACGATTATCACGCCAAACTGACGCCTGTGGAGTTGCTGATCGCCCATAACCAGGATCCGGAGTCCGGCGCAGAAGTCCGTGCCTGGGCCCGCGGGCTTACCGTCCCCGCCCGCGGCAAACTGCGACCCGAGGTGTGGGACACCTGGCGAGCCGCCCACCTCTGACGCTGCACCTCAGCTGGGTGGCGGGCCGAATTCGCGTACCGCGACAGGAATCACCGGGTACCGGCCCTCGTAGATCCGCTGGTGTAACTCCGCTTCGACGATGGCGCGCACGATCGGTAACTGCCGGGTTGCATCGTCGGTGCTGGTCACCTGCAGCGGCCAGTCCCCGGCGGTCGAACCCCGTAAATGGGCGTGGTTGAAGCTGCGGCGGAACCAGGCGATCACCTGCACCGGCGCGACGGGACCACCGTCTCGGGAAACGGCTTCCCGTTGCCGCGGCCAGGACAGCTCCCAGTGCTCGCCCACGCTGCCGTCGTCCTGCTCGACGCTGCGGCGGGTGATCTCACCGGTGTTCTCCAGAAAAATCGCGTCGGCCTCGACAAGGACGCGCCGGACCACCGGATCGAGTAACTCGACCGCCCGGTGGAACACCGCCGCCCGATCCATCCATGACACCGCCCCCTCGTACCGACGCGCCACAAGATCCGCCAAATGCCGCATCAGGTCCTCGTCGCGCACCACCCCAGGATGACGCATTCAGCAGGCTCAGCGGGGTTATTCGTGACTTGTTTACCCCGCTGAGCCTGCTGAATGCGGGTGAGCCAAGGTAGTGGGGTGAGGCGCGTCGTTGTTTTGGATTACGGGTCAGGGAATCTGCGGTCTGCGCAGCGGGCACTGCACCGTGCCGGCGCGAAGGTGGAGGTGACGGCGGATGTCGACGCCGCACTGGACGTCGACGGACTGGTGGTGCCCGGGGTCGGGGCGTTCGCGGCCTGCATGGCGGGGCTGCGCTCGGTGCGGGGGGACCGGATCATCGGTCGCCGGCTGGCCGGCGGTCGCCCGGTGCTGGCGATCTGCGTGGGCATGCAGGTGTTGTTCAGCCGGGGTGTTGAGCACGGGATACAGACCGACGGCTGCGCGGAGTGGCCGGGCACCGTCGAGCGGTTGAAGGCCGACGTGCTGCCGCACATGGGCTGGAACACCGTGGCGCCCCCGCCCGGCTCGCGGCTGTTCGCCGGTCTCGACCCGGACACTCGGTTTTACTTCGTGCATTCCTACGCTGCCCGCCGCTGGGAGATGGAAAGTTCAGAGCCGCTAACACCTCCGCTGGTGACCTGGGCCGAGCACGGCGAGCCCTTCGTCGCAGCGGTGGAGAACGGGCCGTTGTGGGCAACTCAGTTTCACCCCGAGAAGTCCGGTGACGCCGGTGCGCACCTGCTGCGCAACTGGATCGAGACGTTGTAGCCGTCGGCTGCTGATACGGATCGGGACTCCGCCGACCCGTATGTTCGACTTTGCGGCCACCATTGCGCGACGATCCAAGGGTGAAACCGGGTTTCCCGGACGTCAAGTGGCCGCTCGTCGGACGAGTGGCCGAGCTGAAGCACGTGAGCACGCTGCTGCACACCGGCCGCGGTGCGCTCCTGCTGGCCGGTGCGGCAGGTGTAGGAAAGACTCGGTTGGCAACCGAGTGCCTCGATCTCGCGACCACCCGGAGGTTCGTGCCGCTGAGGGCTCCGGCTACCCACGGAGCGGCGGGAATTCCCCTTCGGGGCCTTCGCGTCGCTCGTACCCGACCTAGCTCCGAGTACCGACCTGCTGGAGGTACTGCGCAAGATCGCTGACGCGGTAGCTGGACGGGGCAAGGGCAAGCCGGTGGCCGTCCTGGTCGACGATGCTCACCTCCTTGACGAAGCCTCAGCCGCCCTGACCCATCTGTTGGCGACGACCGAGCGCACGTTCGTCTTCGCCACTGTCCGCTCCGGCGAACAGGTCCCCGATGCAGTCATGGCGCTGTGGAAAGATGGGCTCGCCGACCGGATCGAGCTTCCTCCCTTGGCTGTTGATGAGAGCGGTGAGTTGCTTTCCGCCGCACTTCAGGGGCCGGTAGACGGAGCAACCGCGCACCTTCTGCATAGGCGCACGCAGGGCAATGTCTTGTTCCTCAGAGAGGTCGTGCTCGGCGCGCTTGAGACACGGTCGCTGCGTCGCGAGGATGGAATCTGGCGGCTGAACGGTCCACTTCCTGCGTCTTCTCGTCTCAGGGAGATCATCGAGGCTCGCCTGGCCGGACTTGATGAACCTGGTCGCCGAGCGCTCGAAGTCCTGGCAGTCGGCGAACCCCTCGAGGTCACGCTTCTCCAGGATGTCGAGGCACAGGTCGACTTAGAGGCGCTCGAGCGTCGCGGACTGGTGCGCATTGAGCAGGACGGTCGACGCCTGAGCGCACGGCTCGCTCACCCGTTGCACGGCGAGGTCCTTCGGGAGCAACTTTCCCTGCTCCGTTCCCGGGCGTCGGCCCGCGCCCTTGCCGACGCTCTGACAGCGGCAGGCGCACGCCGTCGGGAGGACAACCTTCGGCTAGCGGTGTGGAGCCTGGAGGGTGGTAGCTCGTTCCAGCCGGACATCATGTATTCAGCGGCCATGACAGCACGGCAACGGTACGACTTCCCGCTCGCGGAGCGGTTGGCCCGCGCGGCTGTTGGGGCTGGGGCCGGCTTCGAGGCCGGCCTGCTCCTTGCGCAGGTGTGCTGGCTTCAGGGCCGCGCTAAGCAAGCCGATCAGCAGCTCTTGACGCTCATCGGCGAAGCCACCACAGATGTCCGGCGGGCCCTTCTCGCCACCGCCCGGATCAATGTTCTCGACTGGGGGCTCAAGCACCCCGACGCTGCCTTGCAAGTCGCCGAACAGGCCGAACGTTCCATCGATGATGCCGGCTGCCGTGACCAGATTACGGCTGAGAGAGCGCGGATCTTGGGGCGGTCAGGGCGTCATGGAGCCGCTGTTGCGGTGGCCGTGCCACTGCTGGACCGGGTCTGCGGCAGAGCATTGGTTTCAGCCTGCTTCGCTGCTGGTACCTCGATGGCGATGACCGGACAAGCCTCTGCCGCGATCGCAGCGAGCGAAGGCGGTCTGGCCGCACACCTCCAGCTTACGGGAGCGCGCCTCGCCGGGGAGTCGGCCGGAGCCTTCCGTGAGATGGCGTGGCCACTGTGGGTTCGCAATGCGTTGGCGATCCGCGCGCATGCCCTGGCGCTGCGACATGACGTCGAGACCGCCCGAACCGTGCTCTGCGACCTCGATGCGCTCGGCGTACCGCCGTCTGAGATCTCTGGCCCGGAGGTGCCGCGGGCAAGGGCCTGGACGGACGTGGCCGGTGGTGACGTCGCCCAAGGTTGCATACACCTTCACGAGGCAGCCGCGATGGCCCATGAGTGCGGTGCCTTCACCCTTGAATCGGCGGCTGTGCACGACCTAGCGCGGCTGGGTCACGCCGCAACGGCAACTCCTCGCTTACGGGAGCTGGCCGCGATCGTCGAAGGCCCACTCGCGCCGGGTCGCGCCGCCCACGCCGCTGCTCTCGCGTCGGAAGACGCTCCTGCCCTTGAGTCGAGCTCCGCGGCCTTCGACGAGTGTGGTGCGGTGCTTCTCGCCGCTGAGGCCTCCGCCGATGCAGCCGTGGTCTGGCGCCGGAACGGGCTGCTGCGCCGGGCGGCCGGCGCGCAGCGACGCTCCAGCGTGCTGGCCGCTCGCTGCGAGGGTGCCCGAACGCCCGGGCTGGTCACCGCCGTTCCGGCTCGTGCTGCACTCACCTCCCGGGAGCTTGAGATCGCCCGCCTCGCGGCGGCTGGTCTCGCCAACAAGGAGATCGCGGCGCGGTTGTGCTTGTCGCATCGGACGGTCGAGAACAAGCTCCATTCTGCCTACGAAAAGCTCGGCGTACAGGGCCGGGCCGAGCTCGCCCGAACGCTGGAGACCTACTGATCCGCGGCGCTGCTGATCGCCATCGACGTGGATCACTCCTGGAGTCCGAACAGAGTGGTCACCACTCTCCCGCCACAGTCGCCGGCGGTGCATCGTCGCTTCGGAACGCAGGAGAAAGGGAATGCTCATGACGGATGAGAAGTCAGATCCCAACGAGGGCTTGGCGGACAAGCCAGGTCTACTCAGCCGACTTCTCCACGAATCGGTTCGTTCCTGACGGCTCGACGCGCACGTCAATACACAGGTCACGAAGCAGTTTGAGATATGTCACACGCGCATGAGGACATGCTCAGGACCGCCTACGACGCGTTCGCCCAGGGCGACGTGGAAACGGTCATGAGCTTGCTCACCGATGACATCGAGTACTACGTCAGCGGCCGGAGTCCCGTGTCGGGAACCTACAAAGGCAAGGATGAGGTCCTCGGCTTGTTCGGCAAGATGATGGAGTTATCTGGAGGAACCTTCCAGGTGGAGGTTCAGGACATACTGGCCAACGGCAAGCATGGTGTCGCTTTAACCATCAAGCGCGGCCAGCGTACGGGTAGAACCCTAGAAAGTCGTTCTGTCCACGTGTGGGATATCCGAGACGGCAAGTGCACAAGATTCCGGGCTTACAACGAGGAAGCCTGGGACGAGTTCTGGTCCTGATACTGCAACGGCAGCGCGCCGGTGGTGTCCGCGGCGGACAATTCGCCCAGAGGCTAGGGTGAGCCGGTGAGTTTCGTGCTGCTGCCCGCGGTGGACGTCGCCGGTGGCCGGACCGTCCGCCTCACCCAAGGTGAAGCCGGCACCGAGACGTGGTACGGCGACCCGGTCGAGTCCGCGCTGGCCTGGCAAGCCGATGGAGCCCAGTGGATTCACCTTGTTGATTTGGACGCGGCGTTCGGCCGGGGTGCCAACACTGAGCTGCTGGCCGAGGTCGTCGGCCGGCTGGACATCGCGGTGGAGCTCTCCGGAGGCATCCGAGACGACGCGTCGCTGCAGCGGGCGCTGGCTACCGGGTGCGCTCGGGTGAATCTGGGCACCGCGGCGATCGAAGACCCGGACTGGTGCCGCAGAGTGATCGCCGAGCACGGCGAGCAGGTCGCCGTGGGGCTCGACGTGCGGGTCATCGACGGACAGCACATCCTGGCGGCCCGGGGGTGGACCTCCTCTGGCGGCGATCTGTGGGAGGTGCTCGAGCGCCTCGACGTCGACGGTTGCCCGCGCTACGTGGTGACCGACGTGACTAAGGACGGCACGCTGCGCGGCCCGAACCTGGATCTGTTACGCGCGGTCTGCGCGCGAACGAAGGCTCCGGTGATCGCCTCCGGTGGCGTCTCCGGAGCGGGTGACGTGACGGCGCTGGCCGCGCTGGCCCCGGATGGTGTGGAGGGAGCGATCATCGGCAAGGCGCTCTACACCGGAGCGCTCACCCTGCCCGATGCCTTGGCAGCCGCTCGGTAGAGCGCCGCCTAGGCTGGGTGGATGGCCGTTGCCGTGCGCGTGATTCCGTGCCTGGATGTCGATGCCGGCCGGGTGGTCAAAGGCGTGAACTTCACCGCGCTGCGCGACGCCGGTGACCCGGTCGAGCTGGCCACCGCCTATGACGCGCAAGGCGCCGACGAGCTGACCTTCCTGGACGTCACAGCGTCGGCGGCGGACCGGGAGACGACTTATGACGTGGTCCGCCGCACAGCGGAATGCGTCTTCATCCCGCTCACCGTCGGCGGCGGGATCCGCGAGGTGGCCGACGTGGACCGGTTGCTGCGGGCCGGCGCGGACAAGGTGAGTATCAACACCGCCGCGGTGGCCCGCCCGGAGCTGCTGCGTGAGGCCAGTCACCGCTTCGGCGCGCAGTGCATCGTGCTCTCGGTGGACGCCCGGCGAGTGCCTCCCGGGCAGCCACCGACGCCGTCCGGCTTCGAGGTGACCACACACGGTGGACGGCAGGGCACGGGGATCGACGCAGTGGCCTGGGCGGTGCGCGGCGAGCAACTCGGGGTCGGGGAGATCCTGCTCAACTCGATGGACGCTGACGGTACCAAGGCCGGCTTCGATCTCGAGATGATCTCCGCCGTGCGGGCTGTCGTCACGGTCCCGGTGATCGCCAGTGGGGGAGCCGGTGAGGTAGGCCATTTCCCCCCCGCGGTAGCCGCTGGTGCCGACGCGGTACTCGCCGCCAGTGTCTTCCATTTCGGACAGTTGCGGATCAGCGACGTCAAGGACGGTCTACGCCAGGCAGGGGTGACCGTCCGATGAGCGGGCTGGACCCAGCGATCGCAGAGCGGCTCAAGCGCAACGCCGACGGGCTGGTGTGCGCGGTGGTGCAGCAGCGCGGCACCGGCGACGTGCTGATGGTGGCCTGGATGGACGACGAGGCACTGCACCGCACGCTGACCACCGGCCGGGCCACCTACTGGTCGCGCAGCAGGCAGGACTACTGGATCAAGGGGGAGACCTCCGGGCACTCTCAGCACGTGCACGACGTGCGTTTGGACTGCGACGGCGATGCCGTGCTGCTCGTCGTCGACCAGGTCGGTCCGGCGTGTCATACGGGAGCGGGCACCTGCTTTCAGCAGGTGCTTAAAAGTGGCGACCCGCATCGCCACTCACAAGACGCCAGTCAAGTACCGCTGTAGGTTCGGGGCGATCGCTGCGATGACCGTGTGGGGATCAGCGGAGGCCAGCGGCTCTAGCCGGATCACGTAGCGCACCATGGCGAGGCCGACCATCTGGGTGCCGCACAGCGCTGCGCGTAGCTTGGGCTGGTCCGGAGCTACCGCGGTGACGATCCGACCGAAGATCACTCGGCCGAGGAACTCGCGCATCAGCCGAGCAGCCTCCTCCTGACTGGCCACACTGCGCACCAGCGCGGCCAGCGCCCCACCGCCATTGGCGTCCCAGACGGACAAGAAGGTGCGCAGGATCCGCTCGGCGGTCTGCTCCGGATCACCATCGAGGATGCCCGAGAGGATCTCCGTGGGATCGACGGGGATTTCCAGGGCGGCGACGAACAGCCCATCCTTTCCGCCGAACCAATGATTGACCATCGCGGCATCCACCCCAGCGCGCTGGGCGATCGCTCGCACGGTGGCGCCGTCGAAGCCGCGCTTGGTGAACTCCACGCGCGCGGCGTCGAGCAGCGCCGCCCGGGTGTTCTCCCCAGCCGGACGACGACCCCGGGGATGTGGGCGCTTGTCCACCACCGCCACACTCCTGCTTTCAACGAAGGTTGAAAAAGTATGCCCGAACTCACTGTGGAGTCAACGGCGGGCACAATAGGTCCATGGTCAGCAACGCCGAGGCCGGTAGTGGCCAACTGCAGCCGAGCAGGGAACGGTTTCGCTCCCTGGCGACAGATCGCCGGGTGATCCCGGTGACCCGCACGCTGCTCGCCGATGGCGAAACCCCGTTGGGGGTGTACCGCAAACTTGCCCAAGGCCAGCCGGGAACGTTCCTTTTCGAGTCAGCAGAGAACGGTTCATCCTGGTCGCGCTGGTCGTTCATCGTGGTGCACAGCGCTGCCACGCTGACCGAGTCCGGTGGTCGCACGGTCTGGCGTGGAACACCGCCGGTGGGACTTCCCGGGGTGCAGGAGCCGTGGGCGGGTACCCCGCTGGAGGCGTTGCGGCAGACCGTCGAGGCACTGCACACCGAGCCGCTGCCCGGCCTGCCCCCACTCACCGGCGGGATGGTGGGCTATCTCGGCTACGACGCGGTCCGGCGCCTGGAGCGGCTGCCTGAGCTGGCGGTCGATGACCTACGGGTACCCGAACTGGTGATGTTGTTGGCTACCGATCTCGCCGCGGTGGACCACCACGAGGGCACCGTCACGCTGATCGCCAACGCGATCAACTGGGACGACTCCCCCGATCGTGTGGATGAGGCCTACGACGACGCGGTGGCCCGGTTGGACGGGATGGTCGCGAAGCTGTGCATGCCGGCGCCGGCCAGCGCGGCGGTGTTCAGCCGACCGGCACCGGAGTTCGTGCGCCGGCGCAGTCCGGAGCAACACCACGCCGCGGTCGAGACGGCCAAGGAGGCCATCCGGGCGGGCGAGGCCTTTCAGGTGGTGGTGTCCCAGCGCTTCGAGATCGCCACCGAGGCTGACCCGCTGGACATCTATCGAGTGCTGCGCACCACCAACCCCAGCCCGTATATGTACCTGCTCATCCTGGAGGAGTTCAGCATCGTCGGGTGCAGTCCCGAGGCGCTGGTGACGGTCCGGGACGGGAAGGTCACCACGCACCCGATCGCCGGGACCCGGCCGCGCGGCGCTGACCCTGACGAGGACTCCTGGTTGGAGAAGGACCTGATGGTCGACGAGAAGGAGCGCGCCGAGCACCTCATGCTGGTCGATCTGGGGCGCAACGACGTCGGCCGGGTGTGCCGGGCCGGCTCCGTGCACGTCACCGACTTCTTTCGGATCGAGCGCTACAGCCACGTCATGCATTTGGTATCCACCGTCACTGGCGAGCTGGCGCCGGGATACACCGCATTCGACGCGGTGGCCGCCTGCTTCCCTGCTGGGACGCTGTCCGGCGCGCCCAAGCCAAGAGCGATGGAGCTCATCGAGGAGCTTGAACCGACCCGGCGCGGCGTGTACGGGGGAGTGGTCGGCTACCTGGACTTCGCGGGGGATGCCGATACCGCGATCGCCATTCGCACCGCGATGGTCCGCAACGGGGTGGCCTACGTGCAGGCCGGCGGAGGCATCGTCGCCGACTCCGACCCAGTGGCCGAGGACGCTGAATGCCTGAATAAGGCGAGTGCGGTGCTGGCCGCCATCGCCGCCGCGGGCACCCTGCGGCTCGCGGCCGGGGAAACCACCGCTGAGCCCGCCGGTTCACTGCGTGGCTGAGCGCGCTCCCGCGCGCGGGGGGCTTGCCGCCGTCGTCGTGGCGCTGATCGCGGCATCGGTGTTGCTCGGCGTCTCAGCGTTGCTCGGCTGGGCGCAGCTCGACGTTCGGGAGCCGCTGCGCGGGACGGTCGCGGTGCGAGCCGATGGTTCCGCGGTGCTGCCCGCGCTGAGCCCGCTGGCTTTGCTCGCGCTCGCCGCGGTGGCCGCGGTGCTGGCGACCGGCGGCTGGGCGCGATGGGTGCTCGGCGCCTTGCTGCTGGCTGCGGCGGTGGTGCCGATCGTCGCCGTGCTGCGGGTGGTTGATGGGCGGTGGCTTACCGGCGCGGCACTGGCCGCGGTTCAGCTGCCTACCCGCTCTGTGCCGGGGGGAACGACCACGGTGCTGTTCGCGGGTCCCGCGTTGGCTGCCGGCGGCGCATTGCTGCTCGCCGCGGCGGGCGTCGCGCTGGTGGTGCGGGGTCACCGGATGCCACGGCTGGGTCGCCGTTACCAGTCGCCCACGGCACGCCACAACGAACTGATGCCGCCGGAGGGGCGGTTCTGGGAGCGGATGGACGCCGGTGAGGACCCCACGGAGTCGGGACACCCCCGGTGACGAGTCGCAAGGCAGGTCGCAGCTAGCATCGAGACCCGGCTGCGCATGGGGCGGAAGGGGTAAGGCTTGAGTGTCCTGGAGGCGATCCTCGAAGGAGTCAGAACCGACCTCGCGGCCCGCGAAGCCGCGGTCGGGTTCACCGAGATCAAGCGGCGCGCCACTTCGGCGGCGGCTCCCCTGGATGCGCTGACGGCATTGCGTGGCCCTGGGATCGGTGTCATCGCGGAGGTCAAGCGCCGCAGCCCGTCCCGAGGTGCGCTCGCCGAGATCCCGGACCCGGCGGCACTGGCTGCGGACTACGCCGAAGCCGGTGCCCGCATGATCAGCGTGCTGACTGAGGGCCGGCGATTCGGCGGTTCGTTGGCAGACCTGGACGCGGTGCGTGCCGTGGTCGACATTCCGGTGCTGCGCAAGGACTTCATTGTCAGCCCGTATCAGGTGCACGAGGCACGGGCGCACGGCGCGGACGTGGTGCTGCTGATCGTCGCCGCGCTGGAACAGAACGCGCTGGAGTCCCTGGTCGACCGCGTCGAGTCGCTGGGTATGGCCGCTCTGGTCGAGGTGCACACCGCTGAGGAAGCCGACCGGGCGCTAGAAGCCGGCGCGTCGCTGATCGGGGTCAACGCCCGGGACTTGCACACCTTGGAAGTCAATCCGCACGTCTTCAGCAAGATCGCACCGGGGCTGCCGGGTGACGTGCTGCGGGTCGCCGAGTCCGGGGTGCGTGGCCCCGCCGATCTGCTGGCGTACGCCGGCGCAGGTGCCGACGCGGTGCTCGTCGGTGAGGGTTTGGTGACCAGCGGTGATCCCAAGGCCGCGGTCATCCAGCTGGTCACCGCGGGATCGCACCCAGCCTGCCCGAAGCCGGCCCGGTAAACGAACATGGTCACAGCCCAGCCGACTACCGCCCAGCCCGATGCTCACGGCCATTTCGGGCGCTATGGGGGCCGGTTCGTACCCGAGGCGCTCATCAAAGCTCTTGATCAGCTCACCGCCGTCTATGCCGACGCCAGGGCGGACCCGGAGTTCACCGCCCGCCTGGACGGCCTGCTCGCCGACTACACCGGCCGGCCGTCGCCGATCACCGAGGTACCCAGGCTTTCCGAGCATGCCGGCGGGGCGCGGATCGTGCTCAAGCGCGAAGACCTCAATCACACCGGCTCACACAAAATTAACAATGTGCTGGGCCAGGCGTTGCTCACCGAGCGGATGGGTAAACCGCGGGTGATCGCCGAGACCGGGGCAGGCCAGCATGGGGTCGCCACCGCGACCGCATGCGCGCTGCTCGGGTTGCAGTGCGTGGTCTACATGGGCGAGGTGGACACCGAGCGCCAGGCGCTCAACGTCGCTCGGATGCGGCTGCTCGGTGCTGAGGTCATCCCGGTGAAGACCGGGTCGCGCACCCTCAAGGACGCCATCAACGAGGCGCTGCGGGACTGGGTGACCAACGTGGACACCACGCACTACCTGCTCGGCACCGTTGCCGGACCGCATCCCTTCCCGGTGATGGTGCGCGACTTCCACCGGGTTATCGGTCTGGAGGCCCGTGAGCAGATGCTGGCCCGCTACGGCCGGTTGCCCGATGCGGTGGCCGCGTGCGTCGGCGGTGGCTCCAACGCGATCGGCATCTTCCACCCGTTCATCGGCGACCCGGGAGTGCGCCTGGTGGGTTTCGAGGCGGCCGGCGACGGGGTGGATACCGGCCGGCACGCCGCGACGCTGTCCGCCGGTGAGCCCGGGATGCTGCACGGTGCGCTGTCGTACCTGCTGCAGGACTCTGATGGGCAGACCATCGAGACGCATTCGATCTCGGCCGGGCTGGACTATCCAGGTGTGGGGCCGGAACATTCCTGGCTCAAGGACACCGGACGGGCCGAGTACCGGCCGATCACCGACGCGCAGGCGATGGACGCCTTCCAGCTGCTGTCCCGCACCGAGGGAATCATCCCGGCGATCGAGTCGGCGCATGCGGTGGCCGGGGCGCTGCGACTCGGACCGGAACTGGGCCCCGGGGCCTTGCTGCTGGTGAACCTATCCGGTCGGGGCGACAAGGACGTCGACACCGCGGTGAAGTGGTTCGACCTGTTGGAGGAGCACTCGTGACCGCCCGGCTGGCGCCGTTGTTCGAAGCCTGCGGTGCTGACCATCGGGCCGCGCTGATCGGCTATCTGCCCGCTGGTTATCCGACGGTGGATGGGTCGCGGGCCCTGCTGAGTGCCATGCTCGATGGTGGCTGCGACCTAGTCGAAGTCGGAGTGCCCTACTCAGATCCGGTGCTGGACGGACCGACGATCCAGGCCGCCTCCGAAGCCGCCCTGCGCGCCGGGGTGCGGCTGCGCGACGTGCTCTCGGTGGTGGAGTCGATCGCTGCCGCTGGTGGCCTGGCGGTGGTGATGACCTACTGGAACCCGGTGCACCGCTACGGCGTGGACGCTTTCGCCCGCGATCTCGCCGCGTCCGGAGGACTCGGCGTCATCACTCCCGATCTGATCCCCGACGAAGCGCAGGAGTGGCTGGCCGCGGCGCAGGCCCACGACCTGGATCGTATCTTCCTGGTGGCGCCGTCATCCACTGACCAGCGCCTGGCGGCGACCGCCGCGGCGACCCGCGGCTTCCTGTACGCGAGCTCCGTGATGGGTGTCACCGGCGCCCGTGACGTGGTGAGCAGCGCCGCGGGGACGCTGGTCAGCCGCGTCCGGGAGCATGCGCCGGACCTGCCGGTCGGTGTCGGGCTCGGGGTGCGCAACGGCGCGCAGGCCGCGGAAGTGGCGTCCTTCGCCGATGCCGTGATCGTCGGTTCCGCCTTCGTCACGGCCGCTGGAGCCGGTGTCCCCGGGGTCCGCGCGCTCGCCGCTGACCTCGCCACCGGCGTCCGCCGCCCCGCTGCCCAACCCGCCTGATCACCCCTTCTTTTGGGGCATTCAGCGGGCTCAGCGTGCCTAACAGGGCATCGATAACCACGCTGAGCCCGCTGAATGCGTGGTTTGGGTGAGAGATACCGTGTCGGCGTGCTTACCGCGATGT
The DNA here is from genome assembly GCA_032230565.1 of Pseudonocardiales bacterium. GTDB lineage: Bacteria > Actinomycetota > Actinomycetes > Mycobacteriales > Pseudonocardiaceae. The sequence goes on along the minus strand of JAVXWL010000118.1, from coordinate 2,526 downwards.
TCATTGCCAGCATTCCCAGTCCGGATCGGGGGGTCTGGCATCTGGGGCCAGTACCGATCCGCGCCTACGCGCTGTGCATCATCGCCGCGATCATCCTGGCCATCCTGTGGGGGGAACGTCGCTGGCAGGCTAGGGGCGGTCGGGCCGGGACGGTGACGGACATCGCGGTGTTCGCGGTGCCGTTCGGTTTGGTGGGCGGCCGGCTCTACCACGTAGCCACAGACTGGCAGAAGTACTTCGGACCCGGTGGAGATCCGATCGGCGCGCTGAAAGTCTGGCAAGGCGGGTTAGGCATCTGGGGGGCGATCGCGCTCGGTGCTCTCGGCGCCTGGATCGGTTGCCGGCGCCGGGGCATCCCGCTTCCTGCGCTGGCAGACGCGGTCGCGCCGGCGATCGTCGCTGCGCAGGCGATCGGCCGACTGGGCAATTGGTTCAACCAGGAACTCTACGGGGGTCCCACCACACTGCCCTGGGGGCTGGAGATCCGCGAGCGGCTCAATCCGATCACCGGTGCCCCCGATCCGCTCAACGGGATCGCCCAGGGCCCACCGGTGGCGATCGTGCACCCCACCTTCCTTTACGAGATGCTGTGGAATGCGGGCGTCGCGGCACTGGTGGTGTGGGCCGACCGCCGGTTCAAACTCGGCCATGGACGGGCCTTCGCGCTCTACGTGGCGGCCTACACCGCAGGCAGGTTCTGGATCGAGCTGATGCGATCTGATCCGGCCACGATGATCTTCGGGTTGCGGATCAATGTGATCACCTCAGCCGTGGTGTTCCTGGCCGCGGTGCTGTACCTCACGGCGGCTCGCCGTGGCCGAGAGGAGCCGGAAAAGCTTGCGGTGCAACGGCCCGCGGCTCTGGTGTCCTAGGCGATAGCCGCAGGTTGGCGGGGTCGGAGCGGTCGCAGTCCGGACATTCACCTGCCGGACACCGGATCAGTCCCGATGCACCGCTAGTCTGTGCCAGTGAGTCGACGCGCGAAGATCGTTTGTACGATCGGCCCGGTGACGGCGACCCCGGAAAAGATCCGGGAGCTGGTTCGGGCCGGTATGGACGTTGCTCGCCTTAACTTCAGCCACGGGACCCACGCGGAGCACGCGCGGGTCTATGCCATGGTTCGGGAGGCCAGCGACGAGTCCGGCAAGGCGGTGGGGATCCTCGCCGACCTACAAGGGCCCAAGATTCGGCTGGGGCGCTTTGCGACCGGTCCGGTGGAGTGGCGCACCGGTGACGAGGTACGCGTGACGGTCGAGGATGTTCCCGGTACCCACGATCGGGTCTCCACCACCTATGTGGGGCTGGCGAAAGATGCCCGTGAGGGTGACTCGTTGTTGGTCGACGATGGCAAGGTCGCCCTGCTCGTTCGCAAGGTCGAAGACACTGAGGTGGTGTGTGAGGTCATGCAGGGCGGCACGGTCAGCGACCATAAGGGCCTGTCCTTGCCAGGGATGAATGTCTCGGTGCCAGCAATGTCGGCGAAAGACTTCGCCGACCTGGAGTTCGCGTTGCGGTTGCGGGTGGACCTGGTGGCGCTGTCGTTCGTGCGATCCCCGGCCGATATCGACCTGGTTCACCGCGCGATGGACGAGGTGGTTGGCGGCCGGCTGCCGGTGATCGCCAAGCTGGAGAAACCTGAGGCGGTGGATAACCTCGAGGCAATCGTGCTGGCCTTCGACGGCGTGATGGTGGCCCGTGGGGATCTCGGGGTCGAGTTGCCTCTGGAACACGTGCCGCTGGTGCAGAAGCGGGCCATCCAGGTCGCCAGGGAGAACGCCAAACCGATCATCGTGGCCACTCAGATGCTCGACTCCATGATCGGTAATGCTCGGCCGACGCGGGCGGAGGCCTCCGACGTGGCCAACGCGGTGCTCGACGGTGCTGACGCGGTCATGCTCTCTGGGGAGACCAGCGTTGGTCGCTACCCGATCGAGTCAGTGGAGATGATGAGCCGGATCGTCGAAGCCATCGAAGCCGGCTCGCCTAACGTCCCACCGCTGAACCACGTGCCACGAACCAAGCGGGGCGTGCTGTCCTATGCCGCCCGCGACATCGGGGAACGCTTGGAGGCCAAGGCTCTGGTGGCGTTCACCCAGTCCGGTGACACCGTACGCAGGCTGGCCCGGCTACACACCCAGTTGCCGTTGCTGGCGTTCACCCCCGAGCCGTCGGTGCGCAGTCAGCTCGCGCTGACCTGGGGTACCGAGACCTTCCTCGTGCCCAGGGTCGAGACCACTGACGCGATGGTCCGGCAGGTGGATCAGGCGATGCTCTCGATCGGGCGTTACCAGCCAGGTGACCTGGTGGTGATCGTCGCGGGGTCCCCCCCGGCTACGGTGGGTTCCACTAACCTTGTCCGGGTGCACCGCCTGGGCGAGGAGGATCTTGGCTGATACCACCGATCCTGCATGGAAACAGTGGATCGAAGCTCCGCGGGCAGCTGATGGTGTGCCACGGGGTCAGCCCGTGGTGGACCGGCTGGTGGCCTTGCTGGACCTAGAGCGGATCGAGAACGACATCTTCCGC
>JAVXWL010000108.1:0-6578 GCA_032230565.1 Pseudonocardiales bacterium | reverse complement strand
CAGTTGCAGCGTCACGGTGAACCACCCCCGGGTCTGCTGGAGGCTTTGTCCTGGATGGAGGGTGCAGAGATGGCCCGGTGTATGAGACACCCTTGTGGGGTGTGGGAGCGCGTGGTGGCGCTGGTCTAGGAGGACCTGTCGGATCATGGGCTCTAGCCACGAGCCTGGGGTGAGCCTTGCTGATTCGTGTGCGCTCATGATCGCAAGTTAGGTCTCCGTGGGCAAGCGGAGCAGCCGCAGGAAGGACCGTCGCCGATGATCCCGCGCGTTGGTCAGGACTGTGATCGCTCCCCACCAGAGGTGATTATGTGCGGGTCGGACGCTCGCTGGCCGGGCGCTCCGGCGTGCACCGATGGTTAGCTCGCGACGGGAGGAATATCCCCGAGGCGTGCGTTCACCGAGCGGGCAGACCCATCCGGATCGGTAGCGCGGGGCCTGGAGCTGTCCGTTATGGTTCCGTCGCTCGTGGTGTTCATCCGGGTGCCAAGTGGTCGATCCGAGACCGCCGCCGGGCTCAGGAGTTAATAGATCAGGCCCGATACACCGGGCCGAGGCGCCAGGTGGGGAGTGCGTGAGGTGATCCGATGCCGTTGATGCCCGCTGACGTTGCCAACGTATGGGTGGGACCGTGCGAGACGGCTGCGTGCCCATTCCTAACCCAGCGACTCCTGGACTCTCGTTGATGCGTTAGGAGATCAGCACCGCAGCAGTCCGGCTGACATGACGAGGCCCGTGCCCGATACGTGCCCACGTCTGATGCTCGGGTGCAGCGCTTGCCGCTCTCTCGCAGGTCGGAGGTAGTAGCGGTCTTGGGAAGCCAGGCCACTTAAAAGGGCCGCAGTGTGGGTTCGAATCCCACCGGGGGCACCCCTGTGATGTCTCGGGACACCGTGCGCAGGTGTCTCCGGACATCGGCAACAACCCTCGGACCATCGAAATAGGAGACCGTACCAATTGCCGATAGCCATTTCCCGGAAAGAAATAATTCGGGAATCTCCTCTTGTTGGAACTCGCTCCGTTTCTGCACCTGGTAGGCTAATCGCATGCATCGGTCATACCCACGCTAGTTCGTCGATGAAATCGCAATCCGGATGCCCACAGCCGTCGAGACCGAACGACTCGTCCTTCCGACCGGCAGTCCCGTGGCTGAGGTCGCCACAGCGCGGCGCCGGCTGATGCCCGACATTCAGACAATCGGGCTTGATCTGAGTCCCAGTGAGCACCCGCTAAGCTACCCAGGAAGGTTGGTGACGAGTAACTGCCTATTACTCGGGTCCTGGCTCTACGTACTCCACGTCACCCCAGGGCTTCCCCTCGCAGACTGGAAAGTCCAGCATGACGGAGGGCCACTGCCGCCTATGGCCGCCGATCGCCTCGGGGCCGCCCTATCAGTGGCAGGGGCGCCGCCCATGGCCAGGCGATCTCCGGTCGTGGCAGTCGGCTCCAATGCCGCGCCTGGGCAACTAGCCTACAAATACCGCTGCCACTCATACCACAACATTATTCCGATAACTCACGTCATGGCATCGAAAGTGGTTGCTGCACACTCCGCGCACGTCAGTAGAGCCGGCTACATCCCGTTCATTCCAGTTTTTACCGAAGGCGCGCAACGAACTAGACTCAACGTATTGTGGCTCGATGACGAACAACTGCGGCGAATGGATGACACTGAGCCGAACTACACGAGGGTGATAATCGAGTCACCTGCGGTCGGAGCGCAACTGGACTCAGGGCAGCCCTTGGAGTCGTTCGCTCTATACCGGGGTCGGTGGGGAGCGCTGTGCATCGAGCCCGGCGCATCACCGATGATGGCGACCTCTCAGGCAGAGGTCTATTCATTCCTCTCTACACGCCAATGGTTCCGCTCGATCGTTCTAGAACTGCGCGACGGACCAGAGTGTGCCGCAGCGGCTCTCGCGCACGACGAGACGCGGCGGAATCAGATCCGGCACGAGCTGGCGTTGCGTGGCTTCGTGGCCACCGACCGACTGTCGGATATCGCCCGTTGTGCGGCGGGGTACCGCTAACCCGTCGCACGCCAGGCGGTCCCGCCCGGTGCGGTCGGGACCGGGATGGTTAGCCAGCGGGCTCGGCGGGTACGTCTGGCGTCATGACCAACACCAAGCCACTGGCCGTGGTGACCGGTGCCTCCAGCGGCATCGGTTTTGAACTGGCCAAGGTGTTCGCCGACAACGGCTACGATCTGTTGATCAACGCCGAGGACAGCCGCTTGGAAGCCGCCGCTGAGCAGTTACGAGCCGCCGGCGCCGGAGTCCAGACAGTCCAGACCGACCTGAGCACCTACGACGGGGTCGAGCAGCTTTACGCCGCGATAGTGTCGACCGGGCGACCGGTGAGCTCCGCGGCGCTCAACGCGGGAGTGGGACAGGGCGGCGCATTCATTGACACCGATCTCGCCGATGAGATCAGGATCATCGACCTCAACGTCACGTCAACCGTGCACCTGGCCAAACGGCTGCTCAAGGACATGGTCATCCGTGATGCCGGACGGGTGCTCATCACCTCGTCCATTGCGTCGACCATGCCGGGTTCCTTTCAGGCGGTCTACAACGCCTCCAAGTCTTTCCTGCAGTCGTTAGCCCAAGCATTGGGCAACGAGCTCAAAGACACCGGCGTCACCATCACCGCGCTGATGCCCGGCCCGACCGAGACTGACTTCTTCCACCGCGCCGATATGGACGATACAAAGGTCGGTCAAGGATCGAAGGACGATCCGGCCCTGGTCGCCAAGCAGGGATTCGAGGCTCTGATGGGCGGCAAGGGCAAGATTGTTGCGGGCTCAGCGACGACGAAAGCACAGGGCGTCGCCGGCAAGGTGCTCCCCGATAAGCTCAAGGCCGCCGCGCATCGGCAAATGGCGCAACCCGAGTCGGGGGAGTAGGAAAGAAGATTAAATCATCCGCAAAGGAGTGAGCAATGGAAGATCACGATAACGACACGCCACAGGAGAAGATTGAAAATGCGAGGGCTGGGTCGTTCCCAGCGGGTGTGCCGGAGGACGCGGACGTAGGAACCGGACGATCAAAAGGGACTGGCCTGCCGCCCGGATCTATCGGCAAGGGAGAAGACACACCGCAGACTCCGGCAACCTGAGTCGTGCCGGCAGCCCACCATCGGCTGGGTCAGCGCCCGCCGGTGGTGGGCGGAGTTGGCAGAATCTCGAATAGATGGTTCAGGCCGGCACTTCGAGTGGTACGGATACCGCTCGTGCGCTGGTACCGCTGAGCTGAAGGGTGGTACCCATTGCAATAGCATTCTGCCGGATACAAATCAGCACAGATAAACCGGTTGAGCCCATGAACGAGACCTGGCCGAGATCGATGATAAGCCGATCAGGCCGGGTGGCGAGCAGTTCTCCGAGGTGGTCCTGAAGAGGCGGTCCGGTTAGCATGTCGAGCTCCCCGGCGACGTAGACCACCAGGACCGCGTGCTCAAGCTGGCGCACGTCTACCGAGAGCAGCCCGTTGAGATGGCTGAGGGGTGCGGCGCTGGGCCTAGGGTGAAACGGGAGGTCAGGAGCTTCCTCAGCGACCATAGAAGCCTCTTTCCCACGCGTCTTTGAGCGCGAAGCAATACCGGCGCAAGGCCACAGCCTGCCGCAGCAGGCGGTCAACGGCAATCGGAAGTACCCAAATGGGCTTGGCCGTGATGGTCCTCACTCAGCTCCGGGCTGGGTGCATCGTGGTTGTCCTGGCCATCTTGCTCCATAAGCAGGATGGCGCCGCTGGCTGAACCATGGGTGTCGTTGAGGATGCTGCCTACCACTCGTATCACGATCGGGCGGCCGCGTCGATTGACTGCGGGCAGAACCATCTCGTGCCGGCCACCGTCACCGGTGAGTGTCCGACGGATCAGTGGGCGCAGCTCCTGGGTCGGCAACCCGATGTCCAGATTGAAAAAATGCTGGCCGATAATCTCGTCTCTGCGCAGTCCCCACAGATCCTCGGCGCGCCGGTTCCACACTAGGACGCGCATCTCCGGATCCAGCACTGCCACTCCGGCGCGCAGACCGGTCAGTATCGTTTCCAAGAACTGTTTGGCGTGGTTGAGGTCGTCGGTTCGGTCGTGTAGCTCATCGTTGATGACGTGGAGCTGGTCGTTGGTGGACTGAAGCTCCTCATTCATCGTCTCCAATTCCTCGTTGGTGGATTGCAGCTCTTCGTTTGTGGTTTCCAACTCCTCGATGGTGGATTGCAGCTCTTCGTTTGTGGTTTCCAGCTCTTCGTTGGTGGACTGCAGTTCTTCGTAGGCCGCTTCCAGTTGGCGATTGGCCTGCTGCAATTCCTCGCGCAGCCGCCGTGACCCGGTGACGTCATGAAAACTCAGGATCACACCGAGCAGACCGGCGTCGGTGTCGGTGAGTGGGCTGATCTGAACCTCGAGATGCAGCGTCTCGGCACCCCGTAGGTATGCGATATCAGCCACCCGCATGGTGCGCCGCTCGAGGTGCGCCTGCTCGATATAGCGGCGCAGTTCCACCAGGCGATAGGACAGCGCGACGTCGCTGAACGGCCGGCCCACATCGCGGTTGGACACCCCGAACAGCGTCTCGGCCTGCCGGTTGCACAGCGCGATCAAGCCGTCCGCGTTCACGACGACCTGGGCTAGTGGGCTGGCCAGCAGCGCGGCGTGGCGCAGCAGATCCAGGCCACCGATCGGAGGTCGGGCTTGCGGCGACGGCGCGTCGGTCAGCACCGCGCCGTTGTGCGGCACCTTGCGAAACACTCGGCGCTTGAGGTCAATGGGTTGGAAAAGCTCGGCATGCGACAGCAGCATCTCGGCCTTACCCAAATACAGCACCCCAGCCGGCGCGAGCGCGAAATGTAACCGAGATAAGATGCGTGATTGCGTCTCGGCGTTGAAGTACATCAGCGCATTGCGGCAGACCAACAGGTCTATTTTGGAGATCGGCGCGTCTTGCACCAGATCGTTTCGGCCGAAGATGATCGACCGGCGCAGGTCTTTCCGGAAGAAGAACCTGCCGCCGACCTGGTCGAAATAGCGTTCCAGGAGCTCGGCCGGTACGGCGCGAACCTGCCGTTCGTCGTAGGTCGCGTGCCGGGCATGGTTGAGGCCTTCCTCGTCCACGTCGGTGGCATAGATCTTGACGCGCTGCCGGAACTCGTCGACGCCCAGCTCTTCGGCCAGGATCATGGCCAGCGTGTACGCCTCCTCTCCGGAGGCGCAGCCTGCGCTCCATACCCGTATCACGCCGTCCGGCGCCTTGGCGGCCAGCATGCTCGGCAGGATTTCCGCGCGCAGGTACTCCCAGGCCTCGGGATCCCGAAAGAAGCTCGTCACGTTGATCAGGATTGTGTTGAACAGCGCGGTGAACTCCTCGGTGTGTACCTCCAGGTACTCCAGATACTCGGCGTAGTCGCCGACGCCGACCTCGGCCATTCGATGGTCTACCCGGCGGGTCAGGCTGGCGCGTTTGTAGCCGGTGAAATCAAAACCGCGGTTTTCCTTCAGATGCAACAGCAGCGTTTCGAAGGAAGCATTAGGTTGCGACACGCCTTTCGCCTCCACGGCAACGCCTACGCTCGTGCACTCAGGCGGGCTTTCCCACCTTCAGGCTTGCTCCGCAGGACAAGAAGCCCAGCCCACGCCTGTACGCGGGCTTCGGTGTGCAGACCCATCACGATTCTACAGCGGAGCCCTCCAGAGCTGAGCTAACCCGCCCGATCAGCTCACGCAACCGCTCACTCTCCGCCTTGCTGAACTCGTACCGTTGCCGGTAAAGGGCGGCCGCGCGGAGCCGCTCGCGCCCCTCGGCGACTTCAGCCAGCCGCAGGTTCATGGCCGCGTTCTCCTCCAGCGTCCGCAACGTCACCCACAGCGCGTGATCCACCGCGGCGGCTTGCTCGTCGGCCAAGCTCCCCGGAGACCATGCGTGGCCGACCCAGCAGCGGTACCGCGGGGCCGGCTCGCCGTCCAGCTCGAACAGCGCGCCGTGGCAGCTCGGACAGGTGAATCCCGACGGTCGGGCCGAGGGCACCGCGTCGGTGGTCAGCGGCGTCAGCTCGACGATCTGATCCTCAGCGGTGAGTTGCGGGTCCGGCGGGCGCAGCGTGAGCGGTGCTGCGCCGTCACCGACCAACTCCCCAAGCAGCGCCCCGATCTTCGCCGCCGGGAGCACTTGCGCGGCCGCAACCTGCTCCAAGGCATGCGCCGGCATCGACCGATGCAATGCCTCGTCCGGCTCCTGCACAATCGCCTGGCCACCCCGCTCGACGATCACTGCCAGCCCCGCCGCGCCGTCGTCTCGCGAGCCCGACAGCACCACCCCGATCGCCCCGGGACCGTAAGCCCGTGCCGCGGACCGAAACAGCGGATCAATGGCTGGCCGGTGCCCGTTCTCCGTGGGACCGACCGACAGCTGCAGATGTCCATCGCGAAGCAGCAGGTGATGATCGGCAGGCGCGACGTAGATCGTGCCCGGCCGCGCCAGGACGCCGTGTGTAGCCGGCACCGCGGGCAGCGGGCCGGAACGATCCAGGATGCCCGGCAGAGCGCTCGGCGAATGCCGGGGAATGTGCAAGACCACCAGCACGGCC
>JAVXWL010000069.1:0-13156 GCA_032230565.1 Pseudonocardiales bacterium | reverse complement strand
AAGGAGTTGAAGCGATGGAGAAAGAGGCGTAAGGGATGAGCCGGGTCTATTTTGAGAGCCGGTCTGGTGATGCAGAGCTACAGGGCAGCGAACGCTACTGGGCTGACCATGTCTCATCGGGTGTCGGTCGCTCCCAGTTTGGAGAATTTGTGTCCGACCGCGATCCTATTCTCCGATGTACGAACGTCTCCCCACAGGAGCTGCCACAGCGTCTACGTACACACTGGATGGGGGAACCGTTCGTATGGAAAGGTTTGGTAATCCGCCAGTGGCCACTGGAACTGAACACGGCCCTTCTTCTGGGCAACGATTACGTTAGGCTGCTCGCCCGAGTTCACGCGCAGTGCGAGATACATGGGTGGATTGATGGGCCGAATCGTTCATGGTTTGCCGAGCTTATCGACGGAGGCAGAGCCGTAGGACTCTTTCGTGCAGATCAAGGCTGGGAAGACGTGGCCACCTTCATGCGTGCCAACGACACAGACCCCGTAGCGATGTCCTACTCAGTCACGGACTCGTTTTTGTCAGGCGAATGGGTGCCCGATGAATACAAGACGTACGACGAGAACGGCTACTACGACATGGACCGGTGGGAGGACGTTCCTGACGATCAGAAGTGGCATCTCGGCGAAGCATGGCTTCGGTCAGACCACGCCGACAACGAGCTAAAACCCGAAAACTGGTCTGGTCTGTACTTTGGGCACATGCTGAGTTACTTCGATCTCATGCGTTCAGACAACGAAGCGGTGTTGGAATCGAAGCGCGATGCGTTGGTGGCCGATCAAGCCAATGTCAAAGCCAACGTGTTGGGGTAAGGCGATAGACGGGATGCTGCCGGGGGCTCCTAGGGAACGCGCTGGAGGACACCAGCCCGGCCCCACTGCACAACGGTGACCGCGAGATGGACCACCGCATGTGCCTGGTCGAGGGTGATCATCACTGGGGTGCCGCTGCCATGGCGGTCAGGGTTGGGCCAGATCACGTCAAGCATGGCTACCAAGGGCGCCACGCTGAAGTCAGCTGGCTTGCCGGGGAGCACGAGCTTCCAAAGCTGGGGTTGCGAACGCAGGTCACCGACGATCTTGCCCAAGGTGGCTACTGCGTTGCTGGAACAGACGACCGGCTTGAGGATGTGTTCCACGGCCTTGATCGAGTGATCCCAGGCGTCTGAGGGGTCAGGCTCGCGTCCGTACGCCTTGCGCCACGCCTCAGCCAGCTCATCGCTCGCAGCGTCATGCGGAGCGACTGCCTGAGCGACGGCCTCAGCGGCTGTTGGGTCAACACGGCTAGTAAGACTCTTACGGTCGGGTGCCACAGCCCATGCGGAGTTACCTATAAGCAGCAACTCTTCCAGCTTGCTGATTCTTTGTACGCTGCTAGGGTCAGTCTGATTCAACAACGCGTCGATAACGGATAGGAACTGGATCTCATCCCCATGGCAGCAGCCTTCGATGTGCCGCAAGGTTTCGTGGTCATTGGACCCTGTGGTAAGCGGTAGACGTGCCATAGCACTGATGTAAAGCATGTGATCTTCGAGGGGGCGTCCGGCCGGCGTCTTGAACGCTCCTGCTACCCAGCCCCACAATGGCGCTCGGAGATGTTTGGGGATGCCTGGGTAAGGCTCCTCCTCCATGCCCATGCGGATGTGCAGCGGCAGCCAGGCCACGGCCAGTCCCTTCGTCGACGGCCAGACGCCAGGATTCTTCTCGACTGCACCGACAGGCACTCGTTTGGGTGGTCCGCTGCTTCACCTCTTCGTCGATGTATCAACCGGCTAGCGACGTCATGTACCAACCGGCTAGCGACCGCGATCATCCCCCGTCCACCTGTGAGACCACGCACCGTCATGGTGGGACAGCCATACGTAACCATCGCCCACGTCTCACATGCCGAGACACACCGAGGGCACCACCGCCGGGCGTGGATAGCGCTGACCTGCGCGGACGCGTACGTATCGCGATGGCGCTTGCCCGTGGAGGCGGAGTTTCGCGCCGCTGGGCTCACTCATCTCATCGCCGTGTCCGGCACCAACGTTGCGATTGTGTGCGGGGTCGTCCTCGGGCTCGCCCGGCTGGCCGGGCTGGGACCACGGATCGCCGTGATGCTGGCTGCGCTGACCCTGATCGGGTTTGTGGTGCTGTGCCGCCCGTCGCCGAGCGTGCTGCGCGCCGCTGTGATGGGTGGCGTCATGCTGCTGGCACTGGTGCTCGGCCGTCACCGCTCGGCTGTTCCCACACTGTGCGGTGCTGTCCTTGTCCTGCTACTGGTCGATCCGTCGCTCGGCAACGATCCCGGGTTCGCGCTATCTGTGTTGGCCACTGGCGCGTTGGTGCTGCTGGCCCCGGGCTGGTCGGCGGCGTTACGGCGGCATGGGGTGCCAGCGGGAATCGCCGAGGCCCTTGCGGTGCCCGCCGCCGCCCATGTGATCACCGCGCCGGTGGTGGCAGGCCTGTCCGGTCAGGTGAGCCTGGTGGCGATTCTGACCAATTTGATGGCCACCCCGGCGGTGGCACCGGCGACGGTGCTGGGTGTGCTCGCTGCGGTAGTAGCGGCGCTGCACCCGGGTGCCGCTGTCGTCGTGGTGCATCTGGCCGGGCCGGCGGTGAGCTGGCTCGTAGAGGTGGGTCACCAGGGGACCGCGGTGCCCGACGGTGTGTTGGGGTGGCCCGACGGGGTCTTTGGCGCGCTGCTGCTGGCACTGATCGTCGCGGTGGTACTGCTCGCCATGCGAGCGCACCGGCTGCGAGTTCTTGCGGCGGCCGGGTTGGTGGGAGCCCTGCTTGTGCTGGTGCCGACAAGGTTCGTGTCGCCCGGCTGGCCGGCGGCAGGCTGGATAATGGTGGCCTGCGACGTCGGTCAAGGTGATGCCGTCGTGCTGGCCACCGCCGAGCCTGGTCGGGCGATCCTCGTCGATACAGGGCCTGACCCAGGTGCAGTATCGGCCTGCCTCGACCGCCTCGGTGTTCGGCGCCTCGCCTTGGTCGTCCTGAGCCATTTGCACGCCGACCACATCGGCGGCCTGGCCGGCGCGCTAGGCGGCCGGGCGGTCAGCGCCGTCGCATTGGGTCCTGGACGAAGCCCCCCGTGGGCGATGGCCGAGGTACTGCGGGCCGCGGCGGTGGCCCGGGTGCCGGTGGTCGCGCTCACCGCCGGGCAGCGGTTGTCCTGGCCCGGTTTGGGCCTTGATGTGCTGGCCCCATTGCGCGATCCACCACCGGTCGGGGATCACCAGGCCGAGGTTGACGGCACCGGGGTGAACAACACCTCGGTTGTGCTGCGGGCGAGCACAGCCGCCGGTCGAATACTGCTTACCGGAGACGTTGAGCTCGATGCTCAGTTAGACCTGCTGGTCAACCGGACAGATTTACGGGCCGATGTGCTGAAGGTTCCGCATCACGGCTCGCGCTTTAACGCCGAGGAGTTCCTTGCCGCGGTTCGACCGCGAGTGGCGATTGTCAGTGTGGGGGCACACAACAGATATGGCCATCCCAACCGACATGTGCTTGACACACTGGCGGAGAAAGGTGCCTCGGTGCTGCGTACAGACCTCGACGGAGATATCGCGGTGGTGGGCAGCCCAGACTCCAGGTAGTGTCGCGCGGAAACGCGCTGCGCAGTCACTAACTAGTACGCCGAGATTACTGCCCTAGCCCATTCATGACATCGAAGACATTGCTCACGACACCACTGGTCAGTCCGCTACGTTGGGGATCAGCCGCCTGCGGCGCGGTTTCACCGGGATTACCGGGGCTATAGCCCGCGCCATCGGCACTATGCCTAGGAATCGTGGGGACTGCGGTAAGACTTCCGGAGGCCGCTGGTTTCGCTGAGGCGGCTGGAGCTGTCCGAGCCGGGGCGCTGTGCCGCGGCTTCGCTCGTACCGGTGCGCGGCGCACAGGGAGATCCTTGAGAGCCGAACTCCACTGTGGACTCGCACCCGGTGTCCACGGCGCGGCCTGGCCTGGAGTTGCGGAGCTTGCTGGCGGCGGCTGCGCCGACATCGCGACGTCCGAGCTGGCTGCGGACTCGGTTATCGACCCCGTCTCGTCGACCCCGGTAAGCAACGAACCGCCATGCATAACGGTGACGGATAAGGTTACGGCAAAGCCAGCGAACAACGCTCCCAAAGTGCGCGCTGTCGGCTTCCAAGGTATGGGTGACGCGGGCGAATAGCTGGCGACCATCGGCCCAGCACGCTCCCTTTCCCAGTCCACGGATCAAGCCACAAGGGCCGGCACCCTATGTCAGCGAGACTGTACCCTGCGTTGCCGACTATTGGTGGGATATACCGCCGGACTTGCGAAGAATGCGGCCGGATCAGTGTCGGAGGGCCTCGCGGACGGCCTTGGCGTTCGGCGCCACAGTGGCGCGTAGTTCTAGGTGGGCTTCCACTGCGTCCAAGGTTTTGAGCCCATCGCCGGTGATGAGCAGAACTGTTTCGCCATCGGGATCCAGCTGGCCCCATTCGATGAGCTTCTTCGCGCAGGCCACCGTCACCCCGCCGGCGGTCTCCGCGAAGATCCCCTCAGTACGGGCCAGCAGCCGGATACCCTCGACCACTTCTGCGTCGGTGACGTCCTCGATTGCACCTTTGGTGCGGCGGACGGCATCCAAGACATACGGGCCGTCGGCAGGCGCACCGATCGCCAGGGAGCGAGCGATGGTGTCCGGCCGGACCGGGACGATCACGTCGCGGCCGGCCTTGAAGGCCGCGGATACCGGTGAACAGCCGGTGGCTTGGGCGCCGAACACCCGGTACGGCGCCGTCTTGACCAGGCCCAGCTCCGTGAGTTCGCGAAACCCCTTGTCCACCTTGGTCAGCTGCGAGCCGGACGCGATCGGCACCACGATCTGGTCGGGTAGCCGCCAGCCGAGCTGCTCGGCGACCTCATAAGCCAGGGTCTTGGAACCCTCGGCGTAGTAGGGCCGGACGTTGACGTTGACGAACGCCCAGTCCTCGTGCTCCGCGGCCAATTCGGTGGCCAGCCGGTTGACGTCGTCGTAGGTGCCATCCACCGCAATCAGCGCACCGCCGTAGACGGCGGTGGTGAGTATTTTTGCTCGTTCCAGTGAGGAGGGAATGAGCACCACCGATTCCCAGCCGGCCCGCGCGGCCGCGGCGGCCACGGCGTTGGCAAGGTTGCCGGTGGATGGGCAGGCCAGTACTCGGAACCCGAGTTGCCGAGCGGCGGCCAGCGCCACGGCCACAACGCGGTCTTTGAAGGAGTGTGTCGGGTTGCCGGTATCGTCTTTGACCCATAGCCGACGGACTCCCAGCGCCTTGGCCAGCCGGTCGGCGCGGATCAGCCGGGTCAGCCCCGGTTGGGTGTTCGGGTGTTCGTTGACGTCGGCCGGCACTGGCAGCATCTTGCGATAACGCCAGATCGATGGGGGGCCTGATTCGATGTCCGAACGGGTAATGCGCCCGAAGTCGTAAGCAACCTCCAATGGACCGAAGCACTCGGCGCAGGCGAACTCCGCCGCCAATGGTGTGCTGGATCCACATTCCCGGCACACGAGCTGGCGCGCCGGTCCCAGGTCTAGTGCAGTGGTGGTCATGGTGTCGATCGGTCCAGTGTCGATCGTCGCAGTGTCGATCGAGCGTGTGTCGAGGGTGCCAGCCATCGCGAGGTTTCTCCTCATCTCTCCCGCACCTGCGGGTCGGAATTGGCACCGTTATCGCAAGCGGCCTCGCGGTATGCGGACATGCGCGCGCTTGCGTCGGTTGCCGGGGCTTCGTCGGGCCGATCCCTCTGCCCCTCTGGATGAGCGGTATTCGGTTGTGCCCTTCACGGTACGTCAGTCGGTACCGACTGCGTAGCCGCGTCCACCATGCGGGAGCTGGCGATCGTCGCACCGTCCGGTGCGAAGATGGGCGGCGTGAACTCCGACCCGGCCCCGCCCATGCCACTGCACTTGATCCTCGGCGAGGAGGAGCTGCTGGTCGAGCGGGCCGTGCAGGTCGTGGTAGACGCCGCGCGACGGTCCGACCCGCAGGCTGAAGTGCGCCGAATCCGGGCCACCGATCTGGTGCCCGGCGAACTCAACGAGCTGGTCAGCCCGTCGCTGTTCGCCCAAGGGCGGGTGGTGGTCCTAGGCGCCGCCCATGAAGTGAGCAAGGACATCGCCGATACGGTCTTAGACCATGCGCGGCATCTGTCGCAGGAGACGCTGGGCATTGTTCTGGTCGTCACGCACGCTGGCGCTGGTCGCGGCAAGGCCCTGGCCGATGGGCTGCGCGCGGCGGGTGCCGAGGTTCGCGAATGTCCCCGCATCACCCGTTTCGAGGATCGGGCCGGCTTCGTACGTGAGGAGATCCAGCGGGCCGGTGGGCGGATCAGTGCCGGTGCGGTCACCGCATTGCTTGATGCGGTCGGTTCGGACCTGCGGGAGCTCGCCTCGACAGCGGCCCAGTTGACCACCGACAGCGCCGGCTCCGTTGACGAAACCGCGGTACGCCGCTATCACCGGGGTCGTGCCGAGGTCACCGGCTTCTCGGTTGCGGAGAAGGTGATGACCGGAGACCGGGCCGGGGCTCTGGAGACGCTGCGCTGGGCAATGCAGCTGGGCGTACCGCATGTCCTGGTCGCCGATGCGCTGGCCGACGCGGTGCGCACGGTTGCCAGGGTCAGCGCCTCTGGCCGCGCTGACCCGTACCGGCTTGCCAGCGCGTTGGGTATGCCACCGTGGAAAGTCAAGAAGGCGATGGCGCAGTCCCGCGGCTGGGAGCGCGACGGGCTCGCCCAGGCTATGCAGGTGGTTGCGGCGGTAAACGCCGATGTCAAGGGGGTCGCCGCGGACGCCGATTATGCACTGGAACGTGCGGTGCTCGCGCTGTGTGCCGCCCGCCGCCGATGAACGGCGATTAACCAGCCGCGCGCGTGGAGCGGCGGATAGTTGGCGGCGGCGCAATCGGGGTTTACAGGTCGTTGACCCGCGCAGCCATTGCTGATTTGCGGTTGGCTGCCTGGTTGCGGTGGATGACACCCTTGCTGACGGCCTTGTCCAGCTGACGGCTGGCGGTCTGCAGTTCGCTCTGCGCACGGTCCTTCTCGCCAGTGGCCGCGGCCTCGCGGAACCGGCGGATCGCAGTCTTCAGCGACGACTTGATCGACTTGTTGCGCAGTCGCGCCTTCTCGTTGGTTCGGATCCGCTTCAACTGTGACTTGATGTTGGCCACGCGATTACCTTCGATCTCACTTTCGGGAGGGAGTGCCGTCGCGCGGCACGGTGGACGATCGTAACAGCCGGTACGACCGGCCCTAGATGAAACCCTACAAGAAAGCCGGTAGGACATCGAGGATGGAAGTACTGAGCAGCCGTGTCCTGCTTCATCCTCGGGATCGCGAGCGTTCGACGGCGTTCTACCGTGACGTGTTGGGACTCGCCATCCACCGCGAGTTCCCTGGCGGCACGGTGTTCGTACTCGGCGGTGGCTTCCTGGAGGTTTCGGGGGAGTCCGGAGTGGCGCCGAGCGTAGCGACCGCGGTGTGGTTGCAAGTCAGAGACCTGGCGGCGACAGCGGATCTGCTTGTCGAGCGGGGGGTCGAGGTGCTGCGCGAGCTGCGTCGGGAACCGTGGGGCCTGGACGAAATGTGGATCGCAGACCCGGACGGTTTGCGGCTGGTCATCGTCGAAGTACCGGCTGACCACCCGCTGCGCGTCGACAAGCGACCCATGCCTGGGAAGCCGAGTCAGTAAACCCGGTAGGGCAAGAACTTCCCATCGAGCACCAGCCGTACTCGGTCGCCCTTAGGGTCTTCGGCGCGTTCGAACGACAACTCGAAGTCGATCGCGCTCATGATGCCGTCACCGAACTCCTCGCGGATCAGCTCGGCCAGTGTGTTGCCATAGACCTGCACAACCTCTTGCAGCCGGTACACCACCGGTTCGGTGGCATCAACATTGTCCGCACCGCGCACCGGCGGCAGCTGCAGGGCAGCCACGACGTCGTCATCGAGATGCAGCAGACTACCCACGGCACCGGCCTGTACGGCGTCCAGCGGCTGCTGGCCCAGTACGGCCGATGTGCTCCACACCAGCGAACGGTCCAGAGCCTTCGCGATTGTCGTCCACGACACTTGCAGCCGGTGCTTGGCGGCCAGCGCGGCGGCTGCCGCGTCCCGACGTCCCAATGTGGGTAGCGGAACGATTGTCACGGTGGATCTCCCTCCGAGGGCGGTACTCCCGATCTTCCCGGTCCCACCCGTCGGCGTCACGCAGCTGAGAGCGAACAGTCCTGGAGTGCGGCCCGGAGCGCGCTGTTCGCGCCGTGCGACCATGACTCGATCCCCTGCTGCCATTTGAGGACTGCTGAGTGACCACGTTCGCCGACAAGACGTTCACCCCTCCCGAGCTGATCCGCAACTTCTGCGTCATCGCGCACATCGACCACGGCAAGTCCACCCTGGCTGACCGCATGTTGCAGCTCACCGGCGTGCTTGACGCGCGCAACTACCGCGCCCAGTACCTCGACCGGATGGACATCGAGCGCGAGCGCGGCATCACGATCAAGGCGCAAAACGTCCGGCTGCCCTGGCAGGTCGGCGGTGTCGACCATGTGCTGCACCTGATCGACACTCCCGGTCACGTCGACTTCACCTACGAGGTATCTCGCGCGCTGGAAGCGTGCGAGGGCGCGGTGCTGCTGGTGGATGCCGCGCAGGGCATCGAGGCGCAGACGCTGGCGAACCTGTACCTGGCGCTGGAGAAGGATCTGCGGGTCATCCCGGTGCTCAACAAGATCGACCTGCCGGCGGCGGAACCGGATCGCTACGCCGCTGAGCTGGCGCACATCCTCGGCTGCGAGCCCGATGACGTGCTGCGGGTCAGCGCGAAGACCGGCCAAGGCGTGCGGGAGTTGCTCGACGTGGTCGTCGCGCAGGTCCCGGCCCCAGTCGGTGACGACAAGGCGCCGGCCCGGGCAATGATCTTCGATTCGGTGTACGACTCCTACCGCGGTGTGGTCACCTACGTTCGGGTGATGGACGGGCGGATCACCCCACGCGACCGGATCCGGATGATGTCCACCAACGCCACCCATGAGCTGCTCGAGGTCGGAATCATCTCGCCTGACCAGAAGCCGTGCGAGGGCCTGGGCGTCGGCGAGGTCGGTTACCTCATGACCGGGGTGAAAGACGTCCGGCAGTCCCGGGTAGGGGACACCGTCACCAGCGAGCGCAACGGCGCCACGGTGGCACTGCCCGGCTACCGCACCCCCAAACCGATGGTGTTCGCCGGTCTGTATCCGATGGACGGCTCCGACTACCCGGAGCTGCGCGACGCGCTGGACAAGCTACGGCTCAACGATGCCGCGTTGAGCTATGAGCCGGAGACCTCGGCCGCACTGGGGTTCGGGTTCCGCTGCGGGTTTCTCGGCCTGCTGCATCTGGAGATCACCCGCGACCGGCTGCAGCGTGAGTTCGGCCTCGAGCTGATCTCCACCGCACCCAACGTGGTCTACCGGGTGGTCCGCGACGACAACACCGAGCAGGTCGTGACCAACCCCGCGGACTGGCCTGACGGCAGGGTCGCCGAGGTCTACGAGCCGGTGGTTCGCTGCACCCTCATCGCGCCATCGGAGTTCGTCGGCACGATCATGGAGCTCTGCCAGGGCCGTCGCGGCACTCTGTTGGGAATGGACTACCTGTCGGAGTCGCGGGTGGAGCTGCGCTACACCCTGCCGATGGCTGAGATCGTGTTCGACTTCTTCGACGCCTTGAAGTCCCGGACCCGCGGTTATGCCTCGATGGATTACGAGGAGGCCGGCGAGCAGATCGCCGACCTGGTGAAGGTGGACATCCTGCTGCAGGGCGAGCCGGTGGACGCATTCTCGGCGATCGTGCACCGCGATGCCGCTTACGGCTACGGCACCTCGATGGCGACGAAACTGCGCGAGCTCATCCCGCGCCAGCAGTTCGAGGTGCCGATCCAGGCCGCGATCGGGTCTCGGATCATCGCCCGGGAGACCATCCGCGCCATCCGCAAGGACGTGCTGGCCAAGTGCTACGGCGGCGACATCACCCGCAAACGCAAGCTGCTGGAGAAGCAGAAGGAGGGCAAGAAGCGGATGAAGACGATTGGACGCGTTGAGGTCCCGCAAGAAGCCTTCGTCGCCGCGCTGTCCACCAACGACGCTGCCAAATCTGCCAATAAGAGATCATGACTGAACAAACTCATCGATGGGGATCACGATTGTGCCGGCTCGGCTGCTGGACGGCCCGCTCCCGTAGCGCTACTTGCCGGAAGTAAGCGTGAAGACGATCTTGCCGGCGGTTTCCCCGTCGAGCATCGCCGCAAAGCCGCGCTCTGCATCGGACATCGGTAGTTCAGCGCCGATCTGTGGGCGCAGTCCCGTGATATCCAGGAACGCCAGCAGGTCCCGCAGTTCCTCCCGGGTCCCCATGGTGGAGCCCACCATTCGCAGCTGCAGGAAAAACAGCCGCTGCAGTTCGGCGCGGTCGGCATCGCCGCTGGTAGCACCGCTGCAGACGATGATGCCTCCCGGCTTAAGCGACTTCGCTGAATGTGACCAGGTGGCCTTGCCGACCGTCTCGAACACCGCATCCACCCGTTCGGGCAGTCGAGCTCCGGGCTCGAACGCCTGGTGCGCACCCAGCGTCTGGGCCAGCGCACGCTTTGCCTCGGTGCGCCCGGTCACCCAGACCCGCATCCCGGCAGCTCTGCCGAGCTGCACCAGGGCAGTGGACACCCCGCCGGAGGCGCCCTGCACGAGCATGGTCTGGCCGGGTCGCAATCCGGACTTCACAAACAGCATCCGGTAGGCGGTCAGCCAGGCAGTCCCCATGCAGGCCGCTTCGGGAAAGGTCAGCGACGCCGGCTTGGGCACCACATTGCGCGCCGGCACCACGACGGTGTCCGCGAACGTGCCCGGCAGCTTCTCGGTGAGCAGTGTGCGGCGTGGATCCAGGGTCTCATCACCGATCCAGCCAGGGCTGGTCACCACCGGGTAGATCACCACCTCGGTGCCGTCGGCCAGTACACCAGCGCCATCACAGCCCAGAATCATCGGGAATTGGTCGTGTTTGATACCGACACCGCGCAGCGTCCACAGGTCGTGCATGTTCAGGCTGGCGGCTATGACGGTGACCGCCGCGGCGCCCGGTGGCACTTCTGGCTCGGGACGGTCGCCCGTCCGTAGCGAGGCCAGCGGGTTTTCCTGATTCGGCTCAGTAGCATAGACAGCGAACATGATCCCAACGGTAGTGCCGCCCACCCGGTCGTACGCCGGAGGCGGGTTATCCTGCGGTTGTGCTCGAGGTGCTTTTCGGCGTGCTCCAATGGTGGGACGGCGTGGAGCTGTGGCTCACCCAGCTGGGGCTCGCACTGCAAGTGGGCCTGTTGATGCTGGTGTTACTGCCAGCCGTTTGGTGGGCGGCCCGGGTGCTTGACGGGGCTGTTGGTGTGGTCTTCGAACGACTCGGGCACTGCTACGCCGTGGACGCGGAGGATGTGCAGGAGCCTCGATGAGCTCCCACCGGCGGGTTAGCGCCGCGCTGATCGGGCTGCTGGCATTGGTGATCATCGGCTGGGTGGGGAGCCACGCGGTGACCGACCCAGCTGCTGGGCCGCCCGGCAGTAACCGGCCCGCGGCGGTCGCCTCGGCGGCTGGCCTGCCGGTACAAGGTCTATCGCAGTTACCGCCACAGGTCGGGCAGGAGTGGCAGCTGATCCAGCACGGTGGCCCGTTCCAGTACCGGCAGGACGGGGTGGTCTTCGGAAACCGGGAGAAGCACTTGCCGCCACGGCAGTCCGGCTATTACCACGAGTACACTGTCCCGACGCCGGGAGCGCATGACCGGGGCGCCCGGCGCCTGATCACCGGCGGTGCGGCCGAGCTGTACTACACCGGCGACCACTATCAGTCGTTCGTCGTGGTCGATCCGCGGCGGTGAGGCGGATGCTGCACTACGTCCCCGATGCCGGTCGTGCGCTCGAGCAGGCTCGCGCACGGGGAGCGCTGGTGCATCTGCTGGGCCCGGTGACGAGTAAGGCCGAGGCGCTTGACGCAATCGGCACCGCGCTGAATTTCCCAGCCTGGTACGGCCGCAATCTCGACGCCCTGCACGACTGCCTCGCTGACTTATCCTGGCAGCCGACCGGTGAGCACGTGCTGATCTGGACCGGTCATCGCCAGCTTGAGACCGCAGACCCCGATGGCTACCGCGCCATCCTCGAAGTACTAGACGCGACAACCAACCCACACCGCCCCCTGTCTTTCCTGCTCGCAGATACCTGACCCAATCGCCATTCGGAGGCGGATGGCGATTTTCGGCGCCGTGGAGTCGCTATTCGGCTCCGAATGGCGGGTTTTGAGCCGCCTACCAGGACGGTGGACGCTTTTCGGCGAAGGCGCGGATGCCTTCCTGGGCTTCGGCTGAAGCGAAGCGGGATACGGACAGTTCGAGCATCGCCGGGAAATCCCGCGTCATCGTCGACGAATGCAGCAGCTGTTTGGTCACGGTCAGCGCCTCGGGTGCGCCCTTGATGAGCATTCCGGTGTAGCGGTCGACTTCGGCGTCGAGCTGATCAGCGGGTACCGCCCTGTTGAGCAGGCCGATCGCGGCTGCCCGGGTAGCGTCGAATGTCTCGCCGGTGAGAAACAGCTCGTGCGCCGAGTGCGGCAGCAGCCGGGGCAGCACGGTCACCGAGATCACCGCGGGCACCACGCCGAGGCGCACCTCAGTGAACGCGAACGTGGCGCGGTCGACGGCGACGGCGATGTCGGTGGCCGCGACCAGACCGATCCCGCCAGCGCGGGCGTGCCCGGCGAGCCTGGCGACGACCGGTTTCGGGTGTGTCCAGATCCGTTCCAGGATGCCGGGGAGCTCCCTGACCGCGTCCGGCGGCTCGGTGAGATCCATCCCGGCGCAGAACACCGGTCCGGTGTGATCAAGCACGACCACCCGCACTGATCCGTTACCGGCGCTGCAATCGAGCGCGTCGGACAGTTGGGCGCGCAGCGGTGCGGACAGCGCGTTGCGGTTAGCGGGGGAGTCCAGCGTGATAGTGGCGATCCCGGACTGCACGGCCAGGTGCACCAGCTCGGCGGTCATGCGCCCGACGGTAGACGCCCACAGCGGATACCCGCGAAGCCATCAGGCTGAGCGCGCCAGGCGTCCCTCGACGGCGCCGT
>JAVXWL010000278.1:0-2509 GCA_032230565.1 Pseudonocardiales bacterium | reverse complement strand
CAGCACGTCCGCCGCGAACGGTATGAATCTCGCTATAGCAAACAAGAACCCCCCTACCGCGGTGCCTGACATCGATGCCAGCTGGCTACGTGCCGCGTTCATCGCCACAGCCGTCGACAGCTGCTCGGCGGGCACCAGATTCGGCAGGCACGCCTCTTCCGCCGGCGCGAACATTGCCTCGCACACACCCCGCACGACGGCCACCAAAACAATGTGCCCCACATTCGCCACGCCCCACCACAGCGCTAAAACAAGGCTACCGACCGCAACCGAATCTGCTACCTCGCAACCGATCATGACCTTCTTGCGGTTCCAACGGTCCACGAGCGCTCCCGCAGGAAACCCGACGAACAGCGCCGCCGCGGCGCTCGCCCCTAGCACAATCCCGACCGTTGCCGGTGAGTGGGTGACGGCGAGCACCAGAAGGGGAAAAGTGATTCCCGCTGCACTACCGCCGAACGCCGAGAGCAGCTGGCTACCCCATAGGATTCGGTAGTTGCGGTTGCGGGACAGCGAAGCAGTCATATCGCCTCCCGACAGTCCCGGGCAATACTTCGAAGAGCACCGATGAAATCGTCGGCAACAGATCGCACCGAGGACCACCTCAGCTCAGGTTGATAGCGCAACGAAAACCCGAGCTGTCCGTTGCCGACCTCGCCGACAACTACCAGCAAGTGCTCGTCCCGGTCGGCGGGACAATGATCCTTCCCAATGGAAGGATGCATGGCAAAGTAAAGACTGCGTTCTTCGTCTTGTGACCGTGCACCCCATTGGCCGAGGTAGTTGAAGGCGATCTGCGGCCCCGGCCCGTGGAAAGGCAGCTGTTCCTGCGTCGCCGGAGATCTTAGGTAACGCAGCGCCCCGTAGCCCGAGCCATTGCCAGGGATAGTCCGAAGCTGCCGGCGCGTCGATCTGATCAGATCGCGCCAGTTCGGCTCATCACTGGTTGCGACATCGAGCGCGACCGGGAAGATACTGGTGAACCACCCGACGGTACGGGAGAGGTCGACACCGTCGAGGATCTCTTCCCGACCGTGGCCCTCCAGATTGATCCACACCCTACCTCGCCCGGTCCACCGCGACAACGCCCAGGCCAGAGCTGCGAGCAGGACTTCGTTGATTCGCGTGCGGTAGACAGCAGGCGCCGCGCGTAGTAACGCGTCGGTCTCCTCCGTGCTCAGCAGCGCAGACACGGCCGTGGTCTCCGGCTCTGCTTGTGCGTCGTCTACCGGCAGTTCAGCGGCATCCAGGGCAGCGGCCCAGTGCTCCAGCTCGTGGTCGAGCTTCCCGGCGGCCACGTACTTGCTCAGCCGCTGCGCCCAGTCTCGGAAGGACGTGGTCTTGGGGCCGAGATCGACCGGCTCGCCACGTACCGCCTGCTGATACGCCGTGTCAAAATCGTCAAGCAGGATGCGCCAGGAGACGCCGTCGACCACCAAGTGGTGCGCCACCAGGAGGAGGTAGGGCCGCTGATCCCTGCCAAGCTCGAAGAGCGCCGCCTTCAGCAGGGGTGGGCGCCCTAGGTCGAAGCCTGCGTGGACGTTGTCGGCGATCTTCTCCATGGCTGCGGACTGCTCCTGTGAGGCCACATCCGACAGATCATGTCGTTGGAGTACTTCCCCGGACTCCACCGGCGTATTGTGCTGCCACCACTGGCCATCGATCTGCTCGAACCGCATCCGCAGCGCGTCATGATGCACGAGCACTGCGCCGAGCGCTCGCTGGAGAGCTCGCTCATCCAGTTCGGCGATCAGTTCCACAAGGACGGACTGATTGAAGTGGTGGGGATTGACGCGGTGAGTCTGGAAGAACCACTGCTGGATCGGGGTCAACGCCACCGGGCCGACGACCGGTTTGTGCTCGACGTTGTCGGTGGCCACCGCGGTGGCCACCGACGCGAGTGACGTGATGGTCTGGTTGATGAAGATGTCCGTGGTGGTCAGCCACAGCCCGGCCGCTCGAGCCCGGGAGATCACCTGAATGCTGAGGATGGAGTCTCCACCGAGTTCGAAGAAGTTGTCGTGCACCCCGACTTCGTCCACACCCAGCACCTCAGACCAAATCTGGGCCAACACTGTCTCGGTGTCGTTGCGCGGCGCCACATAACCCGCACACACCACGTCGGATCCCGGTGCGGGTAACGCCCGCCGGTCTAATTTCCCACTGGGGTTCAACGGCAACGCATCCAGGGTCACGAACACCGAGGGCACCATGTAATCGGGTAAGACCGCCGCGGCGTGTGCACGTAATCCTACGGGATCGCTGTCATTTCCAGGTGTGGGCACGATGTAGGCGACCAGCCGTTTACGGCCGGGTTCGTCTTCCCGGGCGATGACCCTTGCCTGGGCGACACCCGGATGCGAGGCCAACACGGCCTCAACCTCGCCGGGTTCGATGCGGAATCCGCGGATTTTGATCTGTTCGTCGGCTCGTCCGAGGAACAGCAGCTCACCCTGATCGGTCCAGCGGGCGAGGTCTCCGGTGCGGTACATCCGCGAACCCGGCTCCC
>JAVXWL010000200.1:0-4123 GCA_032230565.1 Pseudonocardiales bacterium | reverse complement strand
GTGCTCACCCAGCGCGCTCAGGTCGGCGGCGAGATTGTGGGCCGAGAGCAGAGTGTCAGGGTGGTCATCTCCCAAAACCCGGCGGCGACGGGTCAAAGTGTCCTCGTCGAGTTCGCGGGCCTGCTCATGCTCACCCAGCCCGCACAGGCCAGCGGCAAAATTATTGGCCAAGCGCAGGGTGTCGGGGTGCTCGTCGCCCAACACCTGGCGCCGGCGGGTCAGGGTGTCCTCATGGAGTTCGCGGGCCTGCTGATGCTTACCCAGCGCGCGCAGGTCGCCTGCGAGGTTGCGGGCCGAGCGCAACGTGGCGGGGTGGTCATCGCCCAGCACCCGGCGCCGGCGGGTCAGGGTGTCCTCATGGAGTTCGCGGGCCTGCTCGTGCTCACCCAGCGCGCGCAGGTCGGCGGCGAGATTGTTGGCGGAGTCCAGAGTGGCGGGATGGTCATCGCCCAGCACCCGGCGGTAGCGGCTCAGGGTGTCCTCATCGAGTTCGCGTGCCTGCTCAGGCTCACCGCGCGCGCGC
The DNA here is from genome assembly GCA_032230565.1 of Pseudonocardiales bacterium. Taxonomy (GTDB): domain Bacteria; phylum Actinomycetota; class Actinomycetes; order Mycobacteriales; family Pseudonocardiaceae. The sequence goes on along the minus strand of JAVXWL010000200.1, from coordinate 3,600 downwards.
AGACCGGCGGCGAGATTGTTGGCCAAGCGCAGGGTGACTACATGGTCATCACCCAGCACGCGACGGTAGTGGGTCAGAGTGTCCTCATCGATTGCTGCCTCCACAGGTCGGACCGTCGCGACCGGCTGACCGACTTGCGTGACGAACGCGCCTACATCCGGTAAGCAAACGCAGATTGGCGGAGCACCAGGTGGACGACAGGGAATACTGTCTAGATCGCCTCGCTATGAAGCTGGGCACCGTTGTGGGAAGCCCTGTTGGCTGCCGGGTCCTCGGGCTACCGAGGCGGCGTCGGGCTGCTCCCCGGGGTCTGGTTGGTTGTGCCCGTCCTCTTCCTGTAGGTCCACAGAGGTATAGGTGCCAGTGAGCCGCTAGCACCGCAGTGCCGCCTCCTGGCAGATCCGCTCGGCTGCTCCCCGTGCTGCAACGGAGCCCCATCGGAGCACCTCAGTTTCGGCGTCCAGACGCCGAACGCGCGTCCGGCTAGGGACGTGCAAGCCCGGAACGGTCGCTCATAACGCTCCAGGGATACCCGGCACCGGGGGCATCTAAACGGCCTTGGATCCCACCCTGGCCGGCGGACCAATTACCAGCGCTGTCGGCGGAGCACCACAGGGTGTATCTCGTGATCTTGTTGAATTGACAATTTCATCCGTAGCGGACTGGCAGCACCGCTCGGGTACCGCGGTCTCACATGACTCGATCAGCCGCTTGTGGCGCCGGTTCGGGATCCAGCCCTGGCGGTGCGAGACGTTTAAGTTCTCCACCGACCCCGAGCTCGAAGCCAAGGTCCGTGACGTGGTCGGGTTGTATCTCAATCCATCGGAGAACGCGATCGTGCTCTCGATCGACGAGAAGTCCCAGATCCAAGCCCTGGACCGGACCGCGCCGATGCTGCCGATGCGACCGGGTATCCCCGAGCGCCAGACCCATGACTACCGCCGCCACGGCACCACCACGCTGTTCGCCGCACTGGAAATCGCCACCGGCAAGGTCGCCGACGCCTGCTACCGATGGCACCGCCACCAGGAGTTCCTCAAGTTCCTCAACAGGTCGCCAAGGCCTACCCGGACCGCGAGTTACACATCCTAGCAGTGCTCGCACCTCGCTAAACCCAGTTCGTGTTCCGCTTCTAGGCAGGCGGCCTTTTCGTGTGCTAAGAGCGATTGTTAGCCCATTTGCTACTGAGCCACGCCATAGACGTCGAGTGGCGCGCGTACGGAATCGAGAGAGTGCGTGTCGACTCGACTCAAGAAACTTAACGCAAGCAACGCGATTCCAGCAATTATATTGACCACAAAGTCCCGAAACATACGGCGATAGATCCGATCTTTCGGCGATGGGGTGAGAATTAGTCTACAGACTGTCAGAACTGTCGCCACGTTCGTGCCAGGTAGGCCGGCCGTCGAGGTGCCAACGTGGCTGATCCTGCTCCGACGGCCCCAACGGTCGTCTCAAGATCGAAGTTGTGGATAGTCAGCGACATCGGAAGGTGTCCGCTTCCGGTCGGTGGCTGTGGCCGGAGCGCAGCGCCCTCCGGCTAGGTCGTGCTTGCCGTCCGTCTCAGTGCCCGTCTCAGTTCACCCCGGTACGACTCCCACCCCCATGTGCCAGTCGTCGCTACATTCGCAGGACAGCGAACACAGCAACGCTCGCGAACGGGTAGGAATGGACCTCGAAAGCGCGCGAGCGCCCTCCGTCCCATCTCTGCTAGGAAGAACGCCATGTGACCTCGTGGGCATGCTATCAATCAGTTATCGGCCGACGAGCAAATCTCGCGTCCGATTCGCCCTCGGGACCAGTTCGTAGTAGACTAAGAACCAGCGTTCATGCCCCGCAGCCTGCTCGGCTCGAGGGAGTATGGGTGGTGCGCGCCGTTGCCCCAGACCCCGGTGGCTGATAACTGTCGATGTTGGCTTGGGAAGATCAAATCGCTTTCCTGTCGCCGCACGGGCCCGGCTGAACAGATCGATCTCCCACAGCCCCGATCGGAAGGACCACCAACATGACCATGGGCGACAGGATCAAGACCCGGCAACAGCTGCACGATGAACAAGTTGACGCCGAAAATGCCCGGACAACCTCCGGCGACGACCAACACGATGAGAGCGCTCGCCCTCACCAGGCACATCACAACACCGTGGATCAGGTGAACCAGGAGGGTGCGGAGATCAAGAGCAGCGGAGATGCTGCGCGGCAGGAGCTGGCGGAGATGCGCGAGCGGATGGCCGTGATCAAGCAAGAGGCCGCCGCCGAGGTGGACCGTAAGTGGGTATCACCATGGCGAACCCCAGCGACGTATGACCTCAAAGTGAAAACCAGGCTGACGGGTCACCAGGAGTATCGGTCGCTGCAGCACCGTGTCCGGGACGCCAAAGCTAGCCTCCTAGCGGAGTCCGACGCTGCCACGGAGGCCGGCACGGCTAGATAGGTCGCCTTCCAACCCCCTGGACAGGGCGCAATCGAACCGAGGAGGAAGCCCGATGCGACCTGAGGGCGCAGCGCGCGGCGTCATCGGTGCAGGCGTTGACCCCCCCAGATGACCCCCAGATGAGCGGGTCCGCACCCGCACACCCGCGAAAGAGACAGCATAATGAATAATCACACCATCACAATCAAGAGGGACAGCACTCCAGCCCAAGATTATCAGGCTGAATGCTCGTGTGGCTGGGTGAGCAACCGGTCCTGGCTAGAAGCCACTGCTCGTCGCGTCGCCCACAACCACATGGCAGCGGTCATCCAGCCAACAGCATAAAAACGCAACCGTACCCGCACTCGGGTGCTTCACCTGGGTGCCCCACGAGACCGTCTATGTATTCCAATTCCTCTCTACAAGACGTGGCCAGCAGCGTCGGGGTCAAAGAAGATCGGATCTTCGGGGCCGGGGTCACGACCAAACTTGGTCCGGAAGCGCGCTGCCTGGCGCTCCATCATCTCGCGGAGGTACCGATCCAGCGGTGAGCCGACCGGCCACTGGTAGACCGTGGTGCCATCGTTGTGGCGGATCCGCCTTTCCGGAGCTTCTCCTCCCGGGCGAGTTGACGCCGCTCGCGTCGAGCTCGTTTCTCGGCCGTCCTGAATGCACGGTCGCCGCGTTTTTTCGGCATGTCACCTTCCCTTAGGACGACCGGCGCACTTGGCTTGTCATGGCAGTCCGGCATCGCTATCACCGAGCCTTGCATCACAGTGATGGTGATACTGCCAGCATCGCTGCGATGCGGTGTATCGGCTCGACGCTGGTTCCGGCTCCTCGTTGGTTATCACGCCGAACAATGCGTTGATCATGCATGGGTCTCAGTTTGGGTCTCAGTTCAGGTTCGTTCAACCTCCTTGCTGTTGTCTCCTACACATCGTGGGCCAGCACCGAGGGATTTTGGGAATGCTCCTGAACGGTTTTGCCTAAGTCTGAAAATCGGAAGGTCGGCGGTTCGACCCCGCCCCTGGCCACTGTATTTGACATGCACAAACGGTGCTTTTCTTGATCTTTTTCTTCGTGCTCCGTCTCAGTTGTCGGCCAGGGCTATTCTTTACCGCTCCGGTCACGAATGAACCACCGTTGGAATTCCGGCTGCTATCAATGTGTGGTCTAGGAACGGCTCG
>JAVXWL010000263.1:0-4065 GCA_032230565.1 Pseudonocardiales bacterium | reverse complement strand
TCGTGCCCACTAGTAACACACCGGATATCCAGGCGGTTGGGGAAAGGGTCGAGGCGCTGCTCGCGGAGTTCGCCTCGACCTCCGACCCCACCACCGCCGGGCGAGCCGAGGAGCTGGTCGGTCTGCTTGTCGACTTCTATGGTGCGGGCTTGGCCCGCATCCTGGAGTTGCTCGACGAGCAGGCCGTCACTCCGCTGCTCGCCGACAAGATGGTGACGGGGCTGTTGGTGCTGCACGACCTGCACCCGCAGAGCACCGAGGAGCGTGTCCTCGCCGCGCTGGAGCGGGTCCGGCCTTACCTGGGCTCGCATGCCGGCGACGTCGAGTACCTCGGGCTGGACCCCGACGGCACCGTGCGATTGCGGTTGGCGGGCAGCTGTGATGGCTGCCCGTCCTCGGCCCTCACCGTCAAGTTGGCGATCGAGAAGGGAATTGAGGACGTCGCTCCGGAGGTCACCAAGGTGGAGGTGGAGGGTGTAGCGCCCGATCCAGCTTCGCCGCTCACCGCGGGTGCGGTGCCCGCAGGGGCCACCATGCTGCCGTTGATGCAGGTGAGCAAGCAACCGGAGGTACCGGCTGCAACCTGGGTTGAGGTCGACGGCATCGAAGGCCTCAGCCAGGGTCGGGTGGTTCCGATGCTGGTGGCCGGCACCGCGGCGGTGGTGTGCAACGTTGCAGGAAGCCTGTATGCCTACGCAGACCGTTGTGCGGGCTGCGGTTCCGGGCTGACCGGCGCGGAGCTGGAGGGGGCCGTACTAGCCTGCCCCGGCTGCGCGCAGCGTTACGACGTGGTCCGGGCTGGTCGTGGGATGGGCGGGACCGGCGAGGCGAGCAGAGTGCACCTCGACCCGCTCCCGTTGTTAGCCGAGAACGGCGGGGTTCGCATCGCGGTCCCCGCGCAGGCGGTGTCGTGAAAGGGGGGCTGCGGCGCTTCGTTGGGAGCGCCGCTTCCCCTCCGCCTCCCGCCGAGCCGCAGGTTCAGCGTTGCGAGATGTGCGCTGAACCAATCACCGATTGGCATGGGCACGTGGTCGATGTCGAGGGCCGCGGTCTGATGTGTACCTGCCGTCCCTGCGCCCTGCTGTTCACCAAAGAGGGCGCGGCTAACGGACGCTTCCGCGCAGTTCCCGAGCGCTATCGGTACGCCGCGAATGTACCGCTCGCTGAGGCAACATGGGATTCGATCGGAATCCCGGTCGCGATGGCGTTCTTCTTCACCAACAGCAAGCTCGGTCAGACTATGGCGTTCTACCCGAGCCCAGCCGGAGCGACCGAATCGCTGCTGTCCTTGGAGGCCTGGACGGATCTGCTCGCCGCGACTCCGACCCTGACCGACCTGCTACCCGATGTCGAGGGATTGCTGGTCCACAAGGCAGAAAGCGGCTTCGAGTGTTTTGCGATCCCGATTGATGCCTGCTACGAGCTCGTTGGTGTGGTCCGGATGCACTGGAAGGGCTTCGACGGCGGGGAAGAGGCCTGGACGGCGATCCACGAGTTCTTCGCGAGCCTACGGGAACGCAGTGAGAGGATGGCGGTCGCTGATGGCTGAGCTGTCCTTCACCTGCGTCGATGTACAACCCGAGCGCTACGCCGCGGCACCCACGTTGCTGTTCAGACTGCGGGTCGGTGCGGAGAGCGGGCAACGAGTGCGTGCCGTCGCACTGCGTTGCCAGATCAGGATCGAGCCGGCGCGCCGTGGGTACGGCGACAAAGAGGTCGAGGGGCTGCTCGAGTTGTTCGGCGAGCGCGGACGCTGGGGTGACACGCTCAAACCATTCCAGTTCGCCAACACCTCGACGGTTGTCCCCAGCTTCAACGACTGGATTGAGCTGGACATAACCGTGCCGTGCAGCTATGACATGGAGGTCACCGCAGGGCGATATTTTCATGCCCTCGAAAATGGCGAGATCCCGTTTATTCTGCTGTTCAGCGGGACCATTTTCGGCGAAGGCGAGAATGGGATGTGGATTGAGCAGGTGCCGTGGCACGCCGAGGCTCGTTATAAAATGCCCGTAGCGGTGTGGCGTGAAATGATGGACATGCACTTCCCCGGCAGCGGGTGGTTGCGGTTGCGTCGAGACACGATAGACGCCCTAGCCGACTTTCGAGCCACGCGCGCGCTGCCGACCTGGGACGACGCCGTCATGGCCGTACTAGACGTGGCCCGTGAGCGCACTGTGGTCGGCGAGGCACAGGGGAGGGAGGCTGAATGACAGCTCCGATGGACGTCGCCCGGGAGGTGGCCGACGCCGTCCTCTACGAGGGGTACTTGCTGTATCCCTACCGGGCGTCGGCAGCCAAGAATCAGATCCGGTGGCAGTGGGGGGTGCTGATGCCCTCCGCCTATGCCGCGGCCGGGCACGGTGAGCACGCCAGCTCACACAGCGAGTTCTTGCTGGAGCCCGGGACCGACCCGGTACTGCACATCCGGTTGCGATTCCTCCAAATGCAGCACCGCAGCGGTGGAGACGGACCAGTTCCCGAGTTCGATGAGGCGGTGGAGCACGAGATCGACTCTGTGCTGTCAGTAGCGGAGTTGTTGGAAACCGAACAGGTGATTCCGGTCAGCATCCCTGGCGGTACCGAGACCACTGACGGCATCACCCGCCAGCGGTGGCCGCTGACCGGCGAGGTCCGGCTGACCGGGCAGCGGCTGGAAGGCCCGTACGGCATTTTGCACCTCGCCCTCGAGGTCATTAACACCGCGCCGTGGGTGGATGCGGAGGCGGCTCGACACGTGGCGTTGCGGCACTCGCTGATCGCTGCCCATACGGTGGTGGCGGTCACCGACGGGGAGTTCATCTCCTTGCTCGACCCGCCGGAGTGGGCAAAACCCGCCGTCAAGAGCTGCCGCAACGAACGCACCTGGCCGGTGATGATCGGAGAAGCAGGAAGCCGGGACGTTTTCCTGATATCGCCGATCATTCTTTACGACTATCCAACGATCGCGCCGGAAAGCCCCGGCGACTTGTTCGATGGCACTGAGATTGATGAGATTCTCACGTTGCGCACGATGACCCTCACCGATGAGGAGAAGGCCGAAGCGCGGGCCACTGACGAGCGCGCCCGGAAGCTGATGGATCGCGTCGACTCGATGCCGCCGGAGATGCTCGACAAGCTGCATGGAGCGATCCGATATCTCGGCGAGACTCCTCGGACCTCGCGTAATCCGGGCGAGCCGGATCCGGTCGAGACGTTCACCACTCCAGGCACGCCGTGGTGGGATCCCGGCGCGGATTCCTCGGTAGACCCGGACACCGACAGCGTGCTCGTCGCCGGAATCGAGGTGGCCAAGGGTAGCAAGGTGGTGCTCACGCCGCGGTTGCACGGGACGGACGCTCAGGACATGTTCCTTGACGGGCGCACCGCCACCGTTGCCGCCGTGTTGCTCGATGTCGACGGCAACACGCATGTCGCGGTCACCCTCGATGATGACCCGGGCGCCGACCTATCGCTGGTGCAGGGCCGGTTCCAGTACTTCTCCCCCGACGAGATCGTTCCGCTGACGGCCCAATCGGAACAATCATGACCACGATGGTGGCCGGAATCGGTAACATCTTTCTTGGGGACGACGCGTTCGGCGTCGAGCTGGCTCGCCGGCTCACCGCCGAGACGGTTCCGGATGGTGTACGGGTTACTGATTATGGGATTCGTGGGATGCATCTGGCCTACGACCTGCTCGATATGGCTCCGGACACCACGATCCTGCTCGACGCCGTTTCTCGCGGCGGCGAACCGGGAACGATTTACGTGCTCGAGATCGGCGCGGGCGACGTGCCGGGCATCGAGCCGTCAGCTGTCGACGCGCACGGGATGACTCCGGACGCGGTGCTCGCGCTGCTGGACAACCTCGGCGGCAGCGCGGGGCGGACCCTGTTGGTTGGCTGTGAGCCGGCCAGCACCGAGGAAGGTATCGGGTTGACCAGCATCGTCGAGTCAGCCGTCGACAGGGCTGTCGCGGTGGTTCTGGATCTGCTCACCGACAAGGAAGGAAGTGAAGCGAATGTTCCGTCTGGTGCGTCGGCTGCTGTTCTGGGGGTCAGCGATCGGCCTGGTCACCGTAGC
>JAVXWL010000190.1:0-23975 GCA_032230565.1 Pseudonocardiales bacterium | reverse complement strand
CCGCGGTCACCGGGACGACCGGACGGGCTGGTAGGCCCTTCGCCGTCCACGCGATGGCCTCGGCGAACGCATCCCGTTCAAGCTCGAACTCCACGTTACCCACCATCCCTGCGAGTACTCCCGGTTGCGCTGGGTGCGTCAGCGTACCGGGGGTCGCCGCGTGCGCCAGGATGGTGGCCATTGTGGCTCAGTGGTTGTCAACAGCACACGTCATCGAGCACACTGGGGTAATCGGTGAACAAACCGCAGGACCCGGCTCCACTCGACATCAGCCGGACCGAACGGTTGCTGGGCGCCCGCACGGCACCTGGTACACCGATGGCGCAAGCGGCAACTCCCCCTGGCCGCTGGCGTAGCGGCCGCCGACCGGGCGCCACCCCCCCTTGACCCCGGTCGGCGGCCCACTAGCGGGCCCTTTCGGGCCCTCATAGGCGCCTGCCTCGAACGATACGGCTACCGCCGACCGCGTGACACCCTGTTGTCAGGCAATCCTGACTCAGTGCCGCCTGGCAAATCTTTCAACTGGTGAGGCCGTGCTCGATCGCGTAGCGGGCCAGCTCGACGCGGTTGTGCAGCTGCAGTTTGCGCAACGTGGACTGCACGTGGTTCTCCACGGTGCGGTGGCTGATCACCAACGCGTCGGCGATCTGCCGAGCGGTGTGCCCGGTGGCCACCTGGCGCAACACCTCGGTCTCCCGCTCGGTGAGGTGGGGAACGTCATCGTTGGTGCCGCGGGCGATCCGGCGGTACTCACCGAGCAGCAGCCCAGCCAAGCCGGCGGTGAACACCGCGTCGCCCTCGGCGGTCCGGCGCACGGCGGCGACCAGCTCGTCCAGCGACGCGGATTTCATCAAGTATCCCGAGGCGCCGGCCTGTATCGCCGCCAGCACGTCGGTATCCGCGCCGGAGGCGGACAACACCAGCACCCGGATGTCGGGATTGGATTCGATGAGGCACCGGGTGGTTTCCGCGCCGGACGGCCCGTCGGCGCCGAAATGCAGGTCCATCAGCACCACGTCCGGACGGACGGCAGCAACGATGCGCAACGCGGCCGCGCCGTCAACCGCGGTGGCCACCACCTCCAAGCCGCGCTCGCCGAGGTCGCGGGCCACCCCGTCGCGCCAGATGGGGTGGTCGTCGACCACCATGACCCGGATCACCGCCCGGCCGTCACCACGGCAGCCGGTCACCGCGCCACGCCGTGCCGGACGCGTGCCAACCGCACCTCCCACTCGGTGCCCCGCCCCGGTCCGGTATCCAGCGTCAACGTGGCCCCCAGATCGGCTACCCGACCGCGGATCGAGCGCGACACTCCCATCCGGCCGTCATGGAGCGCACCGACGAGCTGCCTGCTGTCGACCCCCGGGCCGTCGTCCCGGACGCTGAGCACCACTTCGTCGTCGAGATCCTCGACCAGTACCCACGACTTCGCCTCAGGACCACCGTGCCGGGCGGTGTTGGCGAGCGCTTCCCGGACGACGGCGACCAGCTCGTCGACATCGGCGGCGGGTAGTGGTACTGCGGTCGCGGGCGCTGACACCTCGACCCGGGGGCTAGCCAGCAGGCGGATCGCGCTGGCCAGGTCCTGCTCGCCGGTAGCGCCCGGCGTCGCCGTCGAGAACAGGCACCGCAATGCAATCTCCTGCTCGCCCACCAACCGCGCCAGCTCGCCGGCCTCTCCGTCCAGCTGACCACTGCGGGCTCGCACCCTGGCCAGCACCTGCACCACACTGTCGTGGACCGACCTGGCCAGCCGTTCGCGTTCCGTGGCGGCTGCCTCGGCACGGGACGCCCTTTGCATCTGCTCGCTCGCCCGCCGAGCTGCCGTCGCCGCGAGTCCCAGCACGAACCCGGTCCCCACTAGCAGGATCACGTCACGGGCGAGGTCGATGCTGAAAAACCCGCGCACCCCAACGTCGACCACCGCGACGGCGACGCCGAACATCGCCCCGGCAACGCGGCCGGCGTGCACCGCAACAGCGACCACCGGCCCGCTGGCCCACACCGTGGTGAGCAACGGCGTTCGCTGCGCGACTTCGGTGAGCTGCTCGGTGGACAGCACCAGCGCCGACGAACTCATCAGCGCCAGCGTCACCAGCAGGTCGATCATGATGGTAAGGGTCCGGCGGGTGCGGTCGTAGCTGTAGGCCAGGCAGGTCACCACAGTCCACACCGCGATCCCGGCGAGCACGACCCAGCCCAGAGCTGGCCGAGCGAAACCATCGTGGTGCACCGTGATCGCCGCCATCGCGAAAGCTGCCGTAATAACCCGGAACAACACCACGCTGCGCCACAGCGGCATCATGATGTCGGTGGCCGCCGGCATGCCCGCGGATCATGCCAGTGCTCGGGTCGCTAGCAGCTACTGGCCCCCGTCACGCTCCCCGCACGACGCCCTGCTTCCCGAACTCCACAAGAGAGCGGACGACCGGTGGCGCACACTGCGAAGGTGAGGAGGTGATGCCGAGGGTGGACGGGTACCGGGAAAAGCGCGCCCCGCCAGAGCTGGCCGGGGTAGTGGCCCGCTTGTGGCGCGACGAGACGAGCGCGCCCCGGCGGCAGCGGGTGTTGCCTGACGGGTGCATGGACATTATCTGGATGGACGGCGCGGTGTACGTCGCTGGTCCGGACACCTGCGCCTTTGTCACCACACTCGGTCCCGGGCAACTGGTCGCTGGCCTACGCTTCCGGCCGGGTGCGGGCCATGGAGTACTCGGGGTACCTGCGTGGGTGCTGCGGGATCGGCGGGTTCGACTCGACGACCTCTGGCCAGGCACGACCATCGCCGAACAGATCGCCGAGGCGCCTGACCCAGCCGTCACCCTTGCGGCGGCAGTCGCCCCCTGGGCGGCCACCCAACCGGACCCCGCGCTGGACGTAGTGCTCGCCCGGCTGCGGACCGGGTCCAGCGTGGCGGCGACGGCTGATGCGCTGGGCTGGACCGAACGCGCGTTGCATCGGCGGTGTCGGGACGCATTCGGCTACGGGCCGTCGGTGCTACGCCGCATCGTCCGGTTCCAGGGCGCGCTGCGGCTGGCCGGCCAGGGGGTGCCCTTTGCGACTACCGCCGCCCGCGCGGGCTACGCCGACCAGGCGCATCTGGCTCGTGAGGTGCGCGCGCTGGCCGGAGTGTCGCTGGGTGAGCTGACCCGAACTCGCCGAACAGGTCAGGTAGACAGCGGGGCGAACAGGTCGACGGTGAGGCCGTCCGGGTCGTGCAGTACCGCGTAACGCTGACCCCAGAAAGCGTCCCAGGGGGCGTGCTCACCGTGGTAGCCGGCGCCGATCAGCTCGGCGTAGGCGGTGTCCACCGCGGCGGGATCGGGCAGCCGGAACGCCAGACTCGTGCGGCTATCGCGGCCGCCAGCCTTCCAGCCCGGGGCGAAGGACCGGATGGTGTCCTCGGTGTCCCAGGCCAGCCGCAGCCCGCCTGGCAAAGTTAGCTCCACATGCGGCGCCGCGTCGGCATCAGGCGGTATATCCAGCCCGAGTCGCCGGTAGAACGCCAGAGAGACGGCCATGTCGGCCACCACCAGTCCGATTACATCCAGTCTCGCGTCGATGCTCATGACCGCGACGCTACGACTTCGGGCGACCGGGTGTCTTGGATGGATCGGACGGCCCGGATCGTGCGGCAGCGGCCGCCAACCGGAAGCGGGCGAACTCGGCCACCATCGCCGGCAACGACCAGTGCGCGTTGAGGCCACTGGGGTTGGGCAGCGCCCAGACCAGAGTCGTTCCCCAGGCAGGCTGCGGTCCCACGGTGGCCAGGGGCGCGGCGAAAGCCACCCGGTAAGCAGTGATCCCCACGATGCCCAGGGCGCTCGGACGTAAGTCGCGCACGAGATCGCGGAGGCGAGCGCCGCCGGCCACCAGCTCGGCCGTGCTCAGCTCGTCGGCCCGGGCAGTGGCCCGAGGCACGATGTTGGTGATCCCCACACCGAACGAGGGCAGCAGGTGTTGCTCGTCGGGCCGCAACCGGCGCGGGGTGAAGCCTGCGCCGTGCAACGCCGGCCAGAACCGGTTGCCCGGCCGGGCGAAGTGCCGACCGGTGGCGGCGGAGGTCAGGCCCGGGTTGATCCCGCAGAGCAGCACCCGCAGCGGCGGGTCTTCTGGACCCGGTAGCACGTCCGCAAGGACCCCTGAGTGGCGATGCGACTCCTGACTCACATCGCAACTCACGGGTCGCGGATCTCTGGGTCGACGGCCACGTCGGCCGGTGGGAATGCGGAACCCACGGTGCCGGAGTCGACGGCAGGCTCGAGGTTCCCGCTGATCAGCGCCCGAATGCCGGCGTTGAGTACGGCGAGCAGTGGCACCGCCAGCAAGGCCCCGGCGATACCGGCGACCACTGAACCCACCGCGACGGCCAGCACCACCGCCACCCCGTTGAGCTCGACGGCGCGGCCCATCAGCAGCGGCTGCATGACGTTGCCCTCCAACTGCTGCACGCCGACTACCACTGCGAGCACGATCAGCGCCGGCACCAGCCCATTGGTCACCAACACCACCAGCACCGCGACCACTCCGGAGACCACCGCACCGACCACCGGAATGAACGCCGCCAGGAACGTCAACGCCGCCAGCGGCACCACCAACGGGGCGCCCACCGCCACCAACCCGATCCCAATACCCACCGCATCCACCACTGCCACCAGCGCGGTGGCCCGGATGAACCCGACCAGCGAGCCGAATGCGCGCTGCCCAGCGACATCGACCCGATCACGAACCGGGCCGGGCACCGCACCGAGCAGGAAGCGCCACATCGACCGGCCGCCGTAGAGAAAGTAGATCAACGTGAACAACGCGAGTGCGGCACCAGCGAGGTATTGCCCGACCGTGAACGCGGTCGACAACGCGCCAGAGGTGATCGCATAACGGTTGTTCGCCACCGCGCGGCTCAGCGAGTCGAGCAGGCTCTGCAGGTTCACTGGGGGCAGGCCGAAGGGCGGGTGCTGCAACCACACTCGGATCTGCTGGACGCTGTTGGCGACCTGGGTCTGCAGGGCGGGCAACCCGTTGATGAACGCCTGAACGACGAATCCCAGCAGCCCGCCGATCAGTGCGAGTCCGGCGACCAGGACCACCAGAGTCGCCACTCCCCTGGGCACCCGGCGCCTGGTCAACCAGTCCACTACCGGGCCCAACAACGCGGTCAGGAGCAGGGCCACCGCGACCGGGATCACCACCTGCTGCAAGGCGATTGCCACGTAGCCCAGCACGACGATCAGCGCGGTCACCGCCAGCATCCGCCACGACACCGCGGCCGCCACCCGCAGCGGGTAAGGCACGGCAGCCGCCGCGTCCCGGCGGGCCGAGCTCGGACCCGGGCTCCGATTCACTCCGCCACGCTATCCGCTCACGCTCCTCGGCGACTCCTCCTCGGCTAGTCGAAGGACTCGCCAGCGTCGGCTTTGGCGATCAGTGAGGCGGGTGGGGTGAAGCGGGAGCCGTAGCGATCAGCGAGTTCGCGGGCGCGGGCGACGAAGGCGGCCAGGCCGCCGGGGTAGCCGTTGATGAACTGGACCACGCCGCCGGTCCACGGCGGGAACCCGATCCCCATGATCGAGCCGATGTTGGCGTCGGGCACCGAGGTGATCACACCTTCGTCGAGGCATTTCACCGTCTCCAGCGCCTCGACGAACAGCATCCGCTCCTTCATATCCGCAAACGGGACCGCCTCCGGACGGAACGGTCCGAAATGTTCGGTCAGGCCAGGCCACAGGCGGGTACGCCGACCGGCCTCGTATTCGTAGAACCCAGCACCGCCGGACCGCCCCGGGCGGCCAAGTTCCAGCACCATCCGGTCGACGATCGCGTCGGCGGGGTGCCGGGTCCACGTGCCTCCGGCGGCCTCGACACCGCGCCTGGTCTGCTCCCGGATCATGCGGGTCAGGGTCAGGGTCAGCTCGTCCATCAACTGCAGCACCGGCGCCGGGTAGCCGGCCTGCAAGGTGGCCTGCTCGATCGACGCCGGGGGCGCGCCCTCGGCGAGCATGGCGACACCCTCGTTGAGGAAGGTGCCGATCACCCGGCTGGTGAAAAAGCCGCGGCTGTCCTTGACGACGATCGGCGTCTTGCGGATCTGTTGCACCACGTCCACGGCGGCAGCCAGCGCGGCGTCCGACGTCTGCTCCCCGCGGACGATTTCCACCAGCGGCATCTTGTCCACCGGGGAGAAGAAGTGCAGGCCGAGGAAGTCAGCCGGGCGGTCCACTCCCGACGCCAGATCAGTGATCGGTAGCGTCGAGGTGTTCGAGCACAGCAGCGCATCGGGATCGACCACGTCGAGGATCTCGGCGAAGACGTCCTTCTTCAACGCCGGGTCCTCGAACACTGCCTCGATCACCAGGTCGCAACCTTTGAGATCGGCTGCATCGGCGGTCGGGGTGATCCGAGCTAGCAGCGCATCGCGCTGCTCGGCGGTGGATCGGCCCATGGACATGGCCTTACCGAGCACCTTCTCCGAGTATCCCTTGCCCCGCTGCGCCGCCGCGAGATCGACGTCCTTGAGCACGACCTCCATGCCCGCGCGGGCACACGAGTAGGCGATACCGGCGCCCATCATCCCAGCCCCGAGCACGCCGACCTTGCCGAAGGCGCGCTTCGGATAACCGTCGGGCCGGCTGCCGCCCTTGTTGATGTGCTGCAGGTCGAAGAAGAACGCCTTGATCATGTTCTTGGCGATCTGGCTGGTCGCCAGGTCCATGAAGTAGCGGGTCTCGATCTGCAGCGCGGTGTCGAAGTCCACCTGCGAGCCTTCCGCCGCCGCGCACAGGATGTGATGCGGGGCCGGCATCGGCGCGCCCTTGAGCTCTTTGCGCAGGGTGGCTGGGAACGCCGGCAGCATCTGCGCTAACCCCGGGGTGGACGGGGTACCACCGGGGATCTTGTAACCTCGGACGTCCCAGGGCTGCTGCGACCGCGGGTGCGCCGCGATCCACTCGCGGGCCCGCGCGAACATCTCCTCGGGCGTTGCGACCACCTCGTCGACGATGCCGACCTCCTTGGCCTGCGCTGGGCGCAGCTGCTGGCCCCTTGTCAGCAGCTGCGTCAGCGCGGTCATCAGGCCGAGCATCCGCACTGTGCGGACCACCCCGCCGAGTCCCGGCAGTATTCCCAATGTCACCTCGGGAAAACCGATTTTGGTACTCGGGTTGTCCAGCGCGATGCGGTGGTGGCAGGCCAGCGCGATCTCCAGGCCACCACCCAGCGCGGTGCCGTTGAGGGCGGCGACGACCGGCTTGCCCAGCTTCTCCAGCCGCCGCAGCTGTCCCTTGAGCAGCGCGATGTGGGCGGCGAACCCGCGGGCATTGTCCGGTGTGACGTTGCGCACGGCGTTGAGGTCCGCGCCGGCGAAGAAAGTCTTCTTCGCCGAGGTGAGGATCACTCCGGTGATCGATTCCCGCTCGGCCTCCAGGCGGTCCAGCGTCTCGGCCATCGAGGTGACGTATCTGTCGTTCATCGTGTTCGCCGACCTGCCCGGATCGTCGAAGGTCAGCGTGATGATGCCGTCGGCATCGCGGTCCCAGCGAATCATTGCTACCCCTTACACCCGCTCGATGATGGTGGCGATGCCCATGCCGCCGCCGACACACAACGTGGCCAGGCCGTAGCGCAGGTCACGGCGCTCCAGCTCGTCGATCAGGGTGCCCAGGATCATCGCGCCGGTGGCGCCCAGCGGGTGACCCATGGCGATCGCGCCGCCGTTGACGTTGACCTTGTCGTGCGGCACGTCCATCTCCCGCATGAAGCGCAGTACCACCGCGGCGAAGGCCTCGTTGACCTCCACCAGGTCGATCTGGTCCATCGTCATGCCGGCCTTGGCCAGCGCCTTGCGGGTCGCCGGTGCCGGGCCGGTCAACATGATCGTCGGCTCCTCGCCGGTGACCGCGCCGGCCACGATCCGGGCCCGTGGGATCAGCCCGAGATCCCGCCCGACCTGCTCGGAGCCGACCACCACCAGCGCCGCACCGTCAACGATGCCCGAGGAGTTGCCCGCGTGATGGACATGCTCGATTCGCTCCACCCAGTGGTAGCGCTGCAACGCGACGGCGTCGAACCCAGCCTGCTCACCGAGGTCGGCGAAAGACGGGGTGAGCGCACCGAGGCCCGCCATGGTGGTGTCCGGGCGCAGGTGCTCGTCACGGTCGAGGATGACGGCGCCGGTGCGGTCCCGCACCGGGACCACTGAGCGCTGGAAGTAACCGTTGCTCCACGCCTTGGCAGCGCGGTGCTGGGACTCCACGGCGTAGGAGTCGACGTCGTGGCGGGTGAAACCCTCGATGGTCGCGATCAGATCCGCGCTGATGCCCTGCGGGACGAAGCGAGCCGCATAGGCGGTTTCCGGGTCCATCGCAATGGCACCACCGTCGGAGCCCATCGGCACCCGGGACATCGACTCGACGCCGCCGGTGAGCACCAGCTCCTCCCAGCCGGACCGGACCTTCATCGCCCCCAGGTTGACCGCTTCCAAGCCTGAGGCACAGAACCGGTTGATCTGCAGCCCGGCGACGGTGTCCGGCAGTCCGGCGGCCAGCGCCGCGGCGCGTGGCAGGTCACCGCCCTGGTCACCCACCGGGGCGACCACCCCGAGCACCATGTCGTCGATCCGCGCCGGGTCCAGGTTCGGGTGACGCTTACGCAGCTCGTCGACCAACCCGGTGACCAGGGAGATCGGCTTGACGCCGTGCAATGCGCCGGTCGCCTTGCCCTTGCCCCGCGGGGTGCGCAGAGCTTCGTAGAGGAATGCTTCAGTCATGACTCGCTCCGGATTGTGGAGATGGCGCTTCGGCACTTGCGGGGACGGATTCGCGGATCGCGCGGTTGACGGCCAGCTGGAAGTTGGTGACGACCCCGTCGACGGTGACCGGTTTGAGCTGCTCCAGCAGGGCGATCAGCCGGTCGCGCAGCTCGGGAGGGCGGCCCCGATCCCGGTATTCACGTAACACCGTGTGGTGGAACAGTGCCACCAACTCGGTGGCCAGCGCGCTGGTGTGCGCTTCGATGATCTGCTTGGACGCCAGCTGAACCGCGAAATCCATTTCGGTACCGAGCAGGCTCAGCCCGTAACTCAGCATTGCGGGGGTGGTGAGCGTCCAGGCATCAGCAGCCTCGTCGCGCCGGATTACCCCGAGCGTCACCAGCCGGGCCAGCTCGTCGTCGTCGAGGATGCGCCCGGCGCGAGAATCGAGCTCGGCCTTGCTGACGGTCTCTGACTGCTCCGGCAGCCATGGCGCGAGCAGCGCGCGGTGCAGGGCGAGGTCCTCAGGTGATCGGTCCAGCGGGATCCTGGCGAGGTAGCCCTCGATGGCCGCCAGCGTGAACCCCAACTCCTGCAGGTCGCGGATCAGCTGCAGGCGGGCCGCGTGGCATTCGTCATACAGGCCCAGCCGACCACGTACTACCGGCGGCGGGATCAGGCCCAACCCGGTGTAGAAGCGGATCGTGCGCACACTGATCCCGGTGCGAGCCGCCAGCCCCGCGATGGTGAGCTCGTCAACCACCGACCGCGCCTCCCAACGTGACAGTAATACTGTTGTAACAGTACCACTGTCACACGGCTAGGCCGTGTCCCCGCGTTCTCGCTCTTCGAGTAAGCGTCTGAGAATGCGCCCGGACGGGGACTTCGGAATCTCGTCGACGATCTCAACTGCGCGAATGCGCTTGTACGGGGCCACCTGCTCAGCGACGAAGTGCATGATGCCGTCGGGATCGAGCTCGTCACCAGCTGGCACAACAAATGCCTTGGGCACTTCGCCGGCCTCCTCATCGGAGACGCCGATCACGGCGCAGTCAGCAACCTGGGGGTGCGCGATCAGGATTGCCTCGAGCTCGGCGGGGGCGACCTGGTAGCCCTTGTACTTAATCATCTCCTTGATCCGGCCGACGATCGTGAACCACCCCTGTTCGTCCACGACCGCGATGTCTCCGCTGTGCAGCCAGCCTTCTTGATCGATCATCGCTGCGGTCGCCGATGCGTTCTTCAGATAACCTCGCATCACCTTGGGGCTACGCATCCACAGCTCGCCAGACTCTCCTTGGCCCGCGTCCTCGCCGGTGTGTGGGTCGACCAGCCTGCACTCGACACCGGGAATCGCAGGTCCAATCGATCCAGGTTTGCGCGCGTCGCTGAACGGCGGCACCAGGTGGGTGACCGCGCTCATCTCGGTCATCCCGAATCCCTCGGTGACCGGACAGCCAATCCGACGAGCGCACGCCTCGGCCACCTCGGGTGCCAGTGGGGCGGCGCCGCTGAGGACGTGGCGCAACGCCGACAGGTCGCGGCCCTCCACGGCCGGGTGCCTAGCCAGCGCGAGGGCGATCGGTGGCACGACGTAGCCGCGGGTGACCCGGTGGCGCTCGAGCAGGTCGACGAATTCCCCGAACTCAAACCGTGGCATGGCCACGACGGTCGCCCCGGCCAGCAGTCCGAAGTTCAGAATGACGACCAGCCCATAGACGTGGAAGAAGGGCAGCGGTGCGAGCAGCACATCCTCAGACGTGACTCCGAGCACCGCCTGGGCCAGCACCATGGTCGCGATCAAGTTGCGGTGGCTGAGCAGGACCCCTTTCGGCAGGCCCGTTGTGCCGCCCGAGTACAGGATCACGGCGATGTCGGTGGCCGGATCAATCGCCACCGCCGGCGCCGCTTCCGGGTCGCCCAACAGCGCGGAGAACGAGATCGCTCGCGGCGCCTCACCAAGCACACACAGCTCACATCCGGCCTTCGCCGCCGCCTCCTGGGCCACCTCGATGAATGGCGGCGCCGTCAAAAGCATCCGCGCGTCCGTCTCCACGAGCTGGCGGGCAAGCTCGCGGGTGGTGTAGAGCGGGTTGGCCGTCGTGCATCGCCCTCCGGCGGTCAGAACACCATGGAACGCCACCGCATACTCGGGAACGTTCGGCAAGCAGATACAAAATGTGTCACCCGGGGCAAAGCCATGCGCCGCCAACCCCGCCGCAAGGCTGCGCACCAAGCGGTCTAGCTCGGCGTAACTCAGAGTGCGACCCGAGGGCCCGTCGATCAAGGCGGGCTTGTCGCCCAGGCCTCTCGCGCGGGCGAGGACGAAGCTTGCAAGGTCAATAGACGGTATGTCGGCCTCGCGGGTGCTCCCTCCATAGCTCATGCTCGCTCCTCTTACTAGCGCGCTGGTGCAACCGAAGATAGGAGGACCGGCAGTCGAAGTCGGCATATGCGGGGCGCGCAGCTAATACTCATGGTGCTCGTGCTGCTCGAAGGCGTCCAGAGCTAGCATGAAACCTTCGGGTTAGTCAGTCTGCTCAAAGCGACTTAGGAACCGCGAGTGCCATGGCCGCCCCGTACAATTTTGAAAGAAGGCCGCCGCCGGACTCAGTCGCGCCGTCGCCCCCAGTGCTGGGGTCGTCGACTTTGAGGAACATCGACAAGACGGTGCGGGCTGGCAGCAACTCGACGTGCTGCCGTGATACTTCGGCGAAACTCACTGCATCAGACATAAGAATTCTCCCCCGGGAAATCTGCTGACTAGGGCCACTACTGTGCCTAGCCGTAGCGTCATGCGTCAATCGGTAGCCGGTACGTAACTCAGCGAATCGTCGGTTCCGGTCCCCGAGCGGACGGCGCGCCCAGTCGCAGCTCGCCGCCGGTGACCACCGACCCGCGGTGGCACCGATGGTGGCGTGGTGGGATGCCCAGTGACCAGGGAGCGCCTATCCCACAGATGTAGAACGCCTGCGCACTACCTCAGCTGAGGTAGCCGTCCTGCCGGGCCTGGGGTAGCCAGAAGATGATCTGTAGATGGGATGACCTGTGCACCGGAGTCCGGCAGTCTATGCGCAGAAAGCACTGGACCGTCTGATGATCTGCGGTCGCCCTAGCGAGGGAAGGGATAGTGAGCACAACCGTGGATACCGTTGCATTGCTCAAGGCGCCACTGGACCGCGAGCTCACCCCTATCGCAAATTCCGTCTCAGTACACGATGCAACTCCACGGAATGGTATCGCGACGCTGCGTCAGTCCGTTCTCGGCCTTTCCGAAGCTAAGGCTGTATCTTCTCCTGCTGTCAGCGAGTCTCCCAGCGCCATCGACGACGACTTCGCCGTACTTGTTGCGGCTGCCGTCACTGGTGAGCGAGATGCCGTCGATCGGGTGCTCCGCCAGGTCCGGCCGCTGGTGCTGCGGTACTGCCGGGCTCGCGTCGGTGGCCAGGAGAAGACGTTCGCTTCGGCGGATGACGTAGCCCAGGAGATATGCCTCGCGGTGCTCACGGCCCTGCCGAGTTACCGCGACCAAGGCAGGCCGTTTCTGTCCTTCGTGTACGGCATCGCCTCGCACAAGGTGGCCGACGCGCACCGCAACGCCGCGCGCAACCGCGCCGATCTGGTGCCGGAACTGCCGGACACTCCCGAGCTGACCGAGGGTCCGGAGGCGCAGGTGCTACAGAATGAGGTCACCGGACGGATGGCCAAACTGCTGCACAACCTGCCCGAACGGCAGCGTGAGGTGCTCATCCTGCGGGTGGTGGTCGGGATGTCCGCGGAGGAGACCGCCGAAGCTGTCGGCTCGACGCCTGGCGCGGTCCGGGTAGCGCAGCACCGGGCACTGAGCCGGCTGCGCAACCTTTTGACGGGGCGCACCGCCGTTGCAGCCCACCACGACGTGGCGTAGCGAGCTGCGCCTACGCTCTTGCACCGTGGCTGACTACCTGCCGACCGCGCCCTACCGTGGTACCCGGGACTTCCTGCCCGCGGAGATGAGTGTCCGGACGCAGGTTTTCCAGCGGCTTTACGATGTGATCGAACGGTACGGCTACCTGCGCTACGACGGCCCGATCCTGGAACCAGTCGAGATTTACGAGGCGAAGTCCAGCCAAGAGATCGTGGAGCAGCAGCTGTACACCCTCACCGACCGCGGCGGGAGGCGGCTGGCGTTGCGGCCGGAGATGACCCCGTCGGTGGCCCGGATCATCGCCGGAAACGCCGGCAAGCTCCCGTTCCCCGTGCGTTGGTACAGCCACCCGAACTGCCACCGCTACGAGCGTCCGCAGCGGGGCCGGGTCCGTGAGCACTGGCAGATCAACGTCGACGTGTTCGGGTCGGACAACCCGTCGTGTGAAATCGAGATCTTTGAACTGATCCACGACATGATGGCCGGCCTGACCGCGTCGCCTGACATGTGGGTGCTGCGCGTCAGCGACCGGGTTCTGTTGAATGCGATTCTGACGACGATGGTCGAAGTGTCAGCAGATCAAGTCCGTCAGGTGAGCGGGCTCATCGACCGATGGGAGAAGTACCCCCAAGATAAGCTGGCCGAGGAAGCCGCCGAGCTGGGCTTGACCGAAAAGCAGTTCCATCGGCTGGGTGAGATCCTCAGCGCTGGCGATGCGCTCCTTGAGGATCTCCCGAGCGAGGCGCGCGAGCAGTCAGTCCTGATGCGAGTCCTCGACACCAGCGCGCGAGATTTGATCAAGTTCGATCCACTGATCGTAAGAGGATTCGATTACTACACCTCAACGGTCTTCGAGGTGTTCGACACCAACCCGGAAAATCGCCGCTCGCTGTTCGGCGGCGGTCGCTACTCGAACCTGGTCGGGCTGTTCTGCGCCGCGCAGATCCCCGGGATCGGTTTCGGGATGGGTGACGTCACCTTGATGGATTTCCTGAGCACCCATGGCTTGCTGCCCGCACCGCGCAGCGAAGTCGATGTCGCGGTCATCCCGGTAGACGAGACGCTGGCGCAGGCCGCCCGTCAGGTCGCGCGCGGACTGCGCCAGGCCGACCTGCGGACCAGCACCCCGCTGGAAGTGCGGAAGCTGGGCAAGGAACTCGCCAGGGCTAACAAGGCGGGGGCCCGCGTCGCGGTGATCGTCGGCCGCGATGAGTGGGCGGCAGGCGCTGTGACCATCCGCAACATGGTGACCGGTGACCAACAACAGGTCCCCACCGACGCAGTCCTCTCGGTTGTCACCGCCATGCTGGGCTAGCCTGCGACCTTCGGTGCCGGGGAGCAGCCGCCTCCGACCACAACACGACTCGACGCTGTTGTCACCCCGTCACCGTCATCCTTGGGTCGCACGACCTTCGAAGGGTCAACTTCGTCGCTGTGCCGTCCCCCATCGCGGGTTTGGTCATGTCTGGCCATGGTCACCGAGCCACTCCGCGACGATGCCGAGCAGGGCGGTGGGCCTGCTCGTCCAGCCGCAGCACACAGCAGTTCGCGATGTGCGGGTTCGGCCAGCAGTGGGGCCAATGCCGGACGCCAGATTGATCGCACCGAGCCCAGCCCAGGAAGGGTCGTCGTGGCGGACAGCCGGTAGGCCGGTACGGATCGTCCGCGCCGAGCAGCCCGAACAGTGCCGAAGCCACCGCCAGCCGGGCCCGCTGTGCCGGCCGCAGCGAACCCGCATCCAACGCTGCATAGAGCACACTGGTGTAACGACGCATTGAACTCGCCCTCGCCGTTCGAACAGAAACCCATTACGAATGACGTTTCAGCCGCTGAACGACCAACTACCTGATGGACCGAACGGAAGGGCTTGCGCAGTGACATCCACTACGATGCCATTTATCAACCTTCCTTTTCCCGCCCGCCGGCATTCTCAGTCTGCCAAGATCGAGACATCCACCCGCGACTGGGTCATACGCTTTCGCTTAACCCGCAGTGACGCTGGCAAACATAGACTAACCCAAAGCCGCTTCGGTGAGGCCGCTGCGTACGGCTATCCCGACGCGCCACTGCCGGAGGCGGAACTGGCGGCCGGCTGGTTTGCCTGGCTGTTCTTCGTCGACGACCACCACGAAGAAGGGGCCGACGGATCCGCCCAGGATTGGGCTGACGTCACCGAAGCCGTCCGCGGAGTGCTTGAACTGGGTCTGCCGACCGGTCCGCTCGCCGACACGCCACTGATACGCGCACTTGCCGACCTCTCCCATCGTTTCGACGCGCGGGCCTCGCCCGCCTGGAAAGAGCGCTTCAATCGGCACCTGATGGGCGTCATGGCGGGCGGCCGGCGTGATATCCAGCTCCGTGAAGGCGGCGTCCCGCTGCCACTCGCCGAGTATGTCCCGCTCCGGCGGGACGCAAGCGCCGTACTGACCTGCTTCGACGTCATCGAAATCTGTTTGCATACCGGAATCCCAGACCAGATCTACCACTCGCAGGTTTTCCAGGAGATCGTCCTTGCCGGTGCGGATCTTTTCTCCTGGATCAACGATCTGTACTCATTGGACAGGGAAATTTCCTGCGGCATCGTGTCCAACCTGATCCTGGTGCTGCAATACGAACGGCACCTCAGCCGGGAACAGGCATTCATCGCCGCATGCGCGCTCATAAGTGACCGGGTGAACGACCTCCTCGCGGCCGAGGAGCGCCTGCCCGAGCTGATCGACTCCCTGAATCTCGACACCGCCACCCAAGCAGCGGTATACCGCTACGTGGCCGGCATCCGCGACTGCATCGCCGGATCTAACCAGTGGCATGCACACAGCACCCGCCGCTATCAGAAGACCGCTGGCGTGGGTGACCGCGCTGGTGGGTAACGTGTGTTTGAGTGGGGTCAGGGGCCGTCGGGTGAGCCGACACTGCCTGAGCTTCGGCAGGCACTGTCTCCCGCCGATGTACAGCAGTAGACCATGTGGCTGATGAGCAATCATCGCGTCTCACCAAGAGTGATGAGAGCTTGCGGGTAAGTCGCCCACCTTTGGGCGACTTACAGGTTTTGGCATGTACTGCTAACATCAACGTTATTAGAAACATCCGAACAGCTGTTTCTTAGGGGGCACGTGTCGGCGCGCCTCACGGCGTTTTCCTGAGCAATCCAAAAATGTCACCCTCTATTTTCGATCGGTGGACATTATTTCTCAGCTCGAATGTCCGCCTGAGGCGCCGGTGATTTATTCGAGGTGGCGACTGTACAGTCCGTACGTTAATTTCCACGCGACTGAGACATACGATGGCCAGCGCTGTTAGCCTATTCTGCCCGGTGGGCAGCAACCGGCATCTCGTGTCAGGACGCGCCCAGGAACTCGCCCTCTTGCGCGCCGAACAGCAACGGAGCACACTTGGCGAACTAAGAGTGGCGCTGGTTCTTGGCAACGCCGGGCTGGGAAAAACGCTGCTCGCGGCCGAACTGGTACCTCACCGCGATGAGTTTGCCGTCAGGCTGATCGCGCACAAATGTCTCTTCACGGGTATTCCGCCCCTTGGTCCCTGGGCCGACGCGCTTAATCTGCATGAGGGTGGCGTGGACCCTGATCGAGTCTGCCGCGTATGCGGGAGCGGGCTTGGTGGTCTTCCTGCGCTCGTGCGCCGTGCCGATATCACCCACGACGCGGCTTCGTGCGCGGAAGCTCTTCGCTACCACTTCGTCGAGTGGATCCCCGGCCTGCTCGCCACCGCTAGTAAAGACCGGCCCATCGTCGTGATTCTCGACGACGCTCACCGCAGCGACGACGCTGTGTGGGAAATGCTGCTGCGGCTCGCGCGGGACTGTACAAGCAGCCGCCTGTTCGTACTCGCCACTGCCCGGCCGGCAGAGCTGGCCAGGAACGGGACGGCCCTTGCGGTGCTGCATGCCCTGGAGCAGGAAGCACGGATACACCGCGTTGCGCTCGCGCCGCTGTCCCGGCAGGACATGCGGGAGCTGACGGCGTACACCCTTCGGCAAGACCGTGTGCCGCCAGCGCTGGCGGACTGGTTGGCGGCTCGCGCCCAGGGCAACCCCCGGTTCGCTGTGGGTCTGCTGGATGCATTGATCGGGTGTGACGCAGACGTCCAGGCGCCGGCCTTGGGTCGGATTCCGGAGCGACTGGCCCGATGGATACGCAGCGAGATAGCGCAACTCGACCCGTCGGCCCTGGCCCTCCTTGAGCTGCTCGCTGTTGCCGGCCACCCGGTGGATCCAGACGACCTCGCCCGGATCTCCGGGTCGCCGATCGAGGACGTTGCGGTGGCCCTGGAGCAGCTCGCCTGTGCCGGCACGGTGGTCGAGCAGCAGCGTGTGGGATCCCTTGGCTACACGCTCGCCCACGTGCTCACCCGGGAAGTGCTGTACACCGGCATCGGTGCCGCCAGGCGGCGGGTGTTGCATCGGCAGGTGGCCGCGACGCTGCTTGAGTCCGGACGGATGGAGGCGGCCGCATCGCATTACATTCGCGCAGCGCAGGCAGGGGACGGCGAGGCGATCGTCGCCCTGATCGAGATGGTCCGTCGAGCCCACCAGCGCGGGCTGAGTTCCCTGGAGTGGCAGACCATCTCGACGTTGCAGGATCTCCTGCCGGCTGGCGATGAGCGCTGGTGTGAGGTGTTCAAGGCGTTGGGTCCACGGACGAATTGGGGCATCGTCGATCGGACCGAGCACTATGTGGCGGATATCTCAGCAGTACAGCGGATGCGGCAACTGCTTCCCAGGGTGGGCGACCTGCAACGGCAAGCCGACGTCCGGTTGTGGCTCGCGGGTTTGCTCGCCTACGGGGCGGGTGACGTCGATGCGGGGGCGCGGGAGTGCCAGCAGGCCGCCGCCCTATGCCAGCAGGCCGGCTGCCACGTCGCGGCTCGATCAGCTGGGATCGAACTGGCCAAAATTCGCGGATGGGCCGGTGACCTGCGCGGCGAAGAGGTGGCGGCGCGACAGCTGTTGAGCGAGGCAGAGCGGGACGGCGATCAACGAGGTATCGCGGAGGCACTCGGGGCGTTGGGGCACACTCTCGGCTGGCAAGGCCGTTTCGACGCGGCCGAGAACGTGCTCCTGCGTAGCGTCGAGATGGCTACCGCAACGGTTCACTTGCCGTGGATGTCGCAGAGCCTGGCCCTGCTCGCTTCCCTGGATGCCTGCCGGGGCCACCTGGTCTCCGCACGCACCCGGTGCGCCCAGGCCGCCGCGTCCAGCCCACCCGGTGACCCGATGATCGGACGTTGCAGCGAGTTCATCGAGCTGCTTGCCGGGGATCTGACCATGACACAAGGGCATGCACGGCAAGCAGAGCGGCGCGAGCCAGCGGATCGCATCCGTGTGCCGGTCCGGCTGGCGGCCCGTGCGGCGATGGCTGCAGCGGAGCGGGGCGAGCTCACCGAGGCTCGCTGGCACCTCAACTGCATGATGTGCATCGACAGCGGGGCCCTTGGAATTATTGAACCGTTGTACTGGTGGGCCCAGGGAGTAGTGGCCAGGGCCGAGGGCCGGTTGACCGCTGCGGCCGTCGCGCTCCAGCGTGCGGTCGACCGCTACTCGGCGATGGGCGCCCATGCCCTGAAAGGGTTTGTTCTCGCGGATCTGGCCGAGGTCACGGTGATGGTCGGGGATGGCGACGCTGCGGCCAGCGTCGCCCAATGGGCCGAGGACAACGCCCGCTGCACCGGCGCGCCCATCCACCAGACGCTACATCTGCTGGCCACGGCGTGGGCGCTGATCGGACGGGGTCACCAGGCGCCCGCAGCGGGAGCCGCGTTGCGTGCGGTCGATGGCTTCAGCGATCGTGGATATATTCTCCTCGCGGCGCGTGCCCGCGTCGCCTACGCAGAAGCGATCCAACGATCTGATCGCGGCGCGGCCGAGGAATCGTTGCGCGAGGCGGCCGACGCATTCGACGCATGCGGAGCCATGGTGCGGCATCAGCAGGCTTGCTCGCAGCTCAAGCAACTCCGGTCAGACGGACGGTGCACCGCGCGTACCCAACTCGGCCCAGGGGCGCTCACCAGACGCGAGCGGCAGGTCGCTGAGCTGGCCGCGAGTGGCTACACGGCCTCGCAGATCGCCACCCGGCTGTACATCGGTGTGCGCACCGTCGAAACCCACCTCGCCCGCGGCTACCGCAAGCTCGGAGTCACCTGCAAGCAACAGCTGGTGCGCCGCGCCGCGGAGTTCGGGTTCACGCCAGGTCCGTAGTTTCTACGGACCCGGCTATACGGCCGAACAGGTTTCCGGAACACGGTTTCGTATTCAGGTCCGTAGTTTTTACGGATGTCGCCTCGTGGGGTGATCCCTAGAGTATGTCGTGACCATGACACTAATGACTGTCAATGATGACCCCGCTGTGGGTATCGATACGGATAAAGATCGGTGGTGTGTGGCGTGACTGAGTCGACGCAGGTGGAGTCGGGTGTGAACGGTCAGCGATCGCAGAATGGTCAACGTCCGCAGTTGAGTTTGGCTACGGATGCCGCCCGCAATCTGGCGACGACAACCAAGTCCCAGCCGCAGATGCAAGAAATAACGTCGCGCTGGTTGCTACGGGTGCTGCCATGGGTGGAGGCCGCGGGCGGAACTTTTCGGGTGAACCGCCGGGCGAACTACAGGGTCGGCGATGGTCGGATAGAGTTCGTGATGAACGGTGACGAATCGATCCACGTCATCCCCGCTGAACTGCGCGAGCTGCCGATGCTGCGGAATTTCACTGATTATCCGGGCGT
Organism: Pseudonocardiales bacterium; assembly: GCA_032230565.1. Lineage (GTDB taxonomy): Bacteria > Actinomycetota > Actinomycetes > Mycobacteriales > Pseudonocardiaceae. Next base: position 4,587 of record JAVXWL010000190.1, on the reverse strand, counting down.
GCTGGAGGAGATGGCAAACCAGTTCGAGCTACAAGACGTCCCGCCGGGCGGCGTAGTCGTGCAGAAGGGCGACAACGCTAACCAGCTGTTCATCATCGCCCATGGCAAGCTCAACAAGATCGGTCCTGGCAAGTACGGCGAACCGACAGTGCTGGAGACCCTCTCCGACGGCGGCTATTTCGGCGATCGCGAGCTGGTCATCCAGGGCGGCGACACCTGGACCTATACAGTCAAAGCGGTGACGGCGTGCAAGGTGCTAGCGCTGTCCGAGCAGGCATTCCAACGAGTATGTGATCAAAATGATCCCTTGCGGGAAAGTATCAACCGGTACCGGGCCACTCTCAACCAGCCCCAGAACGAACATGGTGAGGCCGCGATCGAGCTGGCGGCGGGCCATCGGCAGGAACACCCGCTGGATGGGACGTTCGCCGATTATGAGCTGAACCCCCGGGAATATCAACTCAGCGTCGCCCAGACCGTGCTGCGGGTCCATACCCGGGTGGCGGATCTGTTCAACAACCCGATGAACCAGGTCGAGGAACAACTCAGGTTGACGATCGAGGCGCTGCGGGAAAAGCAAGAAGACGAGCTGATGAACAACAAGGACTTCGGTCTTTTGCACCAGACCGCGTTCTCCCAACGGATCAGTACCCGTACCGGGCCGCCCACACCCAACGATCTCGACGAGCTACTAGCCACGGTGTGGAAGGATCCGGATGTTTTCCTGGCTCATCCCCGAACCATCGCCGCGTTCGGTCGGGAATGTAACCGTCGGGGGGTCTACCCGCACAGCATCGACCTCAACGGTCACATGATGCCGGCCTGGCGCGGTATACCACTTCTTCCCTGCGGCAAAATTCCCGTCACCGGCTACCAGACCAGCTCCATTGTGCTGATGCGCACCGGTTTGGAAAAGCAGGGCGTGGTCGGTCTGCATCAGACTGGCCTTCCCGACGAGGTCCAGCCCGGACTGAACGTCCGATTCATGGGTATCGATGACAAGGCCATCATGTCGTACCTGGTCAGTGCCTACTATTCAGCGGCCATCATGGTTCCCGATGCGATTGGCATCCTCGAAAACGTCGAGATATCGCGTTTCGACGACTTGCCGGCACCTGTTACTCCGCAGCCGTCTGCGTCCACGGAGTCGGCGAAACCTGCTACTGAGCCGCCGCCACCCTCGGGATCGCCGAAAAAGTCCAAATAGCGCACTCAATTCGGACATCAAGCTGAGGGCAAGTCATGCAACCCTATGAGCTGCCGGAGTTCTATCTGCCGCACCCGGCGCGGTTGAACCCTCACCTGGACATGGCCCGCGTGCACACCAAGGAGTGGGCGCGGGAGATGGGAATGTTGGACGCGCCATCAGGGGAGCCCGGAGCAGATATCTGGGACGAGGTCAAGTTCAACTCCATGGATTTCGCCTTACTCTGCGCGTATACTCATCCCGACGCGCCGAGCCACGAGCTCGATTTGGTGACCGACTGGTACGTTTGGGTATTTTACTTCGACGATCATTTCCTAGAAGTCTATAAACGCAGCCACGATCAGGTCGGTGCGAAGGAATACCTAGCCGGGCTCCCTGCGCTCATGCCGATCGATCTCACCGACTGCCCACCGGAGCCGACCAATCCGGTTGAGCGTGGACTGATCGATCTGTGGGCGCGTACCGTTCCCATGAGGTCGATGGAATGGCGCCGGAGGTTCTTTGAGAGCACGAGGAACCTCCTGCACGAGTCGACGTGGGAGCTCTCGAATATCAGCGGTAGCCGCCTCCCGAACCCGATCGAATACATCGAGATGCGCCGCAAGGTCGGTGGCGCTCCATGGTCTGCCGACCTCGTGGAGCATGCCGCATTCGTCGAGGTACCAGTCAGGATCGCGGACAGCCGGCCGATGCGTGTCCTGAAGGACAGCTTCGCCGACGGCGTGCACCTGCGCAACGACATCTTCTCCTACCAGCGCGAAACCGAGCAAGAAGATGAGATCAACAACTGTGTCCTGGTACTCGAGCGATTTTTCGACGTCAGCCCGCAGCGCGCTGCTAATCTGACCAACGATATCCTGACCTCTCGCCTACAACAGTTCGAGAACACGGCGCTGACCGAGCTACCCGCTCTGTTCGAGGAGTTCGGTCTGAATCTGCCAGAGCGGGAGAGTGCCCTGCTGTATGTGAAGGGCCTGCAGGATTGGCAATCGGGTGGCCATGAGTGGCACATGTGCTCAAGTCGATATATGAACGAAAATGCGAATCGTGAACCATCAGTGTTGGAGCGGCTGCTCGGCGGACCCACCGGCTTGGGCACCTCGGCAGCACAGATCAAGTTCTCACCTGGCGCCGTGGGTTTACAGAGACTCAAAAGCTTCGCGCATGTGCCGTACGAAACAGTGGGACCCACTACCCTGCCCGGATTCTACATGCCGTACACCGCCCGGATTAACCCCCATCTCGAGCGATCGCGCCAGCATTGCATTGATTGGGCGCGGCAGATGGGAATGCTCGAGTCTCTCCCCGGTGGTATCGGAATCTGGGATGAAGAAAACCTCGCGTCGTTTGATTTCGCTGTCTGCGCGGCGAAGATTCATCCGGACGCATCGGGTCCTGAACTCGATCTGTCCTCGGTATGGCTGACCTGGGGAACCTACGGCGACGACTACTTCCCGGCGGTCTTCGGGACGACCCGGGACATGGCCGGCGCTAAGATATTCAACGCGAGGCTGCCGATCTTCATGCCACTGGATTGCGCGGTTACGCCACCGCCGGCCAACGCGGTTGAAGCAGGCCTGGCCGACCTGTGGGTCCGCACGGCGTCGCCGATGACTATCGGTCAGCGGCGTCAATTCCGGCAAGGCGTCGAGAACATGACAACAAGCTGGCTGTGGGAGCTCGCAAACCACATCCAGCATCGGATTCCCGATCCAGTCGACTACGTCGAGATGCGGCGCCGGACGTTCGGCTCGGATATGACGATGAGCCTGGCACGTATCACCCGGACCGGGGAGATCCCGCCCGAGATTTTCCGCACCCGATCGATGCGTGGGTTGGAGAACGCGGCCGGTGACTACGCCTGCTTTACCAACGATATCTTCTCCTACCAGAAGGAGATCGAGTTCGAAGGTGAGGTCCACAACTGTGTGCTGGTCGTGCAGAAGTTTCTCGATATAGATCGCGAGCAAGCGGTCTCGGTCGTCAACGACCTGATGACTTCGCGCATGTTGCAGTTCGAGCGCATCATCACTACGGAATTGCCCGTCTTGGTAGACGACTTCAACCTGGCGGCGGATGCCCGCGAGGCGCTGGACGCCTACGTCGTGGGACTGCAAGACTGGATGGCCGGAATCCTCGACTGGCACATGTTAACCGGCCGGTATAGCGAATCAGCATTGAGACGCCGCTATCAGATGCCACCACAGCGGCTCGGTGGACCGAGCGGGCTGGGCACTTCTGCGACCTTCATCGGCGAGTTACTGCGCGCATTAATGAGTACAGCTCAGGCGGTTCGGATCTAGCGCCGGCTCAGTTACCCGGTCGGCGATGGGTCCGCTTCACCTACCACTAACGAAGGAGGGACCGGTGTCTGTGCTGTCTCGTGTGTCCGCGCCCGCGGCTGCCCATGACCTGGCGGGGTTGGTGGTCGCCCTGTTCGCCAACCCGGAACGCACTGCACCGAGAGACCTTCATGAAGCTACCGGGGATCAACTGTCCGGGGATGACAACCAGGCCGCCGCGTCGGTGGTGGACCAACTCCTCAGCGGCCCCACGGGGCTGGGTACGTCGGCGGCCCGGATCCCTTGGCAAGGCGCCACCCTCAGCGAGACAAGGGCCGCCACTGGGCGGCTTTCCGCCGGGGCGTCGGCTGACGCTGGGGCAGGTCCAGCGCTGTACTGCCCGCCGGCGGTTCGTGACGACGTAGCCCTCGGCGAGGAGGTCAACGACCGTCTGGTCGACTGGGCCGAACAGGTCGGGATCTACCCCGGACAGCTCGACCGCGTGCGGACGGCCAATTTTGGACGTCTGATGATGCTCACCCATCCGGCTACGGATGACCCGGACCGGCTGCTGGCGGCATCGAAGTGCGTACTCGCGGAATGGGCCACCGACGACCACTTCCTCGACGAGGAGTCCATGGGGGCCGACGCGAAGGTGATCGCGTCGCGGCTAGGAATCACCTACGCTGCGGTGGATCCGGTTGATCTCCCGGTCAGGTACGCGCCCCAACTCGACCGGGCTTTATCGGAGGAGCCTGTCGCGGTCGCGTACCGCTCGGCATTCGAACACCTTGCCCGGTACGCCACCGCGACGCAGGTCGCCCGGCTCCGCCACGAACTGGCGGTCATGTTCATGGCCTACAACCATGAGGCGAACTGGCGCGCCACAGGACGGATCCCACCGGTCTGGGAGTACCTGACGCACCGGCATGAAAACAGCTTCTTGCCACCGATGGTGTTGGTCGATCCGATTGCCGGCTACGAGCTTCCTGCCTTCGAGTTCGCCGATCGCCGGGTGCGCCGAGTGTTTTGCTTGGCTGGCAGTGCGAGCGTGATTCTGAACGATCTGTATTCGATGGGTAAGGAAGCGGACGAGGA
>JAVXWL010000186.1:0-5648 GCA_032230565.1 Pseudonocardiales bacterium | reverse complement strand
GTGCTCAAACACCTCGGTTTCCTAGAGTAAGTCCGCCCGGAACTCACGCCCCGAGCAGCGATGCACTACGACCTGAGCGCGATGGTCTCGACACCGCAGGTGCTTGAGCCGGTCAGCGCACAACACCGGTGCGCCCGTGTCGTTCCCCTTCACACAGCGAACCTCGCGTTGATTCCAGTCACCGAAGACCTGGTGCTCGATTTGGACGGGAAAAGCATTCGCGTCTCGCCAGAAACCGGGTTCTGGCAGTTATCGATCGGCGCACAGAGACTGCTGGTCACCGCTTCGGCCCGCGGGCCGATCGCCTACCTGGAAGCTGATTACTTCGGTCGAGAGGGCCGCCAGACCGCAGCCGTCTGGCGTTCCGGCGTGACAATCTATGGTCCCCGGATCCTCGGTCGGAACGAGCCGTTTCCGGCTGGAGGCAACAGCCCAATCTGCGGCGCCTTGCGGCAGCTCGGAGTGGTGGCGGTCGGACACCGCGACGAGTTCGTCGTCGCCGGACTAGGTCGGTACCGCAGCACGTCGGACTGGTGTGCATCGTAAGCGGAGCGCGATACTTCTGCCGACAAGGAACCGCGCCGAGCGGATCTACCCGCCGATTAATACCGCGGCGCGGCCAGCGTGACACGACATATGATGCGAACTGGCGTCCCCCGGAGCCACTGTGGGAACCAGAACGATCACTGTAGACGTCGAAGTCGCTGGTAGTAGCCGTAGTCAGCGTGGAGGGTGAGTATTGTAAGCGGTAGGTTCGGGGTTCGAGTCCCCGCGTCGGCTCGATTCTGGCTATCCCCCGACAGCTGATCGCCGGGCAGAGAGCGGCAGCTCCGACGTGAATCCAGTAAAGAAGCACTGTCCGATAAAGCGCCAGGACCTCCGTGATACATCGTCGGCCGGAACACGGTGAACAGTTTGGCGAGGTTGGCGATGAAGCAGTCGCCGGAGGCATGCATGCGGCACAGCTCAGTTCACTGAAAGTTAATCCGTACCGGCTATTTGGACTCCGCTGGTCCTGGCCGTGCTCGCCACAGCGTCGCGGCATGGAGTGTCCGTTTAGGGTTCGGCGGATTCTGGCGGTTATCGCAACAGTAGTGGTCCGATCTGTTCGATTGGTTTGCGGAACCCTAGCCGCTTGCGTGGTCGGTCGTTGAGCTCCTGGGCGACCCAGTCGAGGTCGGCGGAGGTGTGGATGCTGAGGTCGCTGCCTTTCGGGAAGTACTGTCGTAGCAGGCCGTTGGTGTTTTCGTTGGTGCCGCGTTGCCAGGGTGCGTGTGGGTCGCAGAAGTAGATATCGATGTCAGTGGCGATGCTGACCTGCTTCCAGTCGCGCATCTCTGGGCCCTGGTCCCAGGTCAGTGAGTGGCGCAGCACTTCGGGCAGAGTTTTAATCTTCGCGGCGAGGACGTCGCGGACCTGCTCGGGTTTGTAGCCCTCGGGTAGGTGCAGCAGCATCGTGTATCCGGTGGTGCGCTCGACCAGAGTGCCGACCGCGGTGGCGTTCTTCTTCCCGATGATCAGGTCGCCCTCCCAGTGACCGGGCACGGCGCGGTCGGCGACTTCAGGTGGGCGCTCACTAATATTGATCATGTTGGGGATCCGGTTCTTGCGCTGTCCGGTTTTTCGGCTGGGTCGGCGCAGCGCCCGACCGGTGCGCAGGCACCTCGTGAGCTCTCGGCGCAGCGCGCCGCGGGACTGCACGTACAACGACTGGTAGATGGTCTCGGTCGACACCCACATCTCCGGGTCGTCGGGGAACTCCACTCGTAGCCGGCCGGCGATCTGTTCCGGTGAGTACTTCTTTTCCAGGTCCTGCTCGACCTTGCCACGCAGCAGCAGGTTCGTGGCGAGTTTCGCCGGTTTGGGTCGGCTGGCCCGGTCGTAGGCCAGGGCATGGGCGGCAGTCGCCCGGTAGCGGCCGTGCTGGTCGGTGTTGAGGGTCAGCTCCCGACTGATGGTCGAGGGGCTACGCCCCAAGCGCGCGGCGATCGACCGCAGCGAGTCGCCGGCGGCCCGGCCCACAGCGATCTCTTCACGCTCGGCGAACGACAGGCAACGGCCCTTGAGGTTGCGGCCCCGTCGCGGACGCACCCCGCCAGCGGCGGCCAGCCACCGGGTGCCCTTCTTCCGGTACGTCCCAGCCAGCTCGGCAGCGTCGGTGATGAACTCACCCCGTTGCATCGCCGCCCAGAACGTCTGCGCCATCTGCGGGATCATCCGATCCGAGAACGCCGTCACTTCGCACCCCTGTCCTCGCAGCCGCAGCCACCCAATAAAGACCATTTGGTGGTCACCGTGAGCACTCACCTACCGACCTTCCTCGGCCTCAATTCTCACCGTCGTCGAGGCGCGCCTCCAGGTCGTTCGTCCTCGCTCCGCTCCGGGCGCTCCACCTGGACCCACTCCTCGACGACGGCAACGGGCGGCCAGGATCGAGGAAGGGTGATCTCTGCCGTCAGCCCCACCGATGCCCGTGTTGCAACCACTGCAAGAACCCAAGGTTCCGCATCCGGGCCTCATCAGCGCCGAGCGATCTGCTGGGTTGAGCGTTACCGGCGTGGGTTTGCTCCCATTGAGTGCTTACTTGCGGTTGACGTATCTCTGAGCAAGAACAGACCTCTTTTGGGCATAGGTTTTTGAGAAGCCTCAAGAACCTCCGCTTGGTGGCCGCGGTGTTGCGGGCGTGAGGAGAAGAGGCGCTGGTGTTGATGCGGGGCGCGTCGTACAACGTGGAGACCCCGTTCAGCGCGCTGCCGACCCGCAGCCAACCAAGATGGCTGCGGGCCTTGACGACACACGTCACGTGCAGGTCGACAAAGGACAGATCATGACGAGTGACGCGCGGCATGACCTCGGCGGCCTCCTGGAACAGGACGGGACCAGAGAAGATCGGCTCGCCCGCCGGGTCGCTGACTTGTACGCCAGCGATCCGCAGTTCCAGGGCGCCGATCCGATACCTGCGGTCATCGAGGCGGTGCGCCGGCCGGGCCTTCGGCTCGCGCCGCTGTTGCAGACGCTGGTGGAGGGCTACGCAGATCGCCCTGCGCTCGGGCAACGCGCGCGTGAGTTGACGATGGACCCTGCGACGGGCCGCACTTCGGCGAATCTGCTGCCCAGGTTCGAAACAATAAGCTACCGCCACCTGTGGGCGCGCGTGAGCGCGCTCGCCAGCGCCTGGCGGCACGACCCGATCCATCCGCTAACCTCGGGAGACTTTGTAGCCTCCGTCGGTTTCGCCAGTTCCGAATACCTGATCGTCGACCTGGTTTGCGCCTATCTCGGCCTGGTGTCGGTCCCACTGCAGCACAACGCACCGGCCTCCCGGTTGCAGCCGATCGTCGCCGAGGTCGAGCCACGGGTGCTCGCCGTGAGTGCCGGGTATCTGGATCTCGCTGTCGAGTCCGCGCTCAATAGCGCGTCGCTACGGCGCTTGGTGGTCTTCGACTACCAGGCCGAGGTCGACGATCAACGTGAGGATCTGGAGCTGGCGCGTAGGCGCCTACACGACGCGGGCATGCCGGTGGTCATCGACACGCTGGATGAGGATGTCGAGCGCGGTAGGGCGTTGCCGCCCGAACCCTTCTACACCGCCGGTACCGAAGAGCGGCTGGCGATGATTCTTTACACGTCCGGGAGCACCGGGGCCCCGAAGGGCGCCATGTACACCGAGCGGATGGTCTCCAGGCTGTGGACGACGGCAGCCTTGTCGCAATCCGAGACGCCCGTGTTCAACGTCAACTTCCTGCCGCTGAACCACCTCGGCGGGCGGTTGCCGTTGGTCTCGTCCTTCGTCGCCGGCGGCACCAGCTATTTCGTCCCCGAGACCGATCTGTCGACTTTGTACGAGGACTGGGCCCTCGTACGCCCCACGCAGATGGGGCTCGTGCCCAGAGTGGTCGACATGCTATTCCAGCGGTACCGCAGTGCAGCCGACCGACGCCGCTCCGAAGGCGCCGACCCTGCCGTCGCAGAAGCGGAGGCGGCGACGGAGCTGCGGGAGCAACTGCTCGGCGGGCGCGTTCTAGGAGGGTTCGTCGGCACCGCCCCACTAGCCGGCGAAATGAAGGCGTTCCTCGAGTCATGCCTGGACGTGCACTTACACGACGGCTATGGCTTGACGGAGGTCGGGGCACTCGCAATGGACGGCACGGTGATGCGTCCACCGGTAATCGATTACAAGCTCATGGATGTCCCAGAGCTTGGCTATTTCCTGACTGACAAGCCTTATCCGCGGGGTGAACTCCTGGTGAAGTCGGACACCGCCACGCCGGGATACTACAAACACCCCGAAGTCACCGCTGAGGTCTTCGACGCCGACGGCTACTACCGCACCGGTGATGTCATGGCCGAGATCGAACCGGATCAGCTTGCCTACGTCGACCGGCGCAACAACGTATTGAAGCTGGCGCACGGCGAGTTCGTGGCTATCGCGCGGCTGGAGGCCGTGTTCGCCAGCGCTCCGCTGGTCCGGCAGATCTTCGTCTATGGCAACAGCGAACGTTCCTCCCTGCTGGCGGTCATCGTCCCCACCCAGGACGCGCTGAAAATGTTCGCCGAGGATGCCGGCGCACTCAAGACCGCGCTCAGCGAGTCGCTCCAGCAAACAGCAAAACTCGCCGAGCTGCAGTCGTATGAGGTGCCGCTCGACTTTTTGATCGACTTCGAACCGTTCAGCGCCGCCAACGGTTTGCTTTCCGGGGTCGGCAAGCTGCTGCGACCCAAGCTCAAGGAACACTACGGCGAGCGGCTTGAGCAGTTGTACGGCGATCTCGCCGCCGCACAGGTTGACGAGCTCCGCACACTGCGCGAGGCGGCTGCGGACCGACCGGTGGTCGACACCCTGATTGGCGCAGCGCGGGTGCTCCTGGTATCCGCGAGCGCCGAGGTCAACCCTGATGCGCATTTCACCGACCTCGGTGGCGACTCCCTGTCCGCGCTGACCTTCTCCGACCTGTTGCATGAGACCTTCGGAGTTGAAGTGCCGGTGGGGGACATCATCGGTCCAGCGAACAACCTGGGACAGCTTGCGGAATACATCGAGGCCGAACGCGGGTCTGGTGCGAAGCGCCCCACGTTCGCGACGGTCCACGGGCGAGGCACCGCAGAACTCCACGCCAGCGACCTCACGCTGGACAAGTTCATCGACGTGGAAACGTTGGCCAACGCTAAGACGCTGCCCCACAACGCCGGCCAGCCGCATACCGTCCTGCTAACAGGCGCGAACGGTTACCTCGGGCGCTTCCTGTGCCTCGAATGGTTGGAACGACTGTCGCAAACCGGCGGCAGACTGATCTGCGTCGTCCGGGGAGGCGACGCAGCCACGGCCCGGACACGGTTCGAGGGGGTCTTCGACAGCGGGGACCCAGAGCTACTGCGGCATTTCCACGAGCTGGCCGCCGGTCACCTCGAGGTCCTCTCCGGCGACATCGGTCAACCCAACCTCGGCCTGGACGAGGCGACCTGGGACCGGCTGGCCCAGAGCGTGGACCTCATCGTCCACCCAGCCGCGCTAGTCAACCACGTTCTCCCGTACAGCCAGCTATTCGGTCCCAATGTCGTCGGTACCGCCGAGCTGATTCACCTGGCGGTCACCACCCGGATCAAGCCGATCACCTACCTCTCGACCGTGGCCGTGGCCATGTCCGTCG
>JAVXWL010000167.1:0-20017 GCA_032230565.1 Pseudonocardiales bacterium | reverse complement strand
CCGGTTCGCCGCGCCAGAAATCGCGCACAGTATCGCGGTACTTACCATTCCATTCCGTCCACAACGGAGGGAAGCCACCGACCTGGTAACCGCCCTCCCCGACGTCCCACGGTTCGGCGATCAGCTTGACCTGGCTGACCACCGGATCCTGGTTCACCAGATCGAAGAACGCCGACAGCCGATCCACCTCATGAAACTCCCGAGCCAGGGTGGCCGCAAGGTCGAAACGGAACCCATCGACGTGCATGTCGAGCACCCAGTACCGCAACGAATCCATGATCAGCCGCAACGACTCGTGATGCCGAACATTGAGACTGTTCCCGGTACCCGTGGTGTCGTAATAATGTTTCAAGTCGCCGTCGACCAGCCGATAGTAGGCCGGGTTGTCGATACCTCGAAAAGACAGCGTCGGTCCCAGATGGTTGCCCTCCGCGGTGTGGTTGTAGACCACATCAAGAATGACCTCGATGCCGGCCCGGTGCAGCGCACGAACCATGGCCTTGAATTCCTGCACCTGCTGGCCCCGGGTACCGAAACAGGCGTAGTCGTTGTGCGGGGCGAAAAATCCGATGGTGTTATAACCCCAATAGTTCGACAACCCGCGCTCAACGAGTGTGGAGTCGTGCACGAACTGGTGCACCGGCATCAGCTCTACCGCGGTCACCCCGAGATCACGGAAATGCTTGATCATAACCGGGTGAGCCAGGCCGGCGTAGCTGCCGCGGACGTCATCAGGGATCCGAGGATGGCGCATCGTCATACCCTTGACGTGCGCCTCATAGATCACCGTTTCCTGATACGGGATCCGTAACGGCCGATCATCGGACCAGTCGAAATACGGGTTGACCACCACCGAGGTCATCGCATACGGCGCGGAGTCGGCGTCGTTGTAGGAGTCCGGGTCACCGAACCGGTAGGCGAACAGTGCCTCGTTCCACTCGATGTGGCCGTCGATCGCCTTGGCATACGGGTCGAGCAGAAGCTTGTTCGGATTGCACCGCAAACCTGCCGCCGGGTCATAGGGGCCGTGCACCCGATAGCCGTAGCGCTGCCCGGGAACCACTCGCGGTACGTAACCGTGCCAGACCAGACCATCTCGTTCGGGCAGGCCAATCCGCGTCTCCTCGCCCGCATCGTTGAACAAGCACAACTCGATGTGGTGCGCGGCCTCGGAGAAGATCGAGAAATTGGTGCCCCCGCCGTCATAGGTCGCGCCCAACGGGTAGGCTGTACCAGGCCAGATGTGCACCCCAACCTCCGATCAACAATGGTTCCTCCGCTGAGTTCGGGCCAATTCCTAACAGAAATATTGCCTCGCCTGCGAAGAACATTCAGCTGCGAGATGCTGCCGGGCGCACCCGGCCCTGGTCGGGTCGAGAAGGCTCGGGTGCGTGGGGTGCCAGCAGGCCGTCCTCCCGGTATTCCCAGTAGTTCGGCCCGCGAAACGGTCCCGGAAGGGACTGCCGCCGCAGTGCAGCGGTGGTCGCCCGGCAGGGGTCCGATGTCCGCGGCGGTGGGGAGGACGGGCCAGCTTACAAGATCGTGCTTACGGTCTGCGTCAGGTGACCGCTGGGCCGGACTTGTCGCTCATCGACAGGTCCTTCAGGAACTTGTGACATTGCGCCGCACGCTCTGAGTCCTCCTGCATCACCCGCTCGAAGAAGCCAGCAATATCGTCACGGCCGGCGTTCTTGGCATCGCGAACGTACTGGCCGTAGTCGTGGCCTGCTTTCAGCGAGTGATATTGCACAGACACGAGGTCGTACGTCACATCGTCAAAACCTGTTTCACCGGTAGCCATCGGTGCCCTCCGAACGCAGTCACGGTTATGGACCCACACTCAGTACCCAGGCCGCAGTCCATTCAACCGTGTGCGGTCGCCCTTGCAGGCCTGTCATGCGCTCTGCCGGTGCTGGCGCGCGATGAGGAGCGCGATCGCTCGCCAGCCGAGCAGGAGCGCCGCCAGGCTCACGGCGGCGACAACCACGAAGGTGAGCGGCAGCCGATGGGTGAAGGCGGTGCGTACGCCGAGACCGACAACAACGACGCCGACCCAGATCGCCACTCCGACCGGCAGCCACAGCGGGGCGCGCCAAGCCCGGCCGACCAGCCATCCGATCAGCAACCCGAGCAGGAACGGCACGGCGGTCGTCAATACCCCGAACGCAGTCACCCCTTCGGCGTGCGAGCTCCGTCCCACTGCGGAGAACACCAGCACCGCGAGCACATCGGCGCTCGCAGCGAGCGTCACAGTCGTTGGGCGGATGGTCTGGGTAGTCACACCGGCAGCTTATTGCGGTGCCTGCGGGCTCCACGGTTTAGCTGGGACGATGGTGAATCCATCAGGGGCGGACCGGTCGGGGGCGGACGTGGGTGCCGCCGGCGGCGGGGGTGCGTCGGAGCCGGGGCGGCTCGTGTTGCGCGGCGGGGATCCCGCGCTGCGTCCCTGGCTGCTGCCGCTTGCTGATCGGTGCATTGGTGGGTTCGGTACGAGTCCAGCGGGCGGCGGTGCGGCCGGAGCCACTGAGGGTTCGGGATTGCCGGATGCTTCCGGAGGCGGCGGGGCGGCGGGTGCCGCCGGAGGGGCCGAGGGAGTAAGAACCGGGGTGTCGGCAGTCACCGGTGGTGCAGCCGCCGGGGCACTGGGCAGCACAGGCTGTACCTGGGGGGCCGTCGTCGGGGGCGTCGTGATCTGCCCGGTCCGGTTCGATGAGCCGCCAGCAAGGAAGTGCGCCACCGCAGCTGTCACCAGCCCCAGCACGACGACTGCCAGCACCGCGATCCCGATGATCCGCTTGGACCGGGACTGCGGCGCCGGACTTTCGAACGCTTCGGGCCCCAGGCGCAGCCAGTCGCTCTGCGCTTCGGCGATGGGCGGCGGATCCAACTCGGCCCACGGCGGCGTCGCGCTTTCGCGGGGCTCGTCGCGGGGCTCGTCGCGGGACGGGGCGCCAACGGCGGTGTCGCGGCCAACCGCGCCAATGACCTGCGTGGACGCCTCCTGGGTCGAGGTCTCCCAACGAAACGCCGGCGGAAACGGATTGGCCGGCTGGGAACCACCGTCTGCAGGCGACTCGTTCGGCATTACCGGTCACTCCCTCGAAGTCTTCGGCTTCCCGCAAGCGCGGTCATGCTAGCGGGACCTGCATCCCGGCGATGCCAGCCTCCCTGGCTGCTCGAGCGACACGCCGTCGAAGGTCACTGTCAGCCACCGGCTGCGGTGCCTATCCTTCGGCCTCAGGGCCGCATCATTCCGGCCCGGTTCACTTCCGGGGGGACGATGTGATGCCATGCGTGAGCTGAGGTTGGTAGGTCGAGTAGCGGCGTTGCTGGCGGGAGTGGTCGGGCTGGTGACTGCCTCTTCAACCGCGGCCGCAGGCCAGCCCGCAGGCGTGGGGGACTACGTTGCCTTGGGCGACTCCTACTCCTCCGGAGTAGGCACGGGCGTCTACGACCCGACGAGCGGGCCCTGTGCCCGCAGCCCGTTGTCGTACCCACCACTGTGGGTCGCGGAGCACCACCCGGCCAGTTTCGGATTCGTCGCCTGCTCCGGGGCCACCACCGCCGACGTGCTCGCCAGCCAAATCTCGGCTCTGCAGCCCGGCACTGACCTTGTGACAATCACCATCGGCGGCAACGACGCGGGATTCGGTCCCGTGCTGCAGACCTGCACGACCGCCGCCAGCGACCGCACGTGCTTCGCTGCGGTCGATGCCGCAGAGGCCTTCGAGCAGTCCGTGTTGCGGGAGCGGCTGACCCGTACCTACACCGCGATCCGCCAGGCCTCGCCGAACGCTCAGGTGGTCGTGCTTGGCTATCCACGGCTGTTCGATCTCGCGCCGACCTGCGCTGACCCGCAGGTACCGAACGTGGCCCGCCGCACCAAGCTCAACGAGGGCGCTGACGTGCTCGATGGCGTCATCCAGTCCGTGAGCCAGCGGTTCGGGTTCTACTTCGGGGATGTGCGAGGCGAGTTCGCCGGCCACGGGGTCTGCTCGGCCGACCCGTGGATCAACGGACCCAGCGTGCCCACCGTCGTCGGGCCGTATCACCCGAACCAGACCGGCTACCGCAATGGCTACCTGGTCGCGCTGGACGTGGTCACCGCACAAAGCGCCGCAGCAGGCTGAGCCAGATCCCAGCCCGCCGGGCGGCCAGGTGACGCGGGCACCCTGCCCTGCCGGCGCAGAAGATTCGAGAAAAACCTGCCGGCGTGACGGGATACCCGCGTGCGCCCCTGCTGCGACGTCAGGCCAAGACCCGGCGCGCGATAAAGGCCGGCTTGCCCGGCCGGAGACTCACCCGAGGAGGCCGCCGACGAGCGGAAGGCCACTTGTTGGGCCGCCACCTTGGTTGGAGCCACCTGGAGAATTAGGGTTGGTGGCTCCCGGCTGCTCTGTGCCCGATCCTTGGGCTCCTTGGGCGTCGCCGCCCGGAGCGTCCGCCTGGGCTGCCATCGTCGAGCCAGCGCCGATCATCTCCAAGCCTGCCACACCCGTGGCCGTCATCACTAGGAGAGACAAGGCCGCCGCTCTGATCGCCTTACGCACCGCGCTGCGCTTCATAGTTACTCCCTGTAGTCAATTGACCCTGCTTGGTCACCGCGGTTGATATCATGCCGCGGGAAGTGGCCCATTTTTGGGGGTCTCCCGGGTCTGACCCGGAGCCGCACACAGCGTGCCGGGTGAGGAACCCTAGGTGATCATCGCCTTGGACCTGTCGGAGCTCGCACACCAAGATGGACGCAAGGTACAGCGCCGCGCATCAACTTTTCAGCGGCACATTCATCACCACCGCCGCAGCGACTTGCTTGGCTTCATCGCACGGCTGCTGTGGAGTTTTGTTGAGCTCTCTCGACTCGTAGTTGATTGAGACGCTTTGCCGGTTCGCGAGTTTGATATCTATGGCACAGCTGGGCGAGCCCGCGGCTGGTCTTGACACGAGCGCGGGATAGCCGAGGACATCGGTGAGCTCGAAGGGCGGGCGGTTCCGATCCTGGTTGTATTCGACTTCCAAGGTCGGGTTGTCGGTGAAGACGGTGATGGAAACCCGCCGCACCGTGTATAGCTCAGGCGTGGTCTGAGCCCAGGTGCAGTACACCGTGCCGAAAAGACCGTCCGATGGTGTCGGCGGCAGATCGAGACGGAATTTTTTCGCCTCTTCGGACGTCAGCAGATCGCACGTGCGGTGGGCTACGGCGGCGACATCGCGTGGGTTGTTCACCGGCGGGATCGGGCTCGCCGCCTGCCCGGGGCCCGATCGAACGGGTTCCGGTCGCGGCCCCGGGCCCGTGCCGGTGCTGCAACTCACCAGCACGATCACCGAGCTGGCGACGATCATGTTCGTAACCCATCGGGTTCTCATAGCGGCAGGAGTCTGCCACTACTGGTTACACTCGGGCAGCGGACACCGAAGTCTTCGGCGGAATGAGGTGCGGCCCCGAATCATGGCGCGCCTGGTAATCGTGGCGTTGACGATCGTCCTGCTTGGCGTCGCCGCCGGACTGGCCGCCGCGCTGGTTCTGCCGAAAACTTACGGAGCCCGCGCGGAGATCCTCTACTCGGTCGGCCAGGACCCGCAGGGCGACCCACTGAAACAAGACCGCGAGCTATCCACCCAGCTGGTGTACCTGACCAGCCGGGCGGTGCTCGGTCCGGTCGCGCAGAAGCAAGGGCGGGAGTTCGACGATCTCGCGCGGGACGTCAGCGTGCAGGTCCTGAACAACAGCGAGGTCATTGAAGTCGAGGCCGACGGCGCGACCAGGCAGGCCGCCCTGCAGACACTGCAGGCCGTGGTGACCGGATATATGATGCTGATCAGCCAGCCCACCGGGGTGTCCCGCAACCTGCACAACCAGCTTGCCGACGCCCACGCGAACACCCTGGCGCTGCAAAAGCGGGTGCAGGAACTCATCCCCGCGGTATTGGCCGGCACCGCCACTCAGGCCTCCCTTGACAATGTCCGGGCACAGGTCACCGCATCGTCGGAGCTGGAGAAGGCGCTCCAGGCCAAGATCGACGAGCTCGACCTCACCGGGCAGCAGGGACCCGGCGCGCAGATACTGACTCAGCCTTACGCGCTGCCCGACCCGGTGTTCCCGCAGCCGCTCACCGCGGCTGGACTCGGCGGACTGGTGGGCCTGATCGCCGCCGGTGCCGCCGTCGGTATCGCTGCCCGGCGCGAGCCACTGTCCCGCGTCTGAGGCCCTGCCCCGCATCTGATGTACCAGACTGGGGGCCATGAGCCTGACAATCGGCGACCGTCCGCTGTCTTCGCGTCCGCGCGACACCGTGAACTACCGCATCGACGGCCCCGCGCACCGGCTGCTGTTCGAGCCGTTCCCCCGGCGGGTGCGGGCGGTCTTCGGCGGTGCGAAGGTGCTGGACACCACCAGCGGCATGCTGCTCCACGAGAGCAATCTGCTCCCGCAGCTCTACCTTCCGCGCGACGACGTCCGCGGCGACCTGCTTACCCGCACCGAGCACCGAACGCACTGCCCGTTCAAGGGCGACGCCAGCTACTGGTCGGTCACGGTGAACGGCCAGACGGCGGACAACGCCGTGTGGTCCTACCTCGATCCGCTGTCCGAGGCGAGCTGGCTTCGCGATCATGTGGCGTTGTATTGGGGCTCGATGGACGCCTGGTTCGACGAGGATGAGGAGGTCGCCGGACACCTGCGCGATCCCTACCAGCGAGTCGACGTCCGCTCCACCAGCCGGCACGTGCGGGTGCTGGTCGGTGACGAGGTAATCGCCGAGTCCCGGCGTGCGGTGGTGCTGTCCGAGACGGGCCTACCCAACCGTTTCTATCTGCCGATTGACGATGTGCGCAGCGAGGCGCTCGAGCTGTCCGGCACGCACACGGTCTGCCCGTACAAGGGCACCGCATCCTACCGCAGCCTGCGCACCGCATCGGGGCTCATCGTCGATGCGGCCTGGTACTACCCGGAGCCGCTGGACGGAGTGCGGGCGATCCGTGGCTACCTGTGCTTCGCCGCTGATGGGATCGAGACCGTGGTGGACGGGTAGCTCGACACGCCGTGGTCGATGGCCAGCCCGGTGACCGCGCCGTCGAGCCGGCGCAGGAGCCGCACGGCGGCGGCGTGCTCGGGGTCGGCGGCGAGGTCCTCGGCGGCGTCGAGCAGCTCCGTGGTGTCGGTGAGCTCCACGCGGTCCGGGGAGTCCGGCGGCTGCCCGAGCAGTGCCCGCAGTGCACGCGCGTTGGCACGCACCCCGTCAGCCGCGCGGATCAGCGCCAGTCGCGCCGCCTCCGGTGACCCGGGCGCCTTGGTGGCCAGCCGGGCCAGTCCGCGAGCGTAGCGGTCACAGGCCGCCAGGGTGCGCAACGTGCGGCGGAAGCCACCCCGGTCGGTGAGGCCGGCGAGGCCGGTGGTGAGCGGCCGGGCTGCGGTGCGCAGCGTGAGCAGGGTCTGGTCGAGTTTGCGGGCTTGGGCGAGCAGTCGCTGCCCACCGGCGTCGTCGAGACCCACCAAAACACGCACGGCGGCGTCGATCAGCTCGTCGAGGCCGGACAGGAACTCCGCGACGTGCCCGGACACCGTGCCGCGAGTGCTACTGGGCAGTACCAGGGACGCGACCGCGATCCCGATCACGGCACCGGCAGCGGTCTCCTCCAGCCGCAGTAGCAGCACGTCGATGCTGAAGCGGCCGAGTAGTCCGTAGAGCAGCGCGAGCACGGCGGTGAGCCAGAACATGAACAGTCCCTGCGAGACCCTCATCAGATAGAAGCCGAGAAACACGCAGCAGAACAGGGTGACCAGCGACGCGACCGTGTTGCCGCCGACCGCCACGGCCACCCCGACCCCGGCCACCACCCCGGCCAGCGTTCCGATGATCCGCTGCCAGCCGCGGGAGAGGATCTCGCCCCGGGAGGTGGTGTTGGTGAACACGATGAACGCGGTGATCACCGCCCAGTACCAGCGGCTGGGGGAGATGAACTCGCCGACGACAATCGCCAAGCTGGTCGCCACCCCGACCTGGATCGCCTGCCGAGTGCTAGCGCGCAGGCCGCGATCGTCGGCAGCGTCTTGGTCAGGTTCGTCGTCGCTGCCCGGCTCTTCGATCGCAGCGAGTTCTGGGGCGTCGCGGGAGCCGGTCTCGCACATCGCCAGGCTCGCTCGATGGATGGTGGCCGCCAGCCGTCGCGCCGGTGAGTCGCCGTCGCGGCCGGAAAGGGGGTCGGGCACCTCGGCGACGCCCAGCTGGTCCCGGAGCTGGGCCAGTGCTGCAAGCAGCGCAGCGCGCTCGTCCGGGGCCAACGGGTGTTCCGAGCACACGAGCTGTTCGGCGGCGGCCACCAGGCGCTCCATCGTGAGCTCCGCATCGAAGATCCGCAGCGCCAGCGTCCGGTTGGGAACACCCGGCCAGGCCTGTTCGGCGTCAGCGCGCTCCAGGATGTCGGCCACCTGCAGTGCGGTCTCGTTGAGCCGGGCCAGCCGCAGCCGCAACGGCCGGCCGTCCGGCTTGGGTAGCCGGCCTGCGGCAACCGCGTCGCGCACCCCGTCGACGACAGCGCGGGCACGGGCCTGAAACGCCGCCACCGTGCGGCGCAGTGTGCGCTCTGGCCGCTCGGCGAACACCACACCGCGCAACACCAGCGTGCACGCGGTGCCCACTACCAGGGCAAGTACCAGCCACGGCAGCTGCTCGGACCGGGCGCCGAGGAACTGGGTGAAGAAGTAGGACTGGAACCCGATTTGTCCTAGCGCGGTCGCGCGCGGTCCGAACCGCCGCACATAGACCGCGACCACCATGATCGCGACGAACACCACGTCGGCCACAATGAGGTGCCCAGCGAGCAGCGTGCCCAGCGATACCGCGGCCGCTGCCGGTACCGGCAGCAGCACGGTGGTCAGCCGCTGCGCGCCGGGTTCCGGGTCGTTGACCGAGATCGCGGCCACCATGCTCACGATGACACCGAGCAGCACCGCGGTGACGGGTTGGCCGGTGAGCCGGGCGATCCCGGCCATCACACCTAGCGAGGCGACCATGCTGGCGGTGGCGGTGCTGGCCAGCCGCAGCCGTAGCAGGCCGGGATCCGAAGCGACCAGCGCGTTGCGCAGGCGTCTGCTGACATCCCGCGCCGTGGCCACCCCACCGATGCTGCCCGGGCATCTGCTGCGACGCGACAGGAGGGGTCCGCGTTCGTCGGGTCGCAAACCCCGCCGTCCGTTGGACTAGAGCGAACCAGTATCAAGGACTATACGGAAGAAGGAACAGTTTTAGTGCGATGGTTGTTAAAGGTAACGTCACTGTGCAACGGCAGTGAAGTGGACCCATGGAGTCGCGACACCTAGAAGGAGAGACTCACGATGCTGATGCGTACCGACCCGTTCCGGGAACTTGACCGACTGAGCCAACAGCTGTTCGGCACCAACGGCAGCACCTGGCGCCCAGCGGTGATGCCTATGGACGCATATCGCCACGATGAGCAGTTCGTCGTGCACTTCGACCTGCCTGGGGTAGATCCCTCCTCGATCGACCTCAACGTTGAACGCAACGTGCTCACCGTCAAGGCCGAGCGCACCCCGGCCTACGGCGAGGATGTCGAGCTGCAGGTCGCCGAGCGCCCTCGCGGGGTGTTTTCCCGGCAGTTGTTCCTGGGTGACACCCTCGACGCTGACCGCGTCGAGGCGCGCTACGAGGCTGGGGTGCTGACCCTGCGCATCCCCATCGCCGAGAAGGCAAAGCCCCGGAAGATCGAAATTGCCGGAAACGGCGCGTCCAAGGAGATCAACGCCTGAGTCGTTAGTCACTACGAGGCACAGCAGCGGGGGTTTCGCGCGATGCGCGGCACCCCCGCTCGTGTACCGACGCTGCTGTTGCCGAGTTCGACCTAGTCGTAACTATGTGTTCTTATTTGTGTTACCCTCGGTAGTCTGATCATGGCGCCGGGGATCCGGCCGTTCGCGTGTTGCGAGGGAAACAACATCTCCAGACGTCGACCGCTGCCCGCCGCCCTGCTGGGAACCGCGGTCGCGTTGGCCGCCGCCGTATGTGGAGCGCAGCCGGCCATCGCGGAACCGTCGAGTGCACCGCAGCCGGCGGATAAGCCGGAGTGTCCGATCGGCCTGACCTGCCGTTACATCCCCGCCGCCTACGCCAGGACTGACCCGTCCAAGCCGGCCGCGTACGGCAACTACCACAAGGCAGACCGGCCGCGCGACGGCGACGACATCCGCTACATCGTCATCCACGACACCGAGGAGCGCTACGACCGCGCCATCGCCAGGTTCCAGGACCCGCACACCAAGGTCTCGACGCATTACCTGATCCGGTCCTCCGACGGTGAGATCACCCAACTCGTCCACACCAAGGACATCGCGCACCAGGCCGGCAACTACTGGTTCAACATGCATTCCATCGGCATCGAGCACGAGGGTGTCCTCGCCGACGGTGCCCACTGGTACACCGAGGCGATGTATCAGTCCTCCGCCCGGTTGGTGCGCTACCTGGCGGCGCGCTACCACATCCCGCTGGACCGGGACCACATCCTGGGTCACGAGGAGGTACCCGGAACCACACCGGCCGGAGTCGCCGCGATGCACTACGACCCCGGCCCGTACTGGGACTGGGCGCACTACTTCGACCTGCTGGGTGCGCCGCTGCGCGGTGCGTCGTCAGACGGTGTGGCCGTGCTCGCCGCTCATCTCTCCGATCCGCCGGTGGTGACGATCGCGCCGCGTTTCACCACCAACACCGAGCCACTGCGCAGTTGCACTGTGAACAGCTGCACCGACCTACCGTCGCAGGGCAGCAACGTCGTGTACCTACGCACCGAGCCGAGCGCTGACGCCCCGCTGGTCGGGGACCCGGCGGTGCATCCGGACGGTTCGCCAGGCACCACCCGGGTTGCGGACTGGTCGGCCAGGGCGGTCGCCGGGCAGTCTTTCGTCGTGGCCGATCGTCGCGGCAAGTGGACAGCGATCTGGTTCGGCGGCCGGTTAGCCTGGCTGGAGACCCGGGTAAGCGCACCCGAACACGGCCCGCTCGTCACGCCCCGGCCTGGACGATCGGCCATCCCGGTTTACGGCACTGCCTACCCGGAGGCCGCCGCCTACCCAGCAACGGTCCCAGTGACCACAGCCGTGGCGCTGCAGTACACGATCCCCGCCGGGCAGGTCTACCTCGGCGTGGAGCCACACCGCGGGGACTACTACTACGCAACGTTCGACGGTGGCACTGTGCCGGGCTACCACACGCTGGTCGTGGGTAACCGGCGCTTCGTGGAGATTTCCTTTAACCACCGGCGCGCCTTCGTCGACGCGAACGACGTCGTGATCGAGGACTACCGGGTGAGGCGATAGCCGGTTCCTGCGGCGAAGTCTGCCGCCAGCGCAAATCGGTCGCCACGCACCAGGGTGTGGCGCCATTCGACGGGGCGGCCCTGGGCGAGGCTGCGCCGGTTGATGGAAAACGCCGCCGTGCCGGGCGGGCAGCGCAGTTGGGCGCGTTCGGCGGGGGTGGGGATCACCGCGTGGACGTCCTCGTGCCCGCGGTCCAGCCGTATCCCGGCGCGGGTGGCCAGCTCGGCGTAGAGGCTGGTGTGGGTGAAGTCAGCGCCCAGCAGTGGCGCGGCGAGCGCGGCCGGCAGCCACACCCGGTCCAGCGCCAGCGGCTCGTCGCCCGCTAGGCGCAGGCGTTCCAGGTAAATCAACGGCGTTGACGCGTCGAGGCCGAGGCGGTCGGCGACGACGGCGTCGGCGCGGGTGTCGAAGCGCCGCACGACGCTGTGCTGCGGCAGACCCGCGGCCTCCACCGAGGCGAACAGGCTGTAGAGGGCACCCATCGGCTGCTGGATCTCCGGCGGCGGCGCCACCCGGGGTTGGCGCCCGCGTTCGGCGATGACCACCCCGTCGGCGCGGAGTTGCCGCAGCGCCTGGCGCACGGTGTGCCGGCTCACGCCGTACTCGTTGACCAGCGCTAATTCGCCGACGAACTGGTCGGCGAACTCGCCCGCCGCTAGCCGGGCGACCAGCGCGTGTTGCAGCTGCTGCCAGAGGGGCTGCGGACTAGTCCGGTCGAGTGCTTGTGTCGCCACGTTGCCCGTCCATCCGTCAAATGTCCACTCAATGTCTACTGTAAACGTACGGACATTTGACGGGGAGGAGCGGGCTGATGATGCAGGTGGAGGTAATCGCCACCAACGAGCTCGGCGACCGCAGCTACGTCGTACACGACGGGCAGGTCGCGGTGGTCGTCGACCCGCAGCGCGACATTGACCGGATCGAGGCCGTGCTGAATCGGCTGGAACTGCGGTGCGTGCTCGTCCTGGAGACCCATATCCACAATGACTACGTCAGCGGCGGCTATCAGCTGGCCCGAACCACCGGTGCCGACTACGCCATCTCCGCGCATGACGAGGTTAGGTTTGACCGGCACTCAGTTCACGATGGCGATGAACTGACCGCGGGCACGATGACCGTGCGCGCGGTGGCCACCCCCGGCCACACCGACCACCATCTGTCCTACGTCGCCTTCGACGGCAGCGGCACGCCAGCGGTGTTCACCGGCGGCTCACTGCTCTACGGCAGTGTTGGACGCACCGATCTGGTCGACCCCGAACGTACCGGGGAGCTGGCCCACGCCCAGTACCACTCCGCCCGCCGGCTGGCGGATCTGCTGCCCCCGGACGCCCCGGTCTACCCCACGCATGGCTTCGGCAGCTTCTGCTCCGCCGGATCGACCAGTGGCGGTACCGGTAGCACGATCGGCGAGCAACGCCGCGTCAACGACGCGTTGACCGAGCCGGACCCGAGCCGGTTCGTCGAGCGGCTGGTCGCCGGCCTGATCGCCTACCCCGCTTATTACGCGCACGTTGGCGCCCGCAACCGCGGTGGCCCCGCGCCGATCGACCTGTCGGCACCCGAGCCGGTTGATCTCGAGCAGTTGCACAAGCGGATCACCGCCGGGGAGTGGGTCGTTGATCTGCGCGACCGCACCGCCTACGCCGCCGACCACGTCGCGGGAACTATCGGCATCGGCCTGGGCGCGCAGTTCGCGACCTGGCTGGGCTGGCTGATTCCCTGGGGCACCCCGCTTACTCTGATCGGCCAGACCCGCCAGCAGGTCAGCGACGCGCAGCGGCAACTGATCCGCATCGGCATTGACCACCTCGCCGGAGCGGCCCTCGGCGAGCCGGCCGATCTCGCCGACAGCGCTGACCGGCGCAGTTACCCCGTCGCCTCATTCGCTGATCTCGCCCACCGGGACCCAGAGCACAGCGTCGTCCTCGACGTCCGCCGCGACGACGAATGGGCGGCCAGCCACATTGCTGGTGCGCTGCACGTGCCACTGTACGACCTGCCGCAGCGGATGGATGAGATCCCGCACAAGCAGCTGTGGGTGCATTGCGAGGCTGGCTACCGGGCCAGCATCGCGTCGGCCCTGCTCGACCGCGCTGGCTACGACGTGGTCTGCGTGGACGATGAGTACCGCCACGCTGAGCAGCTGGGCGTCGTCTCGGCAGCGGTGCACAGGTGATTGGGCAGGTGACAGCGGGCACGATCCACGAGGCCGGCGTCCGGCCAGCGACCGTCGAAGGTGGTCGCTGGCGTATCACCCCAGGACTGCTGCTGGCACTGGTGGTCGCCGGCGTCGCGACAACGCTAGGCCGGCTGGTGCCGCTCGTGGGCGGCCCGGTGTTCGGGATCCTGCTCGGTGCCGGCTCGGCCGCAGTGATCCCGGCGCTACGGGCACCACTATGGAAACCCGGATGCACGGTGGCGTCGAAGCAGGTTCTGCAGTTGTCCATCGTGGTACTGGGCGCCGGGTTGTCGGTGCAGCAGGTTGTGTCCGTGGGTAGGCAGTCGCTACCCGTCATGCTCGGCACGCTGGCGGTAGCGCTGGGCGGCGCATGGGTCCTGGGCCGGCTGCTCAACGTCCGCGGTGACACTCAGATCCTGATCGGCGTGGGCACCGGGATCTGCGGTGCGTCGGCGATCGCGGCTACCACGGCGGTCACCAAGGCCAAGGACTGCGAGATCGCCTACGCCATCGGCACGATCTTCACCTTCAACATCGCCGCCGTGTTGCTCTTTCCGCCGATCGGGCACCTGCTCGGGATGAGCCCGCACGCCTTCGGCCTGTGGAGCGGCACCGCGATCAACGACACCTCCTCGGTGGTCGCCGCCGCCTACGCCTACGGCGGTGACGCCGGGGCCGCCGGCATCGCCGTCAAGCTCACCCGGACCCTGATGCTCATCCCGATCGTGATCGTGCTTGCCATCCTCAAGGCTCGCCGGGAAACGACCGGGTTCAGCGCCCGCGCCATGCCCTGGCGCAAGATCGTCCCGGCGTTCCTCGTCGGGTTCATCCTCGCCACCAGCCTGGACAGCCTCGGGCTGATCCCGACCTCGTGGCACCCGGCGCTCTCGGTGTTGGGCACATTCCTGATCACCACAGCGCTGGCCGGGATCGGGTTGTCGCTTCGGTCGGCTGACATGCGAAAGGCAGGACGCCGCCCGTTGCTGTTGGGAGCGCTGCTATGGGTAGCCGTGGCAACCAGCAGCCTTGGCTTGCAGGCGCTGACCGGCACGATCTGACCTGAGCCTCGCGCCGTTACTGGCGGATTCTTGTCAGGTCGGGGACGGTGTGGAGGGGGTTTCGGCGTGGTGGGCCGCCGAGCCATGGTGGAGGGTGGGATTCGGAGATACCGCTGGCCATGTCGATTCGCCAGCGGGAATGGTGGAGGAGTTTGTGGTGGTGACCGCACAGGGCGACGCAGTTCCCGACACTGGTAGACCATCATCAGCCCAATGGACAATGTGATGGATTTCGCACCAGCGGGCCGGTATGGAACAATGCAACTGGATTTCCAACGCATCCAACTCGGCGACCAATGCGGCATCGCAGTCTTGCCACACCGCCGCCGTCGACATGGCCCAATTCTACAACGAGGCACTGACAGGGCCCGACCTAAACATCGGAACCCAGACGTCAAAGTTGAAAAAATTATTCGCACAATCGTTGAAGCGGCTGGCGTCTGAGAGGCCGTGGAGAACCGCCTGTGGTAGAGCTGATCCATGGACTACGTCTGTCTCGGTACCACCGGCCTGCAGGTCTCGCGCGTCTGCCTCGGGTGCATGAGCTACGGAGAGCCCAGTCGTGGTGCCCACCCCTGGTCGCTCGGCAAGGAGGCAGCCGAGCCGTTCTTCCGCCAAGCGCTGGACGCCGGCATCAACTTTTTCGACACGGCCAATGTCTACTCGGCCGGCAGCAGCGAGGAGATCACCGGCCAGACCCTACTGTCGATGGTCTCCCGCGAAGAGGTCGTCATCGCCACCAAGGTCCACGGGCGGATGCGTCCTGGGCCCAATGGCCAGGGCCTGTCCCGCAAGGCCATTCTCGCCGAGATCGACAACAGCCTGTCCCGCCTCGGCACCGACTACGTTGACCTCTACCAGATCCACCGCTGGGACTACGACACGCCGATCGAGGAGACCCTCGAAGCACTCCATGACGTCGTCAAGGCCGGCAAGGCTCGCTACATCGGTGCGTCGTCGATGTACTCCTGGCAGTTCGCCCAGGCCCTGTGCCTCGCCGAGTCCAACGGCTGGACCCGCTTTGTGAGCATGCAGAACCACTACAACTTGCTCTACCGGGAGGAGGAGCGCGAGATGCTCCCGCTGTGCGTCGACCAGGGCGTCGGCGTCATCCCGTGGAGCCCGCTGGCGCGCGGCCGGCTGACCCGGCCGTGGTCGCAACAGACCGCACGCTCAGAGACCGACGAGTTCGGCCGCTCTCTCTACGGCGAAGAAGGCCAGCCCATCGTCGAGGCGGTACTCGAGGTGGCCGCCAAGCGGGGGATCGCGCCCGCTCGGGTTGCGCTGGCCTGGCTACTGGGTAAGCCCGGGGTTGACGCGCCCATCGTGGGGGCGACCAAAGTGCACCACCTGGAAGACGCCGTCGCCGCCGTTGATTTGCACCTCGACGACTCGGAGGTCGAGTCGCTGGAGAAGGGCTACCAACCGCGGGCCGTGGCCGGGTTCAGCTGAAGGCGGCTCCAAAACCGGGCGCGGGGAGGCTGGCTTCGGTGCAAGGCTTCCCCCATGGAGATCGACGTACGCACCATCACCGACGGCGAGGTAGCGGCGTGGTGCTCGGGATTATACACCGGGTTCCTCAATCCAGCGGGGGACGTGGATGCGGAGGCACGCCGACCCGGCCTGGTTCTCGACCGGACTTGGGGTGGTTTCGATGGAGCCACGGTAGTGGCAACGCTGCGCAGTTTCCGCTCCCAGCTGACGGTGCCGGGTGGTGGTGCACTGGAGGCGTCAGCTGTGACCGCGGTCACCACTACCTCAACGCACCGTCGACACGGTCTGGCTACCCGGCTGATGGCGGCGGAGCTGGCCGCATCCGTGCAGCGGGGAGAGCACGTCAGCATCTTGATCCCCGCCGAGTGGGGAATCTATGGACGGTTTGGGTACGGCGCCTCGACTGAACACCAGACGTGGACGGTGGACGCGTTGGCGGCCCAAGTCCGGCACCGTTCACCCGGCACGGTCGAGTACGTCGACCGGAACGTCGCTCGCGCGCTCGCCCCGGAAATCTATGAGCGGCATCGACTGGGCCGTCCCGGGGCGATTACCCGGTCTGAACGTTTTTGGGATCTCGATCTCGGGATCTTGCGCTACCAGAGCTGGCCTGCGCCCAAGCCCGCCTTTTACGTCGTCGCTCGTGATCCGGCTGGATTGGCTATTGGCGTGGCTCTATACGAGTACGACGAGAAGTGGGAACTGCGTCAACCCAGAGGTCAGGTCACTGTGCGGCTCTTTTTGACGTGCGATCCCGCAGCGGAGTCGCTGTTGTGGCATCACCTGCTGAACCTGGACCTGACGGCCAGCGTCCGGGTGGAGGACCGCGCGGGCGACGAGGTGCTGCCCCTGCTGTTGGCTGATGCCCGGCACGCGCAGCCCAGCGGCCGAGCCGACTTTCTGTGGATCCGCCCGCTCGACGTTGCCAGGATGCTTGCAGCCCGGTCGTATCTGGTCGCCGGGCAGGTCATCCTCGAAGTAGTAGACGCCGCTGGCCTGGCGAGCGGTCGCTTCGCTCTTGACGGCGGGCCCGACGGCGCCAGTTGCGCGCGGACAACTGCATCACCCGATCTCACCATGGCCACCGCGGTGCTCGGCTCCGCCTACCTGGGTGGCTACGGCGTACGGACCCTCGCAGCCGCGGGTCTGATCGACGAACACTCGACCAGCGCTGTAGCACGGGCCGACGTCATGTTCCGTTCCACAATCACGCCTTGGTGCAGCACCTGGTTCTGAACGGTCGTTACGGTGGACGCGTGGCACCTCATTCTCTACCGGCGCTGACCGCGGTGGGGTGAGCGGCCGACATGGAGCTGAACCGGCGCCAGTTCATCGCCGGCGCCGCTGTCACGGTTGCGGGCACGCTGGGCCTCGGTGCAGGTTGTGCCGCGGCGACGACTGCACACTTTCATCGGCGGCCCGCCGCACTGCCGCCGCCTGAACAGCCCGGAATCGATCATATCGTCGTGGTGATGATGGAGAACCGTTCCTTCGACCACTACCTGGGATGGCTGCCCGGTGCAGACGGCAAGCAGGATGGCCTGAGCTACGTCGATAACAACGGTAAGCGCCATGCCACGCATCACCTGGACACCTTCACCGGCTGCGGGCATCCTGACCCGGACCATTCATACGGAGGCGGGCGCGTCCAGTACAACAGTGGCGCCTGCGACGGTTTCCTGCGCTCGGGCCGCAACGACGAGTTCGCGATCGGCTACTACACAGCCGCAGATCTGGATTTCTTCAGCCGCGCCGCACGCGACTGGACCACCTGCGATCGGTACTTCGCGGCGGTGATGGGACCGACCTTCCCGAACCGCCTGTTCCAACACGCCGCGCAAACCGACCGGATCGTCAACCTTATGGAGCCGACCACCCTACCCACGATCTGGGACCGGCTCGCCGAACGTGGTATTCCCGCGAAATACTATTTCTGCGACGCGCCGATAACAGCCTTGTGGGGCTCGAAATACCGAGACATCACCCAGCCGTTCGCCCAATTCCTTCTTGACGCGAAGGCTCCGACTGCCTTTCCCGCAGTATCGTTTATCGATCCGCGGTTTCTCGGTGACGGCACCGTCGGCACATCCGGTGACGATCACCCGTTGGCCGACATCCGCGTCGGCCAACACTTCCTTAACACTGTGTATGACGCGGTCGTGTCCAGCCCGAACTGGGAGCGCACCGTCCTGGTCATCAACTATGATGAATGGGGCGGGTTTTTCGACCACGTGCCGCCGACCACTGCGCCCGACCCGAGACCCGATCTGGGTACCGGCCTGCGCGGATTTCGGGTGCCGTGCCTGGTCATCTCGCCGCTAACACGTCGACGGACCGTCGCGCATGGCATCTACGACCACACCTCCATCCTCAAGATGATCGAGTGGCGATTCGGCCTCGAACCGCTCACCGTGCGCGACGCCGGCGCCAACAACCTCGCCGAGGTTCTCGACTTCGAGACGGCGCCCGACCTCACCGCTGCGCGCTACGACGTCCCGGACATCCAGGCCTGCGGCTGCCAGTTCACCGGCCATGTCGCAGGCGACATCCACGGCGGGCACGACTGGCCCGCGTTGCGGGAATACGCGACCTGCGTTGGGTATGCCACTCGCTAGGCTCGCCGGCGCGTAGCTTGGGCGGCGCAGGCCGGTCGGGTCGGGCTCGATGATGGCGAGGGCTGATGGAGGAGCACCAGGCAGGGCGTGGCCCGGCGCCGCCGGGGACGCAGCGCGGCAAGCGGTTGCGGCCGAAGTTTCACTACGAGCTCATCGGCTGCGGGCTACGCGGCCATGAGCTCCTGGGCACCGACGTCGCCACGATCCGACCTGTCGACGACCTCCTCGTGCGCGAACCTGGCGATGGGCTTCGCTGGTATCGCTGCGTGCGATGTGACGCGTGGATTCCGATGGCACCACCGCTGGAGCCGACTCGCGAGCATCTACCGGAGCGCTCCGAGATCACCCTGCCGCTGCGGGGACGACCCCTGCGCGATCGCTATGTGTTGCGGCTGATCGCCGTGGACCGGCTGGTGCACTTCGTCGTACTCGGCGTCCTCGCCTTGGCGGTATTCCTCTTCGCCGCCAACCGGGTGGCCCTGAGTCACACGTTCTACCGGGTACTGGACGCGGTGCAGGGTGGCGTTGGCGGCCCGAACGGTCAGGCCGGCGGGGGCATCCTGCAGGAACTGCGACGGGCTTTCGCCGCCAAGCCCTCCACCTTGTTGTTCGTGGGATTGGCGTTGGCCGGCTACGCAGTGCTCGAGGGTATCGAAGCCGTGGGCCTGTGGTTCGCCGCGCGCTGGGCCGAGTACCTCACTTTTATCGCGACCACGCTGCTGTTGATCCCCGAGGTCTACGAGCTGACCGGTCGGATCACTATCACCAAAATCATCACGCTGGTCATCAACCTGGCCGTGGTCGGCTACCTGCTGGTCGCCAAACGGCTGTTCGGCCTGCGCGGCGGCGGCCGCGCCGAACGCGCCGAACGCGCGCATGACACCGGCTGGCAAGCGTTGGAACGCACCTCGCCACCGGCCCCAGCGTGACTAAATGACCTTCGGAGTCACGTTCCGGTGTCGGTGGTGTCGTCGAGGGGTGGCGCACCGGCGATCTTGAGGTACTCGTTGATCTCGTCGGGTGAGGGATCGATACCCACCGACTGGGCATAGGCCTCGGCGGCCTCAGGGTCGTGCTCGCTGCCCGGTTCGGCCGTGCCGGCTCGCGGGAGCCGCTCGTCAGGTGTCGTCATTCTCGCCTTCCCCCGTGTCACCACATCGACCCGATGCACTTGTCGTCCTGCTTGAGCACAATGCTAACGCTGTGAACGTTCAACCAGACGGCGCTGCCACGCCTCCTGCTCGCCGCGGCATATCGGGCAGCACGGAAGTGGCCCTTTCGGTTCTGGTCGGGGTGGTTGCGGCGGTGCCAGCCAGCATGGCGACCACCGTGGCGCTGGGGTTGC
>JAVXWL010000155.1:0-5950 GCA_032230565.1 Pseudonocardiales bacterium | reverse complement strand
CCAACGAACCCAGCAGCTCGCCGAGCTGGCGGGCCTGATGCTCACACGCCCGCACCAACGAGGCGATCACCAGGTCCCCGGTCGGGTCCGCGAGCCGCTCGGCCAGCCCCCGCAGGCACGGGGCCAGACGCTCCCCGTGTCCCAGCCGGGTTGCCACCTCACCGATCTCCGGTCGGATGGCTACCGGGGCCAGCGGCGCGGTGGCCAGAATCGCCTGCTCCAGCCCGGCCGCGGCGGCCAGGGTGTCACGCAGCATCTCCGTCCAGGTGGCGATCGCTTCGATCCGGCTGACCCGCCGGGCGTGCAACGGGTCACGGCCCAGCACACCCGGCAGAGCCCAGCACGCCAGACCTGCCAGCACCGCGCCCACCACCCACCCGGTCACCACCCCGGCGGTCACACCCACCCCCGCCGCGACCGCCAGCCGCACTGGCACCCGTTGATCGCCCCGGCCGGTGGGGCGAGAGACCCGTCTGGGCCGGTGCGGGTCACGCCCGCGCCAGCCGATGATCACCAGCAGCAGGCCCACCCCGGTGCCGAGCCCGGCCACGGCGGCCACCACGGTGGTGGCGCCGGCCGCCGCCCCGGTCATCGGGGCCAGCCGCTCTGGGGGTGTTCGAGCACACCGGGGTCGAGGCCGGCCTCGGCGAGGTCGTCGAGGGCGTCGGCGGGCACTGTTGCGTCGGCGGATCACCGCGAGCGGGCAGGCTGGACTGATGCGTCGTCTTGCCCCGAGTGCCCGCGCCGAGGTCTTGCTTCGCTGGTTTCCGCTTCCCACGGTTCTCCTGCTCCAAGCGAAGGATCCGCTCCTCGCGCACATCCGGCCGCGGTCGGCCTGCGGCGCAGCCAACCCAGCCAACGCGCCAGCATTGCGGGCGCGCCGCCACGCCACGATGTGGCTGGAATACAAACCCTCGCGGCGTAGCAGGACACCCTTCTCACCATCGGAAGCCGTGTCGTAGCCCGGCCACGTGTGGGGTTCCAGAAGTCGGCCTGCGCCTCTGACCTGTGTGATCAGTGTACTCGGCCGCCAAGGCATGATCAGGTGTTGTGTCACTGCGCCTACTATATTTGATCTTCCTGAGGCTGCTGAACCTGCTGTTGCTACTCGGCCGCTCGTCGGCGTCCAAGGACGTCGAACTCCTGGTGCTACGTCACCAAGTCGCCGTGCTGCGCAGAACCAACCCGAAGCCCCGCCTAGACTGGGAAGATCGCGCAGTCTTCACCGCGCTGGTCCGGAGGCTGCCGCAAATGCTGCGGAGGCATCGCCTGGTCACACCGGGCACGATCCTGCGCTGGCATCGTCGCCTGGTCGCCAAGAAATGGAAGTATCCCCACCGCCTCGGCCGTCCACCCATCGAGGACGCGGTGTCCGTGCTGATCCAGCGCATGGCTAAGGAGAATCCCACCTGGGGATACCAGAGAATTCAGGGCGAGTTGCTCAAGCTTGGTCACCGAGTCGGGGCCTCCACAATCCGCCGCGTCCTGCGGCGGAAGCAGATACCTCCGGCACCGCTGCGGGACACCGACACAACCTGGCGTCAGTTCCTGCGCGCCCAGGCGTCAACCATGCTGGCCTGCGACTTCTTCCACGTAGATTGCGCAGTCACACTCCCGCGGATCTATGTGTTGTTCGTGCTGGAAATGCCTAGCAGACCCGTGCACCTGCTAGGCACCACCACAAACCCCGACGGCAGGTGGACCACCCAGCAGATCCGCAACCTGGTAATGGATCTCGGCGACCGCGTCACCCGGTTCCGGTTCCTCGTCCGAGACCGGGCCGGCCAGTTCACCGCATCATTCGACGCTGTCCTCACCGACACCGGCATCTCCGTGGTCCAGATTCCTCCACGCTGCCCACGAGCGAACTGCTTCGCCGAAAGGTTCGTCCGCACCCTGCGAGCCGAACTCACCGATCGTATGCTGATCTTCAGTCAGCGACACCTGCGTGTGGTGCTCGCGGAATACGTTCGCCACTACAACGGTCGACAGCCACATCGCGCCCGCGACCTTCGCCCACCACGGCCGACCCACCCCGCCGCCGACCTCAACGCTGAACGGATCACGCGCCGCCCGATTCTCGGTGGCTTGATCAACGAATACGAACGGGCGTCATGAAGTTGCTGCTCAGCGTAGGTGGCCGACTTTTGAAACCCCACAAGGTCCACTTCTTCGTGATCAGGCGGCGGTGCCAGGTTAACAGCGTGGCGGGGGTAACAAGGCGGTGCAGCCACAGCCGACGGGGGAGCAGGCGGGCTAGGGCGGACAAGACCGCTCGGTCCGGCCAGGAGGGACGCGCTCTGGTGACCTGACGGCGCAGCACTGTGACTTCGTGGCGCAGGATCAGGATTTCGATGTCCTTGGCCGCGGTGCTGCGGGTGAGCAACCGAAGCCAGCTGAACACCGTGACACAGATCAGATACAGCAGCCGAAACAGCACGGTCCGTGATCATGTCATGATCGCAGGATGCAACGAAACACCACGTCACCACACTGGTGACGAGTTTTGGCACGGTACAGGGCCGCATGGGAGGAGTTCATCCCCTTCCTCGACTACGACGTGAGATTAGAAAGATCATCTGCAGCACAAACGCCGTGGAAAGCCTCAACCGCCGCTACCGCCGAGCGGTGCGCGCCCGGGGGCCTTTCCCGACCGACCAGGCCGCGCTGAAATGCCTCTACCTCGTCACCCGCTCGCTGGATCCCACCGGCCGGGACAAGACCCGCTGGGCGATGCGCTGGAAGCCCGCGCTCAACGCCTTCGCCATCACCTTCGAAGGCCGTATCGTCCCCAGCAACACCAACTAACCGACTACCATTCGTGATAAGGAACTACTGTCAGTTACACCGCTCATCGGACACTCCCCTAGCAGGTGGCGGTGTAGCGGCAGGCCACCACTGTGGGTTGTTCGACTGGGTGGCCGGCGTCGATTGACCAGGCCAGGCGGATGTACTGGGCGTGGGTCCATGCCAGCGGCGTGGCTGAGGTGGTGGCGGTGCCGGGATGCGCGTGGTCTGGAGCGGGAGGTCGGTCGTCCCACACCTGTTCGGGGAGCATGCCCGCGCTTCCTGCGGTCGCGGTGATGGCGTTCAACGCTTGGGTGGCCGAGAGCCGGTCGCCGCCCAGTAGGTCGTATTCGCCACGTTCGCCGGCGAGGATGGGCCAGAGGCGGCCGAAGGTGCGCTGGGGGGTGAGCTGGTTGATGTTCCACGGTCCGCCGTCGGCGCGTTCGCCATAGCCGTCGTTGGTGAATCGGTGCCAGAACCGCCCGGCTGGGGTGGTGGTGGCCAGCTGCTGGTCGATGGCTGCGAGGGTGTTGCGGATGACCGGGTCGGTCGCGGGCTTGACGCCGAGGCGTACCAGCTCCAGGAAGCTGGGGTCGACGACGGCGCGTTGGTCGATCGGGCCGGGGTTGTTGTCACCGAGGTTGTAGGTGGTGGCGTGGTCGGGCTGGCCGTCTTTGGTAAGTCGCAGGTAGTAGGGCCGGTCGGACAGCGGTCCGGTGTTGGTGGCCGTCCAGTTGTCTATTGTGGACTGCCAGTGATCGGCGACTGTGAGGTAGCGCGCGGCGCCCGCGGTGTCCCCGGTGCGGGTGAGGAGATCGGCAAGGCAGACCAGGCCGGCGATCGCGGAGGAGATGGTGGCGGGGGAGTAGCCGCTGTGGTTTTCCCAGCGTTCCTGTTCGCTGAATGGCGCGGTGTTGCCATCTTTGCGATAGTTGACCAGGAACTCCGCCGCGCGGCGCAGATGGTCCAGGGTGGGGATGTCGGTGCGGCCGAGTAGTCCGGCGAGCAGCATCGGGGCGGCGGTCTCATCGAGTTGCACGCTGGTCCAGTACGGGGTCCCGTCCACGCGGGTGTTCTGCGGCAGGTGCCCGTCGGGGCGTTGCTGGACTCCCAGCATGTAGTCCAGCGCGCGATCGGCTGCCGCGCGGTCTCCGGCGGCGAGCATCGCGCTGGCTATCTGGTACAGGTCCCGGGGCCACACTAGGGCGTAGGAGCCGAACTCCTTAGCCAGGGTGCGATTGAAGCCGAAGGCCCACGGCATGGACGGTGAAGCGATGAAGGCGCCGGGGTGGTGCTTGTCCTCGGTGGAGGCCAGCACCATCAGTGAGGTGGTGTAGAGACGCGGGTCGTTGTGGACGGCGGCGGGCAAGCGGAGCCCTTGGAGGTAGTTGCGCCACCCGTTGGCATAGGACGTTGCGGTAGGGGAGAACCCTTGGCGCAGGGTGGCTCGCGCGGTGGCCAGCGCCTCGTCGCGGTGGGCGCCGAAGCCCAGCGCGAGGGTGGCGTGTTGGCCGGCGAGCCCGTCGATGGGGAGTTGGCCAGTTTGCACGACGTTACCGGGTCCGGCTTGGGGATAGTGCCAGTCGAGCGTGCCGTCCGCAGCGAGGTCGGTCCAGCCGTCGCTGGTGGCGAGGTAGCCGTTGGAGGTCGCGGTGAAGCTGGGATCAGCGACCAGTGCGCTGGCGGCCGATCCATCGGAGGCGACGAGGGCGTCGCCGACTGTCGCTGCGGTGTCGTCGTTGCCTTCCCGGGTCAGCGACGGGTCGTAGTAGGTGAAGGCCCGCAGTGGCCGGCCGGTCAGGGAGCGGAGGTTCACCTCGGCGAGGACCGTGGCGCGTTGGGGGTCGGTGACGTAGGTCAGCGTCGCACTCCAGCCCCTGCCTGTGGCGCTCTGGCGCAGCGTAAGGCTGCCCTGGTCGGACTGCTCGGTACGGACCTCAACGTCCTGGAGCCGTTGGGGTGTACCGGTCCCATCGCTGACGATCAGTTGCAGTTCGCGCACCGCGGGGGTGCTCAGGTCGGGGTAGAAGACCTCCGTCATGCCGGTGCGACCCAGCGTGAACCACACCGGGCTGCGCTCAGACCGCGCGGTGCCAAAACCCTGCTTGTCCGCAGGAGTAAACACCGCTGCAGACCCTGGCGCACCAGGAACCGAAGCAGTGCAGGCCACTACGGTAGCGACGAGTGTCGCGCTGAGACCGACGGCCCGCAACGCGCGGAGCAGGCGCCGCATGCGTTGTTCTCCTTCGGGTCGGGTCCTCAAGGCAACCCGACCCAGCTGGGGTGCGCAGCGATTCCTTGGTAGGGAAAGAACGGCACAGTTGCATTAAGGGAGGAAGGGCGTCCTCGCCGCGCACCAAGTGGGGAGGTAGGCCCCTCAGGTACCTTGAAGAACTGTAATAACCGGGCATCCGAATGCCTGCTGCGTGGCTCTGGGCCAGCAGATGGACCAGGTCGGGTGGACCGATCGCCTAATGCAACTGTGCCGCTTCCAGCCTTGGCTTGACGGTAATCGTCATGGATAGGAACCTTCACATTTGAATACGATATAGGCTAAAACGAACTCTAGCAAGGGGCGGAGCGGGGGTCACGTTCGGCCTGCTGGGCCCTCCCTCAGTTGACTTCGGGCATGCCCTCACTAGACTTCAGGTATGGCTCTGCGGATGACGACAACCGTGCGGCTGGTTCTGGATGCCCTCTTGCGGGTCTGGGATGACAACCCTGCTGCGGCCCTCTACGGTTTAGCCTGAATCCGCAGACCAGTCATGAGACGATCTTGGGTAGCTGGAGATCACATAATGTGATCTTGTTTGGCGGGTGGTGCGTGGAGGGGCTGCTGGTCTGTCCAGCTTTTCCACTGTTGCGGTTGGTCGGGCCGGGGCGGCGCTCGGGCAGGGTCAGGTGGTGGCTGGTGGGCCTGGGCCGATGACCTGTTGCACAGCCGTAGCCATGCCGGAGCCCAGGGCCATCGCCGTGGCAGGTGCAGGATGGGTGTGCGTGCGGGGCGGGCGAGTCGGGCCGGCACGGTGATGATCTGTCGTCGCAGGGTCGCGCCGCGGGCGACGCGGTGAGAGTCGCCGGCGAGGGTCCCGGCGGCGTGCAGCAGGTTGTGGGCGATGGCCGCGCACAGCACCCACGCGGAGTTGGCGCCGAAGCGTCCGGA
>JAVXWL010000089.1:0-8630 GCA_032230565.1 Pseudonocardiales bacterium | reverse complement strand
ACGCCGGACCGCACTACCAAAACCACATTGATCCCGCCGCGACACCCCAAAAGCCATCGACAAATCCGCAGTACGCCAACCCACGCAACGAAATCTGGCTAGACATACGCACCGACGCGAACGGCTCCGGCACCTCACACACCACCGTGCCCTTCGGTTTCACCAACCGCCGACCCGGATCAATCGTGGTGCACGAAGCAATGACCACCGCAACAGTCCCGGGCCAGGCAGGCACGGCAGGTGCCCGGATCGCCTGCCTCACCCTCCTACCCAGCCAATGACCAGCCGGCACACTCTGGTTGCGAGGTCCTCCGGTACACCGGGGATACAAACGACGGTGACCACCACCAGCCGGCGACGGAGGAACGACGAGCATGGTTCGCTGATCAAATACAGTGTCGGGCGGATAAATACAGCATCGGGCGGATGAAAGCTGGGCACAGGCCTACGAGCCACTCGACCTGAGGGTTACGGCAGCAAAAGGAAAGCGCACCAATCACCGCTGGTCGGTACGCACCCGTGTTCACCCACGACTCCACAACGCAGCTGCGAGGCACAACATGCCTCAACGCGGTGCGCTACCAACCACGATCATGATTGACACGGTAGAGGGCACTAGCCACCACGCTGCCGGTCCGACCCGCTCGAAGATCCACACTCGCCAAACGACAGCTCGGCTTTACCACTTGGTTTTTGCACATACCGTCACACGG
This sequence comes from Pseudonocardiales bacterium, assembly GCA_032230565.1. Taxonomy (GTDB): domain Bacteria; phylum Actinomycetota; class Actinomycetes; order Mycobacteriales; family Pseudonocardiaceae. The sequence continues at coordinate 7,917 of JAVXWL010000089.1, read as the reverse complement.
CCAGGTCAGCCGGACGCTGGTGCTTTGCCACTAGGTCGAACCCGAGGCCCCTAGCCCCACGCAGAACCGTCGCTACGCGACCGCCATCGGCGGACCTAGACCCACCACCACAACAGCTGCGTCCGGCCTCGTATCGGGTGACGAGGTGGCCTGGCGATCAGGTCACGACCCAACATTATGACCCCAATCCGGTGTCGGTGTGAGACGTCGTGATGGATCAAGGCGCCATGCCCACCGTGCACCCCAGTGGTCGCCCCGAGCCGGCGGGTCGCTACCCGCCGAAAAAGGTTCGCATTTCAGTGATCTCGCGCTGTTGGGCGTCGATAATGCGCTGGGCGAGTTGGCGGGCGTCAGGGCTTCGCCCGTTGCTGAGCTCAGTTTGAGCCATCATCACAGCCCCTTTATGATGGCTGATCATCATGTGGAGAAACATCTGGTCGAACGCGGCGCCTGAGGTAATACCGTCCGTTGAGCGGCCATCTCGGACATCACGATGGCCTGCGCGTGGTGCGGGATCATGCTCTGGGCGAAGGTGATATCGGCCTGGTTGTAAGCCTGAGCGACTGGCGGTGAGCTAGTCGCCCGGACAGAGGGTGCGGTGGTGTTGGTGCCGCAGCCGCCAAGCGCGGCACCAACAGTGACAGCGGCCGCAGTCGCGACCAAGGTCATGATCGTGCGCGTGGTCATGGGTGTACTCCTCTGCATACGGGGCGCATACGGGGTTGGCTGAATCACTCGCTGACAGATCAGCGGTGATCAGCGCCTCAGTACGCGAAGTTGGGTACGCCGGACGCAACCGAGGGGTGGTGCCCGCACCGCAACGGCGCTGACGTCGACCAACAGCTGCGCCGGCTCGGCTGGTCGACGCCGAACTACCGCCACGATCAGCGCGCCAACCAAGGCGGTGATAGCAGTCAACACGGCCAAGCAGAAGTGCCCCACCATGTCCATCGGATCACAACAGTCGTCTTGCGACCGTCACCACCAAGCTCACCTCAACCGGATTCGTTCCGGCGGGATCGCGGTCGGCGTGCAGGATCGACGTAACGCTCGTCGAAGGCACCATCACCGGACCTGGCCCCGGGCCTGTCGCGATGGTCATCAGCGTCGTCTGCGCGGTGCACACGAGCAGCATGTGATGCATGCCGAGCAGGCCAACCGTAATGACGACGATCAGCAACCACTGATGTCGGATCATGCTGGGGCGCCGCTGCGCACCCGATGACTGTAGTCGATCGCTCACCCACAGATGTGGTGGTCCTACGGTGCGTCGGACCAGGCCTCAGGGTGGGTGAATCTTGGCTCGTGGCACCCCGTGTGCCCATTCACACGGTGACTCACGGGAAACCACCGGCGATCACAAGCAAATTTTCACTGACCGTGCACATGAACGCCTCCCTGCTCCCAAAGCGTTGCACTCCGCGCCTTCACACGGTGGTACTCGGGCTCTCTGCAGAGCCTGCATGACCGATAGCACGCCAAGACCGCGTTGCCACGGCGTTGTGGTCTCATCTTTGATCTCATTATTCGTATCAGCCCGGCGATGCAGGTCACGAACGTCAGCGCTATTCGACGAACTATTATCCAGACCTCTGAAAAGCGGAAGGACGGCGGTTCGAGGCGGCCCTGCATCAGTTGGTACATTAACGACTACGGACGACCATGGACGTCCTTGGACGTGAACCCGAAGAAGGGGCACGTCCACGGACAAATTGCAGGTAAAACAGGGTGGTGCCCACGACTACGGATCAGAAGGTTGGGAGTTCGAGTCTCTCCGGGCGCGCACCTCCTACAGTGCCATTGATCTGCGGTGACGTAACGATTTAAGATCGAATCTGATAGTTCGGATGGATCTTTGTCCATCAAACCGTGTCTACACTTGCCCGCATGGCTCGCAGGGAGCTCGGTCAACTTACGGCGTGAGCACGGTATCCAGTCCGGTGATCGTTTGCTTGCCCTCGTTCCCGGTCCGCACCTCGGACAGCGTCTGATCACCGGGGCGGGAGGTGAGCTTGAACGAACGGGATGGCGAGGGTTTCCAGCCCACCCGATACATCCAGCACCGGGTGCACGTTGACTTCAAAGACCACGCCCCCGTTCTCAATGGTCAGGTCAACGCCGCCGAAGGGCAGACCCAACGATCGCGTCGCCGAGACGGCCAACTGGGAGAATTCGGGCGGGAAGTCGTCGATGGGAACGACGGTGGACACGGCACCCCGGGACTCGTTGCAGGGCGCATCCGGGTCGGCCTGCACATGTTCGCACACTCTGAGCACCTGATCGTGGAGGACGACAACGCGGAATTGGTGGCGGCGCCCGTCCGGATCCATGTTCCGGGCGTCGCGGGACACGAGCCAGTCCTGGCCTGATGCCGCGTAGTGGCGGCGGGCGTCGTGGAGGTGCTCGATCGTGGTGACGTGGAAGACGTCCTTACCGCCCGCTCCTGTCCTCGGTCGTGCCCAGACGTTGCGGCCAAGTCGCTCGAATGCATCGAGCGCGGAGTCCGGGTCGGGGCAGCACAAGGCGATCGTCTCCATGTGCGGGATGCCATCGCGGAGGAACCGCGCAACGGTCCGGTGCTTATCCGTTGCGGCACGCCAGGCATCCACGTCGGCGCCCAGGCAGGTCGACCCGCTGCTAAGCAGCATGCGCTGGAACGTCTCAAACTGCCGACGCTCGGCTGGCGGGATTTCGTAAATGACGAGGACGTCTGGCGTCGCGACGAGATCCTCCGACGGCACGTCGAGCCTGAGGGTTCCCTTCTGTGCAATCGCGCGACCGTTCCCGCCGGTCATGAAGTGCCGGGCGTCGATCGACACGGGCCGCATGCCGGTGAGGATTTCGATGGCGGCCTCCAGCAGGGGCAGACTGCCCTCCCCAGAGCCGTGGTCGGTCAGAACGACGATGTCGCCCCCCACGCCCATCCGTCGCCCCTCCTATATCCAGTTGCTCAGCGGACGCAGGCAGCCCCTCCGCACTCGGGTGGACGATCTCTACGATGACTGCCCGCGAACGGCGACGCAGCACGGATTTCCCGGACATTGAAGGCGCAGGCCGTAGCGGCTGTGAGCGCCTACTTTGGTGCCGTCGTGCTGGGTTGCTTGCGGTGTTCACTGGGCACGTCTTCGCTGCTAGCAGGCCGCGTGGGTCGGCCGTCACGCTACCGGAAGTGATGCCGCCAGTGTCTGTAGGCGGCGACGCTGCCGTATTGATCCAAGTTCTGCAGCGAGCGTGTCGGGCCGCCTGGCATGTTCGCTCGCTTCGTCCTGATTGCCACCGGCCGCCAGTGCTGTCGCCAGATCGGTGCGGAGCGCGGCCTCGGCGCGGACGAAGGATCGGTCGAGTCGGTCGAGTGCGTCGGTAAGGACTGTGATCGCATCAGGGCGGCCGAAGCGAGAGAGTGCGTGGCCGCGCCAGTGAGCGAGGTGCACGGGGTCGAGCGCGACGTAGGGTCGTGCGTCGGCTGGATCATCGGATAAGAGTTCGGCGGCTTGGTCGAATGTTCGCAGGCTGGCGGTTTGGTCGCCGCGGGTTTCGGCAACCGGACCGTTTGAAGATCACCCCTGACTGCCCATGACGACGTCTCCTATCCAAAAGTTTGTGACCTCCACCCTGACGATCAACCAGAACAACACTCGGCCGGCTTGTCCTCGATCTTGTTGACGTCTTCCTGGAAAGTTTGGCAACGCAATGTCGATGTTGAACGTCTTGATGAGACAATCCGTCAAGCTGTCCAGAGCGCCTTGCTGGGCGCATACCGCCTAAACTATTCACATATTGTCGGGATTCTTGTGCAATGGCGGTCGGGAGGACTTTTGAACATGTCGTGTGGCACCGATGCCAATAGCGAAATACACGCGTGACGCTGATGCGCCAGAGACAGCGAGCGCCCAAGAGCCTCGCGCGCTGTTGGGTACATCCATCAAGCGAGGACGAGGGTTCTAACGGCTTCGAGCGACCGCGGTCGCAATAACCCAGACGATGACGCTGACGAGGACCAGCCACAACAGAGCCAACATTGCCCACGCAATAGCCATCAACATCTCCCTTTGGGTGCAACACCGCGCGTGTCGCGACCTCACGAGACCGGTCGCGACCTTGTCGGTGTGAATCCGGTGCGAGTGTGGTGGCTAACCGCGTTGAGTGTCGTCCTGCACACACTTGCGACGCTGCACAACTTCATAGCTCCTGCACTCACTTCGACCCGCAGCCGCGCACGGTTCATCACCGCCCGACGGACCACCCAATCGAGTGGGTCTACAGCAGTCACGGTTCGTCACGACAGCTGCTACCGCCGCTGGCGGATCTGACCAGACTGTGCAGAACTGCGACGCCGTCGGATCCGGTAGCCGATGGGCGTGTGGCTGGCCGTGGGCACGGCAAGTCATGGAGCGGCGCTGGCGCCGCGAAGGGTCCCTGATGCGGCTCGGATATGACCTTTGACAACGCCACATCGCCAAGCGGTCGCGATGGCGGCGTGGCTATAAACTGCGCAGTTTGCGTGCCCTGCGAGCACGCGCGGTCCCCGGCCTCAACCCGGTAGCCGGGACCGCACACTGGCGATGAGCGTCGGCATCTTGTCGGTGAGCACCGCGAACACCAGGCCGAAGCAGACCAGCGCCACCGAACCCATGAGTAGGCCCGTCATCACCTGCGGCACTCGAGCCCGCACCATGTGCCCGACCAGCCATGAGCCGAGCGCGGACGCCGGCAGCATCGCCACGGTCGACGCCCCAATGACGGCCAGCCTGCGCGGGTCGACCATCCGCTCCGGGCGGATCGCGGTGCGCACCATGGACAGAGCGAGCACGGCTGCTGTCACATCACCGAGCAGCACAGCACAGCACAGCCCGACGAGCCGGTCGCCGTCCGCCAGCAACAGCAGCGCACTGAGCGCGACTACGATGCGGACCGCCATCATCGCGGCGCTGGCGCGGCGTGGCCCGCTAGTGTCCAATCGAGCGAACAGTGTCTGTCGGGCCACCTCGTAGCCCGCGTTGGCGAACTGCGAGACAGCGAGCACCGTGAGGCAGGCGGTCAGCCATCTCACAATTCTCGGGTCGTGCAGCTCGCCGTTGGCCAGGGTGGACGCCACCGGGCCGGCGAAGGCGAGCAGCAGGCACAGGGCGGGCAGGCTGGCCATCACGCTGTAGTTCAGCGCTTGCCGCCAGGCCGCGCCCACCCGCCCGGCTACGCCATCCCTGGCCGCCGCGCTCATCGCGGGCAACGCGGCCACGGTAACCGCTCTGGCGCCGAGCGCGCCGATCACGGTGTACACCGACAGGGCGGCCTGGAACACGAAAACTCCGCCGGGCACCGTCGCCGCGACGGCCAGCATCGCGAACATGGAGGACACCGGGAAGGCCGCTACGGCCACCGAGTGGCGCAGCCGCTGGCTGACCTCGCGGGCGTCCGGCTCGGTCGACCAGCCGCCTCGCGGTCGAATCGGCAGCCCGATCCGGTAAGCCCCGTAGAGCTGAACGGCCGCGTGGGCCGCCACGGACAGCGTGGAACCCACGCCGAGCACGAGCACCATGCCCACTGAGACGTCCGGTACGTCCACCCCGGGCCGGTACCACAGCGCGACCACGCCCATCACGGTGATCATGCCCAGGTTCTCCACCGCGGGTGCCGCAGAGGCCAACCCGAACCGACCCTTGGTTTGTTGCACGGCGGCCCCGATCGAGGCCACGGTGTAGCAGAGCACCTGCGGTGCCACGAATAGCACGATCAGGATGGTCAGCTGCCATGCCCGCCAGCGAGTGGCATCGTCCGGAATGCCTGCGGTGACCGCCAGCGCTACCAGCGGGGACGCCACCGCGATGGCGCCGGCCAGAATCGACGCCCAAAACAGCAGATAACCCGTGATCCTGCCGAGTAGCCGACGGGAATCGGCTACGCCGCGCTCGGTGAGCGCACGGCTGAGCGCCGGTACGAGCACCAGCGCCAGGACCGGTCCGGCCATCGCTGCGAAGAGCAGGTTCGGCATGGTGTTCGCGGACAGGAACGCATTGGCGAAGTAGGTTGGGCCCAGGACGGCGCCGATAACGACCACCCGCAGCAGCCCCGTGATCCGGCTGATCAGCGTCCAGGCGGCCACCGTGATCGTGCGGCCCGCGGTGGCGGACACACGCGCTACATCGGCGGACCCGCCGGCCAGCGCCTCGGAACGGGCCTCCTCGCTTTCGGACGGGACATAGCCCTCAACGAATGCGCGGCGCTCGCCGTCGACCTGCCCTTCTAAGGCGTCGAAGCTCACCTCGCCACGGTGACGGCGCGAGCGCGCCGAGCCGCCTTCGCTCATAGCGCGAACATTAGCCCTGAGTCTGAATCTGAGATTGAGGGCTCGCGGAGCGGTACGCGGTCCGCGACTGTTCGAGCGTTCGCCTCCGCCCTGGCCGACCAGGGCCTGCCCGACGACCGTCGGCGCTACGGCGTCGGTCTTGCACCGGCCGGCGCGGTCGCTGCGCGTCACGGCCGGGACCGTAGCCGCTGCAGTCAGCCCGGGTCCGCGAGCCAGCACGGGAGCCAGCATTCGGCTCACCTTCCGGTCATACACCGGCAGTCCACGACACTCCCAGGACCGCCAAGAATCCTAGCTCGGATGCCAACCCGCCGAGCCAGCTGCCTGAGAATTTCCGAGGGGGCGGTAGGGTCCAGCCGAGGAGGAGCCGATGGTGGCTAGTGAGCTGACCGGAAATATTCGACTTGTTGCGATAGGGGCTGAAAGCAGGGAAAGATGGGATGCCGTCGTACGCACGGATGCGAATGTAAATATTCTGCAGACACCGATCTGGTGCGACTGCATCTGCCGTTCTGAAGGCCTTGAGGACGTTACCCGATCATACGAATCGTCTGACGGGCGTCTTATCGTTTTGCCACTTGTGCGAGGCCGTAGGCTCCCGGTGCAACTAAAAGCCCAATCCTCCTGGCCTGGGCCTTGGGGGTTCTGCGGTTTGCTCGCCACTGAGGGTCACATTACTTCCAGCGACGTCGTCCACATTGTCAAGGACTTGCAAGCCTACAACGGACTGAGGACCAGCGTCCCTGTGTCTCGGATGGCTGACGCCCAGTTATGGGAATCGATTGTTCCCCCGGATGTTATCAGGGAATCTCGCACGACGCACGTGTTGGATCTTTCCGGTGGATTCGAGCACGTTTGGAAAAAGTGCTTCGCGGGTGCAGTGCGAACCGCAACCCGAAAAGCCGAGCGTTTAGGAATCACGGTAGAATCCGACACCACTGGGCGGCTACTGCCGGTGTTTGACGCTCTTTATCGTATGTCAGTCGACCGCTGGGCGAAAGATCGGCGCCATCCGCTGGCCATTGCTCGTTTACTCGCGTCGAGGCGTGAACCATTTCGCAAGTTCCAAACCGTAGCAGACCTTCTGGGTGAGAAATGCGAGGTGCATATCGCCTGGCTTGGTGGGAAGCCCTTGGCTGGGACGATCGTTCTGACGCACGGTGTCGTTGCAACCTACTGGCGCGGTGCGATGGACATAGAGAGTGCGGCAGGAACGGGCGCGAACGAGTTGCTTCATCGAGTCGCGATTGAAACCGCGTGCCAGAGAGGATGTCTGCAGTACGATATGCAGCGATCAGCTTCTCAGAGCCTCGGGCGCTTCAAGTCTAAGTTCGGGGCCCAACCCACGACTTTCTTCGAGTACCGATTTGAGAATATCCCTGTGACGGCGCTCGATCGCCGAGCTCGAGTATTTGCCAAGCGCATGCTACGTATGCCAAAGGCCGAGATCTCTAGTTAATGCGCAAGAGCGGCACCCAAGCGTTACGGCCTGGGCCGATGATGACCGTGCCCTGTGCAAGTCGTGTCCGCCGGCAACATCGGTCACAGCCGCGTCAACTTCGCCGGGTGGTGCGAAACCGCCACCTCAATCATGCCAAGCGCCCTTCATTAGC
>JAVXWL010000274.1:0-28497 GCA_032230565.1 Pseudonocardiales bacterium | reverse complement strand
ATGCCTCGATGGCCACGATGGGATCGCCCGGCGCCGAGTGCAGGAGGCGCTCGGCCACCACAGCCCCCATACCTGAACTTCGGCACGTATTCGGCACAGACACCCGGAGACGGCCGACTAGCACCGGGCGCAGCCGGACAGCAAAAGAGTGGCCCCTGACATGAACCACCAGATCAGGGGCTGCTCTTAGCTGTTACCACCGGTGTAGCCCCGACGGGATTTGAACCCGCGCTACCGCCTTGAGAGGGCGGCGTCCTAGGCCACTAGACGACGGGGCCGCGACAACGCGATGATGACATTCGCTGGGGTACCAGGACTCGAACCTAGACTAACTGAACCAGAATCAGTCGTGCTGCCGATTACACCATACCCCACCAGGTGTCCGTCTCCGGGGCCCCACGGACCCGAACCAGCACCGGGCACGGATGTTAGTCGACCACGAGTGCCGGTTTCCACTGGGCCGTCGTTTGCGCTACCAGCTGCCCGTCCGCATGCCGGGTGAGCAGCGCCGGGAGGTCGGCTAATCGCCCGATCACCGAGATTCCAGCGTCGCGAGGAAGCGCACCACAACCAGAGCGATCCAGCCACACTCCATGCAGCCCAGCGTCCCGCGCGCCCTCGGCGTCGACGTCGAGCCGGTCGCCGACGTGGACGGCCTGGGCCGGACGCACTCCGAGAGCACGGCACGCACGCCGGAAGATCGCTCGGTGTGGCTTGGCCACCCCGAGCTCGCCGGAGATCAGCACCGCATCGAAGGCGGACTCCAGGCCCAGCGCCCCGAGCTTCGCGCGCTGGTGATCGCCCGCTGCGTTGGTGACCGCGGCCAACCGCATGCCGAGCGCCCGCAGCGCGCGCAGGCACGGCAGTGCGTCGTCGAACAGCTGCCAGGCTCGCCGCACCGCCGCTGCCCGGCGTTCCTCACGCTGGACTACCTCGCCGTCGCAGAGAAGCTCGCCCCGGCAGGCAAAGAAGTCCCTGGTGCGATGCCGACGCATCATGTCGAAGTCGACCTGGCCGGCCAGGTAGCGCGCGTAGTGCTGGTCGGTCAGCGCACACCACTGCGCCCACGCGTCATCAGTTCCGAGCAGCTCGCGCAGCCCGGCGCGGGTCGACGCCTCGTAGTCGACCAGGGTCGCGTCGACGTCAAAGCAGACTGCGACGACCTGGCGGGGAATCGACGCGGCAGGGCTCAACTCAGGCGCGAGAGTCACTCGGTGCACGTTAGGTCTTCGTGAGCCCGCTGGACTCTGCTGACCCGGTGAAAACACGTAACGATTCGTGTGGCCATAGCAGTCACTGTCAGCGACCGGCGCACAGCGTCGCGTAACCGACACGGCGACGTCGACGGCGGCACGGCATAGTCCAGCAGTGCGGCCCCCACCGGTCCTGGGACTGTTGGCCACGTTCTCAAGATCGCCAGTAGTGAGCGGTGACCGTGCAGGATCGCGCGGCCATCGCTCAGTTCCGTTGATCACGGCAGGTCGCTGGCCCCTTTGGGAGGATCACCAGCGGATCCTTACAACACCAGGCCAATGTGGGCAGCGTGGTCCACCACAATCGGCTCATGGACGACGTCTAGCTGGGCAGGCTTGACGTGGCGACACCGTGGTGGCGTAGCGCCGCGTAGATCATCGCGTCCAGTAGCGCCAGCCATGAGGCTTCTACCACGTTGGCGTGCACGCCCACCGTGGTCCAGGATGCCGTGCCGTCGGTGGTGTCCACCAGCACCCGGGTCACTGCGTCGGTACCGTGGGTGCCGGGCAGGATCCGGACCTTGTAGTCGGACAGCTCCACGTTCTTCAGCCAGGGTAGATGGGCACCCAACGCTTGCCGCAATGCGGCATCCAGCGCGTTGACCGGTCCGTTGCCCTCCGCCGTGGCGATCACCCGCTGCCCTGCCACTCCGACCTTCACCGTCGCCTGCGCGACGACCTCCCCGCCTGTACCGTGATCAACGATTACCCGGTAGGACTCCAGCTGGCACGGCGGCGCGGGCGGCACCTCGTCGACCTGCTGGCGCAGCAGCAGCTCGAACGAGGCGTCAGCAGCCTCGAAGGACCAGCCTTGCGACTCGAGCTCCTTGACCCGCGCAGTGACCTCGCCGATCTCCGCCGAGCGGCCGGCCAAGTCCAGCCCGAGCTCGGCTGCCTTGAGCTCGATACTGGCCCGGCCGGCCATCTCGGTTACCAGCACACGCTGCGAGTTGCCGACCACCGTGGGGTCTAGGTGGTTGTACAGCTCTGGATCCACTTTGATCGCACTCGCGTGCAGCCCCGCCTTGTGAGCGAAGGCCGACCTCCCGACGTAGGCCTGGTGGGTGTCGGGCGCGAGGTTGGCGATCTCAGCCAGCGCATGCGCGGTGCGGGTCAGCTCGGCCATCCCGTGTTCCGGGAGGACCGGCATCCCCAGCTTGGTGACAAGATTGCCGGCGACGGCGAACAGGTCGGCGTTGCCGGTGCGTTCGCCGTAGCCGTTGGCGGTGCACTGCACATGAGAGGCCCCGGCCTGCACCGCCGCGACGGAGTTGGCCACCGCGCAGGCGGTGTCATCCTGGCAATGGATTCCCACCCGGAAGCCCGTGCGGGCCACTACCTCGGCGACCGTCTCGGCGAGCTGCAGCGGCAGCTGCCCACCGTTGGTGTCGCAGAGCACCGCGACGTCGGCACCCGCGGTGACGCCGGCCTCGAGCACCCGCAATGCGCAGTCAGCGTCGAAGGCGTAGCCGTCGAAGAAGTGCTCGGCGTCGAGAAATACCCGCCGCCCCTCACCGACCAGCAGCGCGACGGTGTCCGCGACCATCGCGCAGGCCTGCGCCACATCCACCCGTAGCGCCCGCTCCACATGCCACCGATCGGACTTGGCGACCACTGTGACCACCGGAGCCCCCGATGCCAGCAGGGCCTGCACCTGCGGGTCCTGCGCTGCGCACAGCCCAGCGCGGCGGGTGGAGCCAAAGGCCACCAACGCGGCGTGGCTCAATTCCAGCTCACCGGCCGCGGCGCGGGCGAAGAACTCAGTGTCCTTAGGCATCGCCCCGGGCCAGCCGCCCTCGATGAAACCGACACCCAGCGCGTCCAGCAGCCGGGCGACGGCGAGCTTATCGGCCACTGAGTAGGAGATCCCCTCGCGCTGAGCACCGTCGCGCAGCGTGGTGTCGTAGAGGTGGAACTCGTCACCGAGCGGGGTGCCGGCGGGGCTGGTGCGGGACATCGTCGAGGCTCCAAGAGGTGTGCAGGCAACAAAAAAGACCCCTCGCGGGTGCGAAGGGTCTGCGCGTCGGGTGATGGTGCTGGTTACCCGACGCGCTCAGCAATAATGATCACACAGTGGCGTGCCACGAGCGAAGTCTTGCACACCTCGTAGCCGAGTGGAACCCACACCCGCACTACCTGGAGTGGCATGGCGTTCGACATAGATTGCGATCATCGCCGGGTAGCCAGCGCCTAGGGGCAGCTGCACGGCTCTCGATACCGTGGGCCCATGGGCGATATCTACGACGATAAGAAGCACATCCGCGGCACGATCGACCTGTCGAACGCCGTGTGGCAGCGCGCAGCGGGCTCTGAGGAGTTGGCGGGACCGCATCTGGAAATCGCCTTCGTACAGGACGGCTACGTGGCGATGCGCAGCTCCGAGCATCCCGTGGACGACCAGACGCTGATCTTCACGCCGTCGGAGTGGGAGGCGTTCGTGCTCGGCGCCAAAGACGGTGAGTTCGACGTTATGTGACCGCGCCGTCGCTGTACCGAGGCAGGCCTTGAGCTCTTAGCCTCCCGAACTCAACAAGAGAGTTGTTGGTGCCGCCCCAGGCAGCTCTCCTGTGGAGTCGGGGCTAGGAGGGCTGTCGCAGAGGCGCGCTACAGGGTGGCGCGCTCGACCCGCTGGCTTGAGGAGACCAGGGCGGCCAGCCGGTCACCGATCGCATGGGTACCACCCGGATGGGTGTGATCACGGGTAGCCAAGTCGAAGGCCACTGCGGCCTCCACCCGGCGGGACGGCTCGTCGAGTCCCAGGTGAGCGAGCATCAGGCCGATCGACAGCACGGCAGCCGTCGGGTCCGCGATGCCCTGGCCCGCGATGTCCGGGGCGGAGCCGTGCACCGGCTCGAACATGCTGGGGTTGCGGCGAGCCACGTCGAGGTTGCCGCTGGCAGCCAGTCCGATTCCGCCGGTGACAGCGGCCGCGAGATCAGTGAGGATGTCGCCGAAGAGGTTGTCGGTGACGATCACGTCGAACCGGCCGGGGTCGGTGACCAGATGGATGGTGGCAGCGTCAACGTGCTGGTAGGCCACCGTCACCTCGGGATGCTGCAGCGACACTTCCTCCACGATTCGCGACCACAGCGATCCGGCGTGGCACAGCACGTTCGTCTTATGTACCAGCGTCAGATGTCTCCGCGGGCGCGCCGCGGCCCGCGCGAACGCATCGCGCACGACGCGCTCCACCCCGAAGGCGGTGTTCAAGCTGACCTCGGTGGCGATCTCGTGGGGGGTGTCCTTGCGCAGCAAACCCCCGTTGCCCACATAGGGGCCTTCCGTGCCCTCCCGGACCACGATCATGTCAATGCTGCCAGGATCGGCCAGCGGGCTGCGCACCCCGGGATACAGCCGGGCCGGCCTCAGGTTCACGTGGTGGTCCAGCTCAAAACGCAGCCGGAGCAACAACCCGCGCTCAAGGATTCCGCTAGGCACCGAAGGATCTCCCACCGCGCCGAGCAGGATGGCGTCGTGCTGGCGTAACTCGTTGAGCACCGACTCAGGTAACAGTTCCCCACTGGAGTGCCAGCGCGCCGCCCCAAGGTCGTAGGGCGTGGTCTCGGCATCAGGGGCTACCTCGCCGAGCACCTTCAGCGCCTCGTCGATCACCTCTGGACCGATCCCATCGCCGGGGATCACCGCAAGCCGCATGAGACACCTCCAGTGCCCGGGCTCCCGCCATGGGACCCTTCGCAGCGGGCAGATTACCCGCAGCTACCTATCACACCGCACAGCGGTTAGCTCAAAAGGGTGACCCCAGACGGGTAGTCCTGTCCGGGAGTCAGCCGAAGGTGACTGAGCGGACGGTGCGGGCGCCCACCGATGATCCGATCGCGGCCAGCACTTGGCCGGTAACTGTCCGATCCACCCGTAGCACCATGATCGCATCGGTGCCCTCGGTCGTCTGGCTGATCTGGGCCGCCTCAATGTTGACACCCACGTCGCCCAGCAGATTGCCGACGGTGCCCATCACGCCGGGGCGGTCCGGATATTCCATGAAGATGGCCTGCCCCTCGGCGCGCAAGTCGAAATGCCGGCCATCGATCTCGACCAGCTTCTGCACCTGTGCCGGACCGGATAGCGTTCCCGATACCGAGTGCACCGTGCCATCGGCGAAGATTCCCCGCACGCTCACCACGCTACGGTGGCTCGGGCTCTCCGGGGCAGTGACCACAGCAACGGTTACCCCGCGCTCTTGTGCCAGCCGCGGCGCGTTGACGAAGGTGACCTGCTCGTCGACGACACCGGTGAAGACCCCGCGCAACGCGGCGAGCCGCAGCACGGAGACCTCCTCGGCGGCGAGCTCGCCGCGCACATCGACGGTGACCGACGCGGGCGAGCCACCGGCCAGTGCGGCCAGCACGGTGCCCAACTTCTGGGTCAGTGGTAGCCACGGCCGTACCTCTTCGCCCACCACCCCACCACTGATCACGTTCACCGCGTCGGCAACGAACTCGCCGCGCAGCGCACGCAGCACACTGCGGGCGACGTCGGTACCGGCCCGGTCCTGCGCCTCGGCAGTCGAGGCGCCCAGGTGTGGGGTGACGACCACCTGCGGCAGCTCGAACAACGGGCTCGCGGTGCACGGCTCGGTGGCGAAGACGTCGATTCCCGCACCTCCGACCTGACCAGCGCGCACCGCGTCGGCCAGCGCCTGCTCGTCGACCAGCCCACCGCGCGCGGCATTGACGATCAGCACACCTGGTTTCGTCTTGGCGAGCTGATCGGCGCCGATCAATCCGAGCGTCTCGGGGGTCTTGGGCAGGTGAATCGAGATCGCGTCGGCACGCGACAGCAACTCGTCGAAGTCGACCAGCTCGATGCCCAGCTGGGCAGCCCGCGCGGGGGCCACATAGGGGTCATAGGCGATCAGCTCGGTGGCGAAGCTTGCCAGCCGCTGCGCAACCAGCTGGCCGATCTTGCCCAGGCCGACCACACCAATGGTCTTGCCGGACAGCTCCATCCCGTTGAACGAGCTGCGCTTCCACTGCCCACTACGCAGGCTGGCATCGGCGGCCGGGATGCGTCGGGCCACCGCCAGCAGCAGCGCGATGGCGTGCTCGGCCGCCGAAACGATGTTTGACGTAGGCGCGTTGACCACCATCACTCCGCGCTCGGTGGCCGCCGGTACGTCGACGTTGTCCAGCCCCACACCGGCCCTGGCGACGACCTTGAGCTGCGGGGCGCGGCCGAGCGCCTCCTCGTCGACCCGGGTGGCCGAGCGCACCAGCAGCGCCTCAGCATCGGCTAGCGCCAGGAACAGAGCCTCGCGGTCGGTGCCGTCGACATGGCGGATGTCGAACTCGTCTCCGAAGACCTCCAGCACTGATGGGGCAAGTTTTTCAGCGATCAGGACAATTGGTCGGGTCACGATCACCAAGTCTAGGCCGTGTCGGTGAGCGGCCGGTCGATCCAGGACATCAGCCCGCGCAGCCGGGAACCGACCTGCTCGATCGGGTGACGCTCCCCTTCGGCACGCAGCTTGGTGAAGTTCGGCCGCCCGTTGTCGTCCTCGGTCACCCACTCCTGGGCAAATCTGCCGTCCTGGATTTCGCTGAGGATCCGGCGCATCTCGTCCTTGACCTCCGGTGTGATAATCCGCGGTCCGCGGGTGAGGTCCCCGTACTCGGCGGTGTCGGAGATCGAGTAGCGCATCCGCGAGATCCCGCCCTCGTACATCAGATCGACGATGAGCTTGACCTCGTGCAGGCATTCGAAGTACGCCACCTCCGGCGCGTACCCGGCCTCGGTCAGCACCTCGAACCCGGCCTGGACTAGCGCCACCAGCCCCCCGCAGAGCACCGTCTGTTCACCGAAGAGATCGGTCTCGGTCTCCTCAGTGAAGGTGGTTTTGATCACTCCGGCGCGGGTACCGCCGATTGCTTTGGCATACGACAGCGCCAGTGCCTGAGCACCACCAGTGGGGTCCTGTTCCACCGCGATCAGGCAGGGCACCCCCTTACCGTCGACGAACTGTCGGCGCACCAGGTGCCCGGGACCCTTGGGTGCCACCATCGCCACGTCCACATCCGACGGCGGGCGGATCAGGTCATAACGGATATTGAATCCATGACCGAACAGCAGCGCGTCACCCGAGTTCAGGTTCGGCGCGATGTCTTGGGTGTAGATGGCACGCTGCTTGGTGTCCGGCGCGAGAATCATGATCACGTCGGCCTCGGCCGACGCCTGCGCCGGCGTCATCACCGCCAAGCCTTCGTCGGCCGCCTTCGGGCGCGACTTCGACTCCTCGGGCAGGCCCACCCGCACGTCGACCCCGGAATCTCGCAAGCTCAACGCGTGCGCATGTCCCTGGCTGCCGTACCCGATCACCGCGACCTTGCGCTCCGCGATGATCGCCAAATCAGCATCCCCGTCATAAAAAACCTCAACACTCATCGCTCGCTCCTGATCTGGGTCGCTTACCACAATCCGGGATCGAAAACGTCATGGAACACGCGGCATCCGCGCGCTCGAAAGTGGACATCTGCCGACGCGGCCGTTAGCGGAGGGGGGTAGCGGTGATGGCGCGGGGGCCGCGGCCCATGGCGACCATGCCGGATTGGGCCATCTCGCGGATGCCGAAGGGTTCTAGCATCCGCAAGAGCGCCTCAGTCTTGTCTGCGGTGCCGGTGGCCTCGATAGTCAGCGACTCCGGCGAGACGTCGACAACTTTGGCCCGGAACAGTGTGACGGTCTCAAGTACTTGGGAGCGCACGGTGGTGTCAGCCCGGACTTTCACCAGCAACAGCTCCCGCTGTACCGCCATCGCTGGATCGAGCTCGACGATCTTGATGACGTTGATCAACTTATTGAGTTGCTTGGTGACCTGCTCCAAGGGCAGCTCATCGACGGCGACAACGATGGTCATCCGGGATATATCGGGATTTTCGGTGGGTCCGACCGCCAATGAGTGGATATTGAAGCCGCGACGGCTGAACAGCCCAGCCACCCGCGCGAGCACCCCGGGCTTGTTTTCCACCAGCACCGACATGGTGTGTTCGGTCATGACCCGTCCTCGTCGAACAACGGGCGAATGTTTCGCGCTGACATGATGTGACTGTTTCCAGTACCGGCCGCGACCATCGGCCAGACCTGCGCGTCCTTGCCAACTACGAAATCGATGACGACCGGTTGGTCGTCGATCTCCATCGCCTGGGTGATGATTTTGTCTACGTCCGCCTCAGCCTCGCAGCGCAGGCCCACGCAACCCAATGCCTCGCCGAGCTTCACGAAATCCGGGATACGGGAGTGGGTTCCCAAGTCGGTCTGAGAGTAGCGCTCGGAGTAGAACAGGGTCTGCCACTGCCGGACCATTCCGAGACTGCCGTTGTTGATCACTGCGACTTTGATCGGGATGTTCTCGATGGCGCACGTCGCCAGCTCCTGATTGGTCATCTGGAAACTGCCGTCCCCGTCGATGGCCCAGACCGCGACGTCGGGTCTGCCGAGCTTGGCGCCCATCGCAGCCGGCACCGCAAAACCCATCGTGCCCAAACCGCCGGAGTTGATCCAGCTGCCCGGCTTCTCGTACCTGATGAACTGTGCAGCCCACATCTGATGCTGGCCCACCCCCGCGGTGTAGATCGCGTCTGGGCCGACGAGTGCGCCGATCCGCTCGATCACGAACTGCGGCGCAAGCATCCCGTCGGTCGGTGGGTCATAACCCAACGGGAACGTCTGCTGCCAGTTGTGCAGCTGCTGCCACCACGCCGCCAGATCCGGCCGGCCGGCCTGGAACTCGGCCGCCACCGCAATGATCAGCTCGCTGATCACCTCCGCGCAGTCCCCGACGATGGGCACGTCTGCCCGCCGGTTTTTGGAGATCTCCGCAGGATCGATGTCGGCATGCACGACAGCGGCGTCGGGCGCGAACGACGACAGCTGCCCGGTGACTCGATCATCAAACCGGGCGCCCAACGTGATCAGTAAATCTGAGCGCTGCATCGCGGCAACCGCGGCGACCGTGCCATGCATACCGGGCATCCCCACGTGCTGCGGATGGGAGTCCGGGAAGGCACCGCGGGCCATCAGCGTGGTCACCACGGGTGCTCCGGTGAGCTCGGCCAACTCCCGCAACGCCGCGGTGGCCCGCGCCTTGATCACACCGCCGCCGACATATAGCACCGGGCGGCGGGCGGTAGCGATCAGCCGGGCGGCCTCCCGGATCTGCTTTCCGTGCGGCCGGGTGGTCGGCCGGTATCCGGGAAGCTGCAACTCCGGTGGCCACACGAAGGACGTCTGCTCCTGCAGTACGTCCTTGGGAATGTCGACCAGCACCGGGCCCGGGCGGCCGGTAGCGGCCAGGTGGAACGCCTCCGCGATTGCCCTCGGGATCTCCGCGGGTTCCTTGACCAGCATGTTGTGCTTGGTGACTGGCATCGTGATGCCGGTGATGTCCGCCTCCTGGAAGGCGTCCGTACCGATCAGCGCCCGGGTCTGCTGGCCGGTGATCGCGACCACCGGCACCGAGTCCATATGGGCGTCGGCCAGCGGCGTGACCAGGTTCGTCGCACCCGGACCTGATGTGGCCATGCACACCCCGACCCGCCCGGTGGCCTGCGCGTACCCGGTAGCGGCGTGCCCCGCTCCCTGCTCGTGACGAACCAGCACGTGACGGACTTTCGTGGAGTCCAGCAGCGGGTCGTACGCCGGCAGGATCGTCCCGCCAGGGATTCCGAACACCACCTCGCACCCAAGGGCTTCGAGAGAACGCACCAGGGCCTGTGCCCCCGTCATCCGTACGGGCGCGCCTACGGGCGGGGCCGGCTTGGGCGGTTGCACCGGCTTCGCTGTCTCGCGGGACATGTCTTTGGGCGTCACGGTTGTCATGGTCCTGCCTTAGTCATCTCTTGCTCTGCCCCGGGCATCAAAAAACCCTCGCCGCCCGGGTGGGCTGAAGCGAGGGTTGGCGCGTCGACGTCTGTGGGTGCTTCAGACGACGCGCCTCTGGCATACAAGTACTGTGGGGATCAGCATGTCGCCGACGTTAACGGGCCTGCCCGGCACCGTCAACCTCGTGGAACCCCTCCCGCATCGTGAACCCGTAGGGCGTCCGACCTTCTTACGGGTCAGGCCGGGAGTAGTGCGACACCGTTGGCGTGTCGGGATAGTCGAGCAAGGTCCACCGGATTGGTGGTCATCACCAGCGCTTCGAGCAGCTCTGCGGTGGCCACCACGATGGCTTCCACGGCGGAACCCGCACGCGCCCGGCCACGAAACTGCGCCGCCCGACAAGCCAGCGGTTCATCCACCGCTTGAACCACGGACAGCCCGACCGTGCGGTTCGCCAACGCGTCGCGCACCCGGTTGCCGGTCAGCGACTCGACGAGCACGGCTGTGGACACGATCGGTGGCCACAGACCGCGCTGGCGCAGCGCCGCGATGCGCGCGGCCGTCTGCCGGTCCCGACGGCCCAGCGCGATGATGGCGCCCGAGTCGAGGACCAGGTTCACCTGCTTCATGTAGCCCGTCGCGCAGGAGGAACGGTGGCGGCATCGATCCAGGCCTCCGCCGCCGCCAGCTCATCAGCCGTGGGCGGCCCACCAAGTTCCACGGCGAGCTCAGCCAGATACCGGTCCGCGGCGGCGGCCAACTCCCGCCGGCGAAGCTCGACTCGCACGGCGTGCTGGCTAAGTTCCGAGATCGGCAGCTCCAGCTCTTTGACCGCCTGGTGGAGATCGTCTGGCAGATAGATCTGAACCCGTGGCATGCGCCTACTGTACGCCTATGATTGCCTGACAGTATGGCGTTCGTGACCGAGCCCGCCACGGTGACCTTCCGGCTGCCGCTGACCAGCCTGATCGGGGTATTCGGATTGATCGTGTGCATGACTCCGGTCGCTTTCGGCGTATCGGGCTTGCAAGTGTTGTACCTCGGGCCACTGGCGCTCGCAGTCTGGCTGGTACGCACCCGTACGGTGGTCGGCCCGGACACCATGGTTGCGCACCGAGTATGGGGCTCCCGGCGAATCGCCTGGTCCGACATCGCGGGTCTACGGATAGATGATCGGTCCCGGATCTCAGCCGTGTTGCACGCCGGGGATGATGTGCGACTGCCGACGCTGCGGGCGCGCGATCTTCCTCTACTGGTGGCGCTGAGCCACGGGCGGCTGCCTGAGTCGCTCGCCGAAGCCAGCGAGCGACCGGCGTCCGAGCAGTAGCACACCTTGTGGTGGCCACTCACCAGCGGCACACGGGGGTGCACCTACGCTGGCCGACCGTGCGACTCCCTGCGCCGAGCCGAGCCGGGCTGGTGAACGACCGTCGCTCGCGCGCAGATTGCCGCCCGATTTCGGTCCTGCTCGCGGGCGTGACTCTGTTGGCCGGGTGCTCGGTGACACCGAGCTTCCCCGACCGGGCTTCCGGACCGTTTCATCCCAAACTCGAGATCGGCTCAGAAGCTGGACCGAGGCTCAAGATCCCGCAGACTCCCGGCCCGTCCGGCCCCAGCCCAGACAGCCGTCCACCGCCGGGCCCGCCACAAGGCTGCACGGATCCGGACCCGCAGGTCGTCGCGACCTGCCTGGAACCTATCTCCGCGCTGGTCGTACTGCCTGGCTCCGCGCCGGTGGGTCTGGTCGCTGAACGCACCACCGGCCGAATCCTGGAGGTTCAGCGCCACCGACCGAACCAGGAAGTAGCCGCGCTGGCGGTCGACCCGGCCGGAGATGGCGGCCTCACCGGTCTCGCGCTGTCCCCCAGCTATTCCGAAGATGAGCTGATCTACGCCTATATCACCACTCCCATCGACAACCGGGTGGTCCGGATCGCCCCCGGCGACATCCCCAAACCGGTGCTGGCGGGCATCCCTCGGGGACCGACCGGAAACGCTGGCGCGCTCGCCGTCGATTCGCACGGAATGCTCCTTGTCGCCACCGGCAATGCCGGCAACCCCGCGGCGGCTGAGGATCCGCAGTCGCTCGCCGGCAAGGTCTTGCGCATCGACACCTTCGGCCACCCGGCGCCGGGTAATCCTGACGGTTCCAAGGTGCTGGTGAGCGGGCTACACGCACCAGGTGGGCTGTGCGTCGACCCACAGACGAATGAGCTGTGGATCACCGACCACGAACCGGACCACGATCTGTTGCATCGGGTACTACCGGGACGCCCGCTGGGTACGGCCGCCTGGACGTGGCCCGGAGGCGTCGGGGCCGCAGGGTGCGCAGTCATGCTGGGTCGCATCCAAGTCGCGTTTACCAGCGGGGCGCCGATGTTCGTTCTCGGGATCGGGCCGGCCGGCACGTTCATCGGGCCATCCCTGCAGATCCCGCTGGAGCGCTACGGCAGGATCTCAGCGGCCGCGTTAAGCCCGGACGGGCGGAAGATGTGGCTGGGCACGGTCAACAAGACGGGTGGCAAACCAATCTCCAGCGACGAGCGGGTGTTCGTCCTACCCGACCTGGTCGGCCCCGGCGGTGGCCAGGACTGACTCACGGGGCGCACCGCGCCAAGACCAGCTCGCGCACCCTCTGGGCGTTGGCTTGGCCACCGGTGGCTTTCATCACGGCGCCCACAATCGCCCCCGCGGCAGCTACCTTGCCGCCACGGATCTTCTCGGCGACGTCGGGCGCGGCGGCCAACGCCTGCTCGACAGCGGCGGTCAGCGCGGCGTCGTCGGACACCACGGCCAGGCCATGCGCCGCGACGATCTCGTCGGGCTCGCCCTCCTTCGCCAGCACCCCGTCGACGACTTGGCGAGCCAGGTTGTTGGTCAGTGCACCCTCGCCGACCAGTGCGATCACCCGGGCCAGCTGTGCCGGGGTAATCGGTAAGTCGGCGAGCTCCACGCCGCGGGAGTTGGCCTGCTGGGACAGATAAGACACCCACCACGACCGAGCCTCGGTGGCTGGCGCCCCCGCGTCGACGGTGGCCGCGATGAGATCGAGCGCGCCGGCGTTGACCAAGTCACGCAACTCAAGGTCGGACAGGCCCCACTCCGCCTTAGCCCGCGCCCGACGCTGCCAGGGCAGCTCGGGAAGGGTGGCCCGCAGCCGCGCCACCCAGTCGTCGCTGGGCGCGATCGGCACCAGATCGGGCTCCGGGAAATACCGGTAGTCCTCCGAGGTCTCCTTGCGCCGGCCGGCCGATGTGCTGGCGGAGGCTTCGTCGAAGTGCCGGGTCTCCTGCACGATCCGGCCACCGTAGGCCAGCACCGCGCCTTGCCGGCACATCTCGTAGCGCACCGCGCGTTCCACCGACCGCAGCGAGTTGACGTTCTTGGTTTCGGTGCGGGTGCCGAACGTCGACGAGCCGCGCGGCATCAGGGAGACGTTGGCGTCGCAGCGCATCGACCCTTGGTCCATCCGCACATCGGAGACGTTCAACGCCCGAAGCAGGTCACGCAGCGCGGTGACGTAGGCCCGGGCGATCTCCGGCGCCCGAGCCCCGGCGCCCTCGATCGGCTTGGTGACAACCTCGATCAGCGGGACGCCGGCGCGGTTATAGTCCAGCAGGGAATGGCTGGCGCCGTGAATGCGCCCGTCGGAGCCGCCGACGTGCAGCGATTTGCCGGTGTCCTCCTCCATATGCGCGCGCTCGATCTCCACGGTGAACAGCGAGCCGTCGGACAGCTCGACCGCCAGCGAGCCGTTCACCGCGATCGGCTCGTCGTACTGGGAGGTCTGAAAGTTCTTCGGCATGTCCGGGTAGAAGTAGTTCTTCCGGGCGAACCGGCACCATGGAGTGATCGAGCAGTTCAACGCCAGCCCGATCCGCATGGCCGACTCCACCGCCACGCCGTTGAGCACCGGCAGCGCCCCCGGCAGCCCCAGACAGGTCGGGCAGACCTGGGTGTTGGGCGGCGTTCCGAACACGTTGGCGCAGCCGCAGAACATCTTCGTCGCGGTGGACAGCTCGACATGCACCTCGAGCCCGAGCACCGGTTCGAAACGTTCCAGCACCTCGTCGTAGTCCATCAGCGCAGCGGTCATCGGGCTGCGACCTCCAGATCGGGCACCCGCTGAGCGAGCGGGCCGCCATCGGCGCCATCGCGGGCCGCCTCGTAGGCCGCGGCCACCCGGTAGGCCTGGTCGTCGGCCAGCGCGGGCGCCATTACCTGCAGCCCCACCGGTAAGCCGTCGTCATCGGACAGCCCGGCCGGGACCGACAGCGCGGCGTTGCCCGCCAGGTTCGCCGGGATCGTGCACAGGTCCGACAGGTACATCGCCATCGGGTCGTCCACCCGCTCACCGATCCGGAATGCGGTGGTCGGCGTTGTCGGCGAGACCAGCACGTCGACCTGGTCGAACGCCGCAGCGAAGTCCCGGATGATCAGTGTGCGGACCTTCTGCGCCTGGCCGTAGTACGCGTCGTAGTAGCCGGCGGACAGGGCATAGGTGCCGAGCATGATGCGCCGCTTGACCTCGGCCCCGAAACCGGCTTCGCGGGTCAACGACATCACCTCCTCGGCGCTGCGGCTACCGTCGTCGCCGACCCGCAGGCCGTAGCGCATGCCGTCGAAGCGGGCCAGGTTCGAGGAGCACTCGCTGGGCGCGATCAGGTAATAGGCAGGCAGCGCATGGTCGAATGACGGGCAGGAGACGTCGACGATATCAGCGCCCAGCTCGCGCAGACGGCTCACGGCCACCTCGATGGCCCGTAGTACCCCGGGCTGGTAGCCGTCACCACGGAACTGGCTGACCACTCCCACCCGGATTCCAGTCAGATCGCCGGTGGCCCCCGCGCGGGCCGCCTCCACCACTGGCGGCACCGGTGCGTCGATCGAGGTGGAGTCCAGCGGGTCGTACCCCCCGATCACCTCATGCAGCAGCGCGGCGTCGAGCACCGTGCGGGCCACTGGGCCGCCCTGGTCCAGGCTGGAGGAGAACGCCACCAGGCCGTAGCGCGACACGCCACCGTAGGTGGGTTTGACTCCGACCGTTCCGGTCACCGCGCTGGGCTGGCGGATCGAGCCGCCGGTGTCGGTACCGATCGCCAACGGCACCTCGAAGGCGGCCACCGCCGCTGCCGAACCACCACCGGACCCTCCCGGGACGCGGTCGAGATCCCAGGGGTTGCGGGTGGGCCCGTAGGCGGAGTTCTCCGTGGAGGAACCCATCGCGAACTCGTCCATGTTGGTCTTACCCACGATCACCACGCCGGCTTGTCGCAGCTTGCGGGTGACCGTGGCGTCGTACGGCGGGCACCAGCCCTGAAGCATCCGCGAGCCGCAGGTCGTCGGCATGTCAACGGTGGTGAACACATCCTTCAGGGCCAGCGGCACGCCTGCCAGCGGTGAGGCCGGCGGGTCCCCGCGCCGCAGCCCGTCGTCCACGGCAGCTGCGGTGGCGAGCGCGGCCGGCGCGTCGAGGTGCAGGAAGGCATGCAGCGCGGGATCCACCGCAGCGATCCGGTCCAAGTGCGCTCGGGTCACCTCAACCGCGGTGACGTCCTGGGCGTGGATCCGGGCAGCGAGCTCTGCGGCGGACCACCGAGTCAGCCGAGTCATGATTCGTCCAGGATGCGGGGCACCCGGAACCGGCCGTCCTCAGTGGCGTAGGCGCCCGAGAGCGCCTGCTGCTGCGTCAGCCCCGGACGCGTGACGTCCGCGCGGAACACATCGGTCAACCCGACGGCGTGTGAGGTAGGCGGGATGTCCGCAGCTGCCACCTCACCGACCCGGGCAACCGACGTCAGGATCACCTCGAGCTGGCTAGCGAACAGGTTCAACTCCTCCTCGGTGACGGCCAGCCGGGCGAGCCGAGCGAGGTGCGCGACTTCGTCACGGGAGATGGTGGGCACGGGACACTCCTGAAGTGGTGCTGGGTCGCTGACTGACCCGACGAGTCTAGCCTCGGGCTTAGCGGGGCCGAGTGACCCGGCTGCGTGCTGGGGGGCGTAACTTGCGGCTCGCTCTGTCACAATCAGCGACCGGCGAGCGCACGGGCTGTCGCGGTTGGCGTGACTTGATGGGACGTGATGGAGGAACGCCAGATGATAGAGGCCCGAATGAACAGCGGCGGCGGCGGATGTCCTTTCTGATCCGCGTCCAGCTGCCGGACCGACCTGGGGCGCTCGGCGCGGTGGCCACCGCCTTGGGCGAGGTCGGCGTCGACATCCTCAGCCTCGATGTCGTCGAGCGCCGATCCGGTATCGCCATCGATGACCTCGTCGTGGAGCTTCCCTCCGGCCGGTTACCCGACGTGTTGATCACTGCGGCGGAGTCAGTCGAGGGTGTCGAGGTCGACGCCGTCCGCCCGTGGGCGGGTGTCCTGGACACCCACCGCGAGCTGGAATTGGTGGAGCAGGTCGCCGCCGACCGCGCACACGGTTTGCAGATCTTCAGCGATGGTGTGCCGAAGATCGTCCGGGCGGGTTGGGCCATGGTGCTCAGCGTCATAAACGGACAGTCGCACCGGGTCGCTGCCTCCTTTGCCGCGCCGGAGACCGTCGCCGGAGAGCTGCCCTGGTGGCCGTTACGCCGCGCGACGATCCTGGACCCGGAAGAGCCCTGGGTGCCGCGGCCCTGGCGGGAACTGGGCACTGAATTGGCAGCGACCCCGCTGGGCAGGGCCGACCGAGCTCTGCTGATCGGCCGTCCGGGCGGACCGATGTTCCGCGCTGCCGAGGTTGCCCGCCTGGAGCACCTGGCTGGAATCGTCGCAGTGGTACTGCGCGATTAGAACTATCGGACAGTCCATTCGTTGGCGTTCCAGGTGACACCATCGGACGCGTGCCGGTAGACGCCGTCGATGTTGTTGGTATAGGCCCACATCATGGGAACCTGAAACAACGGAAGCGAGACCAGATCCTCTGCGAGGATCCGATCGGCTTTTGCCAAGGCATCCATCTGGGTGGGCTCGGCATATTCTGTCTCCGCGATATCCAGTGCAGCGTCGACCTCAGGGTTGCTGTAGTGCTGGTAGTTCAATGCACCGTTGGTCGCATAGTGATCAGCCAGGGACCACACTCGGGACGCGCGCGAGCTCGTCGTGAGCACCACATCGAACCGGCCGTGTGCCACAGCGTCGCCTACACCGCCCGGAGCGGCACCGTCAGCGATTTCCATTCCCGCCTGCCGACATTGTGTCCGAATGAGTTCCACTTCTCTTGAGTGGGCCGGTGAACCGTCGTGACTGACGGCGAAGGAAAGCCGCTGGCCAGCCTTGGAGTAGACGCCGTCGGTACCTAGTATCCAGCCTGCCCGCTCCAGCGTTACCTGCGCTTTCTGACCGTCGGCGATCATTTTGTCGGAGTAGAGATCCTCATACTTCGCATCGTCTGGAAGAAACGTGAGACTTCCTAGCGGCTGAGTTTCCGGGCGTATCCCGCGAGCCAATTCGTCGACCAGCTTATTGCGATCGACGCACTGCGCGAAGGCGCTGCGGACGACCGGATCCCGAAACAACGGGCTGAGTAGATTGAGATCGAGATGCTCGACGGTGGGACCACCCCGCGCCTGGAATATCACCCCCCGGTCCGACAGCGCTCGCAGCCGATCAGCCAGCAGCGGGTCGGCCGGTGGTTGCACGACGCTGAACTGGTGGTTTGCCAGACCCTGCACTGCAGCGGCGCCGTCCGCGACGGAGCTGAGCACGATCACCGCCGGACCTGCTGGCCGGCCCGCCCAGGCCTGGTTGCGGATCAGCGCGGTCTGCGTATTCGTCGTCGAGCCGTCGAATTGATAAGGACCTGATGCCGGCATCGTCTTCGCGTTGAAACCCGCCCATCTGCCGTTCCAGAAGTCACCGGCTTTCTTCAGGATCGCTGGTGGCGACGTGGGACTCAGCGCGGTGACGTCAGTGATCCCAGTTTCCCTTTCCAGAATGTGAGCCGGGAGGATAGCGTGGTGAAGGTAGTTACGACGCCACTCGGCGTATGGTGATCGGTAAGTCTCGACGAATGTGTTGCTGTCCCGGCACTCGGCGTTGACACGGTCCAATCCGCGGGTGGACGCCGGCGTGAAGTAAGGCGTGGTGCCGCTGCCTGCCAGCCAAGCCAGATAAAAATCTCGACAGTCCCACGGCTGCCCATCGGACCATCTGATGTTCGGTTTAATCTTGTATGTGACGACCTGAGGGTCCTTTGCCGTCAGCTCGGCTGACGCCAGCACATCGGAGTTGACCAGGAACTTACCGTTTCCGTCGATAATGAACGGGTCTACCAGAACCTGGTCGAGCACGACGGCATTGTCCGGGTTGTTGTCAGCCTGCACCGTTGTGTTGTTGTACGCAGAAAACGGTGCGCCGTGCGCGACGAATACCGCCGGTCCCGGTGGCACCTTCGGCGCGCGATAAGACCCATCCCCGTTGTCGCCCCGCGCCCGTGAGTCGGCCAGTCCACTGACACCGTCAGGACGGTCGGTTCCGCTGGACGCCACGCAACCGGTGACCGCGAGCACAAGGCAGGCAATCCCTGCGGGCAGGCTGACCATCAGCCGTGACTTTCCCGTCACTGGAGACCTCCTGGTGTCACCGGCGGAGCTCCCAGCGGGCAGCGCCGTCGAGCGGACCTTCCAGCGGCGTACCCGGGGCGACGTTGAGCAGTTCACTGGTCGTGACGAGCAGCGAGGCCGGTTGGTAGAGCGGGATCGTCACCACCAGGTCCCACAGCGCCGTCTCGACGGTAGCGGGCACCGTGCCCGCCGGGTCGTCCTGGGTCAGCGCCCGTTCGATCACCGGCTGCAGGGTCAGGTCACACAGGTGCGCTGGATTAGGTGGCGCCGGCGCCAGCTTCGCTGGTACCACCAGCGGGCACCCGTACCAGGACGCCAGTTCGCTGGCGGGATGACCGGTCGCGGGCTGGGGTGCCACCACGATGTCCACGCCCGACGCGATCCCGTTGGTGGCAGCCGCCGAGTCGGACCTCGCTGAGCTGGCGCCCGCCGGAGCGGTCACCTCGGCAACCCCGCTACGAGCCGGACCCGCGCTCGGACCGAGCAAGGTAGTGAACAGCTCGTCGGGGTCGACCTCACGCAGCTCGGCTTCGATACCGGCGGTCCGCAGCTGATCGACCACCCGGGCGGCGATCGTCCCGTATGGCTCGCGGTCCGCCGGCGCCGCCACCACCAGCCGCAGTGCCTGCCCGGCGCGTTCCCAACCGGCCTGACCTCGGGTGTACCCGGCATCGGTGAGCAACCGACGCGTGGTGGCTGGATCCGGTCGCATCGGGATATCCGTAGCCGGTCCGGCGGTGCGGTCCGTCGCGTGGTACGCGGGCGTGGACGGGGCAAGCACCTCGGAATCCGCTCGTAGCGCCGCGGAGGGTCCGCTGGCTACTCCGGTAGCGATCAGTGCGGGACGGTCCAGCGCCGCCGCCACCGCGGTGCGCACCCGTTGATCGCTCAACACCGCGCTAGCCGGCCGTAACAACACCGAGACCAGCGCCGGCTGCGGTACCACAGCCGCGGTCGTCGCCAGGTCGGCAGTGCGCAGCAACGACTCGGTGATGGCATCGGGACGGCTGAACAACGCGGCCTGCGCACCACCGGTGTTTAGCGCGTCCACCAGTGCCGCTTGGCTGCCCTGGCGAAACCGGATCCGGTCGACCTGAGCCGGGGCGGCCCAGTACCGATCGTTGCGTTCCAGCACCATCTCGCCACGAGACCGGTCTACTGAGGTCATCGCGAAGGGACCGCCGGACACTGGCACCCCGGCGTCGAGCGCCTTGCTCCAACCACCGGGCGCGTCCTTGAGCAGATGCGCGGGTAGCAGGTCGTGGAACAGGGTGCGCCAGCCGGCGTAGGGCCGGTCGAAGACCACGTCGACGGTCTCGCCACCGTCTCGGGAGACCACCTGATCGATCAGCTGGTAGCCCGCCGAGTCCACCACGCCGGGTTGGCTGCGCATCTGCTCCGCGAGGTAGCTGAAGTCTTCGGCGGCGATGGGGGTGATGTCAGACCATTGCGCATTGCGCCGGATCCGGTAGGTGACGGTGAACGGTTCGGTGCGGGTGACCTCGGCGGAGTCGAGCAGCGTGTGGTCGAGCACCCATTGCCCGGCCGGCGTTTGGTGAAACGCCGACGGCAGCAGCAGGCCGGCGACCGCCTTAGAGATCGGCGTCAAGTCAGCCAGCGTGTGCGGATTGAAACCACCGATCAGCCGGTCTATCCCGAGCACCACCTCGTGCCCGGCAGGCGACGCGGCTGACGAGGCGGTGGCGGGCCGTCTCGGGATAACCAGGTCGGCCGAGCGCGGGGTACACGCAACCAGGGCAGCCGCGGCGACGAACGCCGTCACTACCCTGCATGCACCGCCGGGCCTTCTCACGACGCGACATGCTGCCGCAAAGCGATCTCCCGGGGGGTCCCCGGGGTCTTTTGTGGCGAAACCGCCTCGGCCAAGCGCAGCCCTGCCGACGCACCGAGTCCGATTTTAGTGAGCCGACGTCGACGGGCCCCGCGCCACCCGATCCCGGGCCCGCTGCCGCCCCCGCTGGGTGGCGTCCAATATCACCTTGCGCACTCGCACCACGTCCGGAGCCACCTCGACGCACTCGTCGGAGGCGCAGAACTCCAGCGCCTCCTCCAACCCGAGCGTCCGCGGCCGAGCCAGCCGCTCAAGTTCCTCTCCGCTGGAAGAACGCACGTTGGTGAGCTTGCGCTCCCGGCAGATGTTGAGATCCAGGTCCTCGGCGCGGGGATTCTCGCCGACCACCATGCCGGCGTAGACGGCAGCACCGGGCTCGACGAAGAAGGCGCCCCGGTCACCCAGCTGCGTCAACGCGTACCCGGTGACCGCGCCGGAGCGGTCCGCGACTAGCGACCCGGAGCGACGGGTCCGCAACTCCCCCACCCACGGGCGGTAACCGTCGAAGACGTGGTGGACCACACCGGTGCCCCGGGTGATGGTGAGGAACTCGGTGCGAAAGCCGATCAGTCCACGGGACGGCACTGTGAACTCAAGCCGCACCCAGCCATCTCCGGACGTGGCGCCTAGTTGTTCAGTCCGGCCTTTGCGGGAGGCCAGGAGCTGCGTCACGGGGCCTACGTACTCCTCGGGCACATCGACGGTGAGGTGCTCGAACGGTTCGTGCAGGGTGCCGCCCACGATGCGGGTGACCACCTGCGGCTTGCCGACGGTGAGCTCGAAACCTTCCCGCCGCATCGTCTCCACCAACACCGCCAGCGCCAGCTCACCACGACCCTGCACTTCCCAGGTGTCCGGTGATTCGGTGGGCGCCACCCGGATGCTGACATTGCCGACCAGCTCGGCGTCGAGCCGGTGGCGGACCAGGCGGGCGGTGAGCTTGCGACCGCCGCCGCGTCCGGCCAGCGGGCTGGTGTTGATCCCGATCGTCATCGCGATCACCGGCTCGTCCACGGTGATCCGGGGTAGCGGGCGCGGATCGTCAATGTCGGCGAGGGTGTCGCCGATGGTGATCTCCGCGATTCCCGCGATGGCGATCAGATCACCGGCTTTCGCGCTGGTGGCCGGGACCCGGTCGAGGCCCTCGGTGCGCAGCAGTTCGGTGATCCGGACCGGCCGGATCGTGCCATCTTCCCGGCACCACGCCACGGTCTGGCCCTTGTGCAACCGGCCGGCCCGGACCCGGCACAGCGCGATCCGTCCCAGGAACGTCGACGCATCGAGGTTGGTCACGTGCGCCTGCAACGGTGCCTGCTCATCACCGGCGGGCGGCGGCACGTGCGTCAGAATGACGTCGAACAGCGGCGTGAGGTCGTCAGCGTCGGGTAGCTCGCCGTCGCGCGGACAGTTCAGGCTGGCACGGCCGGCCCGGGCGCTGGCGTAGATAACCGGTAGGTCCAGCACCGCCGCAGCGGTATCGGCTTCGAGGCCTTCTAAGTCCGAAGCGAGATCCAGCAGCAAGTCGTGGGTCTCCTCGACCACAGTCACGATCCGGGCATCCGGCCGGTCCACCTTGTTCACCACGAGCACTACCGGCAGATGGGCCGCCAACGCCTTGCGCAGCACGAAGCGGGTCTGCGGCAACGGGCCCTCGCTGGCGTCGACGAGCAGCAGCACCCCATCCACCATGGATAACCCGCGCTCCACCTCGCCGCCAAAATCTGCGTGCCCGGGAGTGTCGACCACGTTGATGGTGACCGGGCCATCGGCTGTGGACCGGGTGACCGCGGTGTTCTTAGCCAGGATCGTAATGCCCTTTTCCCGCTCCAGATCCCCCGAATCCAGCACCCGGTCCACCTCGGTGCGCCCGGTGACCGCGCCGGACTGGCGCAGCATGGCGTCGACGAGCGTCGTCTTGCCATGATCGACATGCGCCACAATGGCGACATTGCGCAGGTCGGTGCGCAGGCGGGCGGGGGCGACTGTGGGCACGCAGGAACTCCTCGATTGGATGCCGGGAACTCCAATGTTACTCGGAGGTTTTTTTGGGGCACCCGCGCCGCCCGCCGCACCACGTCTTCGAGCCCCTAACAGCGCTTCGAGATCGGGCAGAATGGCGCGATCGGCGTCCAACCAATCAAGCATCGCGAGCTCGCTGACTTCCACCCACCGCAGTGCCACATGCTCGACCGCGACTGGTGTCGCCTCCGGCTGGGCGAGCCGCGCGACGTGCACCCGCAGTAAGTATCCGCCGGGTAGCGCAACGTCCGATCCGAGCCGCTCACCTGGCACGACCTCGACGGCGAGCTCCTCACGACATTCGCGGACCAGCGCCTGCCGCGCGTCCTCCTCGGGCTCGACCCGGCCGCCAGGCAGCTCCCAGCGACCCGCGAGCTCCGGTGGGTAGGCCCGCTGCTGCGCGAGCACCCGGCCTCTGCGCACCAGGGCGGCCGCCACCACTACCGCCGGGGCCACTTCCGGTTTCTCTGCGCGGACCGGGGACTGCTCGATATGGCGGCGCACGCGGACGATAGTGGCGGTGCGCGGCGTCGCCGGGAAGGGCTGCCCGGGGCCGGTTGGTAGTCCTTGAAAGGCGCCCAAGGGCCAACGCGCCTTTACCCCAGCGTTGCACCGGCGACTAGCCTGCACAGATGGCCGAAAATGATGTGCTCATCGACGTTGAGACCCTGGTGGGAATGCTCACCGGCGACGACCCGCTGGATGCGGCTGGCGTCCGGTTCATGCTCGATGCACTGACGTCAGCGACCGATAGCGCGCTGGGCTTTCTCTCCGCTCAGATCGAGTGCCACACCGCCCACAGCGAGGTAAGCCGGCGCGGTGTCGTCGAAAAGCAGCTCGCGGCACTGCGGTCGCAAGCGCGAAGCAGGGAAGAGAAGGCCGCCGTCGCGC
Source organism: Pseudonocardiales bacterium (assembly GCA_032230565.1). GTDB lineage: Bacteria > Actinomycetota > Actinomycetes > Mycobacteriales > Pseudonocardiaceae. The sequence goes on along the minus strand of JAVXWL010000274.1, from coordinate 5,088 downwards.
TCATCGCCGCTCGCGCTGCCGAAGGTGCTGGGGACTCCGCGACTGCTTGCGACGTGCTCGCCGAGGCGCTGACGCTGCGCCCCGGCTTGGAGCCGGCGTTGCACGACGCCGCCCAGTACGCCGCGGCGCGGGGCGACTATGTCACAGCGGACCGGTACCTGCGGCGCTCCGAGATTCCCAGCCCGCTACGAGCAGGATTGAGCGAAGCCATGGCCGCGACACCCCCCGACGTCGGGCGCAACACGGCCTGCCCGTGCGGGTCGGGCCGCAAGTACAAGGCCTGCTGCCGGCTCGATGCGGTACCTGCCCTGAGCGCTCGGGCGCAGCTCATCTACGCGCTGCTGGGCACCTACGCCGAGCGCGCTCCCGGCCTGAAGGTGATCACCCCGCTGATCGAGCGTACCGAGGACGCGCAACGGTACGCGATGTTCATGCTGGATCTTGCGTTGTTCCACGGCGGCCTGGTGGAGAAGTTCCTTGCCGCCCGAGGTCACTGGCTGCGCCCCGACGAACGCCAGCTCATCGAGGAGTGGCAGCGGATCCCGGTCACCCTCTTTGAGGCGATCGAGGTTGCCCGGGACACCAGCGTCACACTGCGCGCGCTGCCCGACGGCGACCCGATCGAGCTGGCCGACACGTTGTTCTCGCAGACCGCGCAGCGGCTGCAGCTGTTCTGCGGCCGGGTGCTCCATGACGACACCCGACCACGAATCCTCGCGGTGCCCGTGAACGTTTCCCGGCCACGCCGTCGCGAGCTGGCCAGCCTGCTCGCCACAGGCCCGTCGATGGCGCAGATCGCGGACTTCTTCACTCCCGAGCCGCCCATCCAGTTCCGCAACAGTGACGGCGACGACCTCTACGAGTGCAGCGTCACCTACCAGGTGCCCGGCCCGCAGGAGGCCTTCGAGCGCCTCATCGAGCGGTTTACCCGGACCGATGAGGACGTCGTCGCCTGGCACCGGCAGCTGCCCGACGGACGGGTGTTGAACCTCGGGGTAATCCAACGGACCGGCGATAGCCTCACTGTTTCCGCGAACTCTCTCGCGCGGCTGGCCGAACTGGAAAGCCAGCTGCGCGACGTCGTCCCGGAAGCCGCCGAACTAAATCGGCAGGCCAAGCGCGTCAGCGAGGAGCCCGACGGCCGCGAAGGCCGCGCCATCATCCTGGACAGTTACTATCTCGACGCGACGGCCGCTCCCGACGCCGACGAACGCCTCAGTCGCGACGCCGAAACAAGCTGGCTGGACGCTCCTGGCGTGATCGGTGAGCTGAGCCCGCGCGAAGCTGCCGCCTCCGACGATCCCGCCATCCGCGCTGAACTGCGCAGCATTATCGACGACGTCGAAGCGATCCTGCTGCAAACCGAGCGCGCCGGGCAGCCAACAACAGGTCTGATGAGCCCGCACCGCCTGCGCGCGGCGTTGGCGATGGGTTGACCAGATGACGGCCGGCTCGGCCACCCCGGCTGCAACCACTGCGCCGGCGGAGGTACAACCGCCGGCGATCAGGGTCCGTGGCCTGCGCAAGCTGTTCGGCTCCACGGTGGCGGTGTCCGGCGTGGACCTCGACGTGCCGGCCGGTGCCGTGCTGGGCGTGCTGGGCCCGAACGGTTCGGGTAAGACCACGATGATCCGCATGCTGCTGGCTCTTTCGCGACCCACCGCGGGCACCGTAGAGCTGCTCGGAGGGTTCATGCCGGCCGCCGCCGGCGCGGTGCTGCCACATGTCGGAGCGCTGGTGGAAGGTCCCGGGTTTCACCCGTTCTTGTCCGGCCGGGACAACCTGTGGCGGTGCGCGGCGGCTGAGCCACTGCTGTCCACTCGAGCGATCCCGGATGCGGTGCAGGGCGCCTTGAGCCGGGTCGGCCTGACAGGTGCCGCCGAGCGGCGCTACCGCGCCTACTCGCTGGGCATGAAACAGCGCCTGGGCCTGGCAGCGGCGCTGCTGGTGCCTCGGCGGCTGGTGATCCTCGATGAACCGACCAACGGCTTGGACCCCGCCGGTACCCGGGACGTCCGGACGATCATTGCCGAGCTGCACGCCCGCGGCGCCACCGTGCTGGTGTCGTCGCATCTGCTCGCCGAGATCGAGGCGACCTGCACGCACGTTGCGGTGCTCGACCACGGGTCACTGATCGCCGCGGGCCCGTTGGCCGGCCTGCTCGACGGCGAGGCACCCGCGCTGGAGGTGCGCACCCCCGATTCCGCGATAGCGGTGCAGGCGCTGCGCGCGGCCGGGATCGATGCCGCGATCCGCCCAGCCGGGGTGCGCGTCGAGCTCGCTGGAACCGACCCGCCGACCGTGGTCGCGTTGCTGGTCGGCGCCGGGGTGGCGGTGCACGAGGTGCAGCGCCGACGGACCGGGTTGGACGAGCTGTTCGCCCAGCTGACCGGGGACCACAGCCAGTGACTACCGACGGTGATGGATACCGGACGGCACTGTCCGGCCCGGTGCGCGCCCCGCTGGGGCGGCTGCTGCGAAGCGAGCTGCGTTGGGTGCTGCGCCGGCCGCGTACCCAGATCGTGCTGGGCATACTCGCGCTGATTCCGGTGCTGATGGGGTTCGGCATCGTGGCAACCGGCTCACCGGGAGGGTTGGGCCTGCTGACCCAGATCGCTGGTAACGGGCTGGTGCTGCCGGTGGCGGCACTGTCGATCTCGTTGGCGCTGCTGTTACCGCTGGCGGTGACGATGGCCGCCGCCGACGCGCTGGCCGGGGAGTCCGCGCACGGGACGCTGCGCGGACTGCTGTTGGCCCCGGTGAGCCGAACCCGGCTGGTGCTGGTCAAGGCGGTCGGCGTGCTCGCCGTCGCGGTGGCCACGGTCGCCGCCGTCGCTGTGCTGGGCATCGTCACCGGGGTGGTGCTGGTCGGTCCTTCCGGGACCGCGCACGGAATGCTCACCCTGTCCGGGACCGAAATCGGGCCAGGATCCGCGCTGCTGCGGGTATCGCTGGCCGCGGCCTGGACGATGGGCCAGCTCGCCGCAGTCGGCGCGGTCGCCCTGGCGGTGTCCTCGGCCACCGAACACCCGTTGGTGGTTCTCGCAGCGGTGTTGGGCGGCCTGATCGTGTTCGGGGTGCTCTCCGCCATCCCCGCCCTGGACTGGCTCCAACCTCTACTGCTGACCACCGGCTGGTTCGCGATCACCGATGTGCTGCGCGACCCACTTCCGCTGCACGGTTTGGCCTCCACCAGCTTCCGCGCCGGCTGTTACCTGCTGATCGGCCTGGCCCTCGCGCTAGCCAGAACAGCCACTCGGGAAGCCTGACACGCACTGGATCTGTCCGGTCCCTGGTGGCATCTGGCGTCGCCGCCTAACGTCGGCGCCCCAGAGGTGGTTGGCTGGTTGCACCGAGATGCGGCGGCCAGCTGACAGGCGCGCTTACCCGCTCACACCACGAGGCGCGACGGGGCGAAACCCGGGTCGGGCGCCGGCACGGCGCCGGCCACCGCCGCCAGGATTTCGACCGCGTGCCGCAGCACATCGATCGGCTGCGTGTAGGGCAGCCGTAGCCGGTCGGCGAAGGCGTGACCGGTGCCGAACCGAGGGCCAGCCGCCAACCGCAGTCCGCGCCGCTGCGCGGCGTCGACCAGGGCATTGGAGATCGGCGCTGGGAGGCCGCACCACAGCACCAGCCCGCCCGGTGGCACTGGCACCTGCCAGCTGGGCAGCGCAGCGCCAAGGGCGCAGACGAGCGCGTCGCGCTGGGCCCGCAGCCGGTCGCGATGCGCGCGCACTGTGGTCTCGGCGGCGTCGAGCAGGTGACATGCGGCGAGCTGCTCGAGCACCGGTCCGGACAGCTGCGCACGCACCGCCGCAGCTGTCAGCCGTTGGATGAGGGCAGCTTCGGCGCGCAACCATCCGACCCGCAGGCCTCCCCAGAAAGTCTTGCTCAGCGAGCCGACAGTGACCGCTAGATCAGCCCGTGCGAACACCGCGAAGGGCGCTGCGGGCGCGCTGTCCAAGCCGAGTTCGACGAGGGTCTCATCGACCAGCGCTACGGTGCCCGACCCGTGCAGGCCGGCCGCGAGGCGCCCCCGCTGCTCCGCGTCGAGTAGCAGACCGGTGGGATTCTGGAAGTCCGGCATGAGATAGGCCAGCCGAGCGTTGGTCTGGCGAGCGACCCGGGTGACGTCACCGGCCACAGCGGCGGGATCCGCCGCGTCGATGGCCACCGGCACCGTGCGGGCGCCGCTGGCCCGGATGGCGTCTAGCGCGTTCGGGTAGCTGGGATGCTCGACGAGGATTCGGTCGCCCGGACCAATGAGCAGGTCCAGCGCGACCGTGATGCCATTGAGTGCTCCGGCCGTGATGAGGATCTGCTCGGGCGAGGTCGCCAGCCCACGCACGGTGTACCGCTGCGCGATCCGCGCCCGCAGCTCCGGCAAACCGGCAGGATGGTAGCCGTGGCCGGGTAACAGCCGGGGAAGATCGGCCAGTGCCGCGGTGAATGCGGAGACGATCTCAGGCGGGGCCGCCGGCGCGGCATGCGCGAGATCGAAAATTCCGGCGGTGGGCTCAGCTGGCGCCCAGGCGCCGTATGCGGGTCCCGCGGGCAGCGACGTCCAGGTCCCCGCGCCCAGGCGGGCACTGGCCCAGCCGTCCTCCCGCAGGCGCCGGTACGCGGCGGTGACCGTGGTCCGACTCAGTTGCAGTGCACTGGCGAGTTCCCGTTCGGCGGGCAGCCGGATCCCGACAGCCAGCCGGCCGTCCGCAATGAGCAACCGGATGCGCGCTGCTAGCGCGGCGTACCGCGGTGGACGCTCGCCCGCCAGTTCACCGACCAGCGCAGCCAGCGTCGCGATGGCACCATCAGTCATGCCACTAAGCGCCGATTGGACTGTAGTTCACAGTCCAATCATGTCTCATACTGGCTGGGTGCAACAAGCGATCTCGGTGCCGTCATCCGCCCGGTCATCCCGACTGGGCCGACGGGTCGGCCAGCTTGTCGCGGGTTTAGTGCTCTACGGATTCTCCATGGCGCTGTTGATTCGTTCCCGCCTTGGCAACATGCCATGGGACGTGCTGCACCAGGGATTGGCCGGCCACCTGCATCACTCGATCGGCACTGTCTCGATCGTCGTGG
>JAVXWL010000169.1:0-2851 GCA_032230565.1 Pseudonocardiales bacterium | reverse complement strand
TCGCTGACGCGATCGCTACCGCGACGGCCTACGGCCGCCCTTGACCCCGGAGACCTCGACGGCCCCCACTCGGCGCACAGCGCGGGCAGGCCCAGCGCCTGCCCCACTCGCGCGCGGCGCACAAGACCGAACAAACTACAAGATCACCATAAACAAAGTCTCTACGGTTTCAGGGGATTGCCGCGTGTCACGGACCCCCGGGTGGGGTGATGCGGGTTGTCGGGTCCAGGTGGAGGGGTGGTGTGTCGAGTTGGTCGGCCGCAACGGTGGCGATGACTCGTTCGGCGGGCAGGCGTAGGTGGACTGCCAATCCGCAGATGAGGAGGCTGAACACGGCCACCACGCCTAAGTCTATCCATTCGGGGATGAGCTTGGTTCCGCCGTATTGCCCGAGGTAGGAGATCACGGTCAGGCCGGTGAACCACGGAAGGATCCAGATCAACGACCGCGAATCCAGCGGTGGTCGCTCGATCGGCCGGCCCAACGCGTAGGAGATCCCGAACAACAGATAGCCAGCGACGACGGCGAGCATCATCTTCTCCACCGTGGCCCAGGGCGTCCAGTAAATGATCTCGTTCGCGGCGATGAAAGCCGCTGGCGCCAGGACCGGGGCGGCTGGTACCCGGTAGGGGCGGGCGCGGTCCGGATCGGCCTTGCGCAGGGCCAGCAAAGTGATTGGGGCGAACGCATACATGATCACTGTTGCTGAGGTGACCAATGAGACCAGGCTTTGCCAGCTCGGGAAGGGCAGAAAGCAGATCATACCCACGACGAACGCCAGGATGATCGAAGTATAGGGGACACCGCGGCGGCTGATCCGGCTGATCCCGCGGGGACCGTAGCCGGCGTGGCCCAGCGCGTAGGACAGCCGCGAGGCGACGCCCATATTGATCAGGCCGGTGCCTGCCGGTGAAATGAACGCATCGATATACAACATTACGGCCAGCCACCCCAGACCCAGTCCGGTGGCCAAGGTGACATACGGCCCGAAGTCGCCCTTGCTCACCGGGTTGGCCCACCCGTGCGCGAGATTGCCGGGATCGAGCGCACCGATGAAGGCGACCTCCAGCAACAGATACAGCAGGGTGCCCACAATCACGGAGCCGATCACGGCGCGAGGCACGTTGCGTTGCGGATCGCGTGCCTCGCCGGCCATCTGCGTCGCTTGTTCAAAACCGGTCAGCGCAAACACCACCCCCAGGGGCAGGGCCGTAAAAATCCCGTGAGCACCGTAAGGGGCGAAACCGCCGCCGGCGGTGAAGTTCGAGCCGCGGAACGACACCCAGATCAAGACGATAACTGTCAGCACCGGTACCGCGATCTTCCAAAACACGGTGATCGTGTTACTGTCCGCGAGCCACCGGACCCCGAGGATGTTGATGACAGTGAATAACAACATCAACCCGGTGGCTGTGATCAGCCCGGTGGGCGTGAGCGCACCGGCGGTGTTGACGAGACCGTGCCACTGGTGATCCAGGTAGCTCAGCGCGGCCTCGACTTCGATCGGGACAGTCGTCACGGCCTGTAGCCAGGCTACCCAGCCGGCCGTGAATCCGCCCAGCGAGCCGAACACCAGCCGCGGCCAGCGCGCCGTGCCTCCGGGCAGCGGGTAAGCCGCGCCGAGTTCTGAGTGCACCAGCGCCAGCAGCACGATGATCACACCGGCTAACAGCCAGGACACGACCGAAGCGCCACCAGCGGAGGTGGCCGCCGTTAACGCGCCTAGCAGCCACCCCGAGCCGATGATCGAGCCCAGCGAGATGAACGTCAGTGCCAACAAACCAAGTTCACGCCGAAAGCCCGACTGCCCACGATGCCGCACCTTGAACGCGATGCGCTGCCCCATGATCACAACCAACCTTGGCGTCACAATTGGTGGGTAACTTCTTGACGGCCTCTACCGCCGGGGTGGTCGGATCAGCACGCTGAGCCCGCCAGCACAACCACGGCATCGACGAGCCCTGGCTGCGTGAGGACTTCGTCGACCTGATCGTGCGGCTCCAGCGGCAGCGCCAAACTACACCGGTTCCCAACACCGTCGGGGTGCAGCTCTACGACCGGTCGCCGCTGTGCACGCTGGCGCTCGAGCGCTATCTCGGACATGTTTGGTGTCGACGGGCGGCACCGACTGCGCAGATTGGCGCTGCCGGAGGCATATCGGGTGCGGTTGGACTCCCAGCTACACCTAATCGACGCCTTCGAGGCCGAGATCGAGGACGTCGATGGGCGCATCCGTGGACTGTTCGACGCCGATGCGGGTTACCGGGCGCTGCTGCGGGTTCCTGGTATCGGCCCGGTGTTCGCCGCGATCCTGCGGGGGCGAGATCGGCCAGATCGGCCGGTTCCCCTCGCCACGCCAGCTCAACTCGTGGGCCGGGTTGACCCCGCGTCACCGCGAGTCCGACACCACCGTGCATCGGGGCGCGATCACCAAGCAAGGTTCACGGCTGGTGCGTTGGGCCGCGGTGCAGGCCGTGCAGCGCACCCGTGCCCGAACCCCGATGCGTGCCCGCTACCAGCAGGTGCTCCCCCGGCGCGGGGCTACCGCCAAACACGTGGCCAAGGTCGCCGCCGCCCGCGAGCTGCTCAACTGCGTGTTCTACGCCCTACGCGATGGACGCGTACGCCGCCTGGGACACACCGGCGCGGCATGACACCCGTGCCGACCACCCCGGTGGGTACGCGACCCTGCTCTGTCTGGGCGCCTCGCCGCGCCCGTTAACTTCATTGGCCCCACCCACCGGGGACGCCGAAACACTCCATGCCGCCACCACGCGGCGAAGGGATGACCGGCAGCCCACCTTCAGGGCCTGCCCTACCCATGCGCGCACGCGCTGGAGACCCGACAGGC
>JAVXWL010000221.1:0-6483 GCA_032230565.1 Pseudonocardiales bacterium | reverse complement strand
CGTTCGGTCACTACCACTACACCGGCGGAGGCAAGATCTTCCAAGTGCCGTGGTTCATCGGCCCGGCCTACTTGGCCACCGGCTACCTTGCCTGGGTGGTGGCCACTGTGCTGCTCGGCGACGTGCGTCGCAACTCACCCTGGCCGACCACCATCGGCACCCCCATCATCGGCGCGTTCGCCATGACCGCCTGGGACCTAGCCCTCGACCCCGCCACCTCGACCATCAACCACGCCTGGATCTGGGATAACGGCGGCGGATTCTTCGGCGTACCCCTGGTCAACTTCCTGGGCTGGACCTTCACCGTCTACCTGTTCATGCAGATCTTCGCCCTCTACCTGCGCAGCCGCGGCCCGCTGCCGACCACACAGTTAGACCGAGCCACAGCCAGTGACCTGCAGGCAGTACTGCTCTACACGGCGACGACGATCTCGTTCTTCACACAGTTCTTCACCGGCAAGCGCACCACCGTCACCGACGCGGTCGGCGCGACCTGGCGCACCGGCGACATTTACGAGACATCGGTCCTGCTCACCGTCTATGGAATGTTCTTCATCGCCCTTCTTGCCCTGCTGCGCATCGCCCAGCGGCGCACCACAGCAGCGGCGTTGGCAGCGGAGGTCGACACAATCCAGCAGGTGGAGCCGAACCCGGCACACCTCTCCGCATAATGTGCCGGTAGCCACGTCGGCGCTGCCCGCAGGGACTCATGCGCGCGGGCGCATCCCGGCGTTCCACGAGCACAGCTTCAGCAGGCATCGGCGAGACCTCCCACCAGCCCGCCCGAGAACGAGCGCTCAGCGGCTACCTAAGACCCTCCATGCATGCTGTAGTACCGCCTGAGGAGGGCCATGTCCGAGAAGCAGTACCGCGACAAGATCGCGACCATCAAGAAGCAGCAGGGGACCGAGGAGAAGGCTATATAGCCAAGGCGCGCTCCGCGGCAGCCAAGCACCGCGCCGACGCGGCGAGGGAACTCGCCAAGATCACCCCTCGGATCAGCGGGTCGATGGCCCGCACGCATCGGCGCAACGCCGCCAGCGCCGAGCGCAAAACCGTCGCGGAAGACGCCACGGTGACAACGACTTCGACCAGGTTAGGACGCCTCGCCAGGGATCTCGCGACCGCTCAAACCAACCTCGACCGAGAGGCAAAGGCATCCACTCGACGCGAGGAGAATAAGCGCAAGGCGAATCTCGGGCCACCGACCAGGCAGACGCCCGCCGGCACCAGTCTGAAAAGGCCCACGCCCGCGAGGTGGCTCGCCTGTCGAGCCCCACCGTGCGCTACGTGCATGAGCTTCGCACGGTGCCCGCGCCCAAGCCTGAGCAGCTACGCGTGCTCTACCTCACCGCCAATCCCGAGCAGAATCTGCGGACCGATGCAGAGGACCAAGTCCGCCGCGCGCTGCATCGGGACCTCAGCACGATCGACTACCGTCCCGCAGCGACCTCAGACGACTTGATCGCCGGTCTCAACGATCTGCGGCCCCACGTCGTGCACTTCTCTGGCCACGCCGGCGACGCCGCGCTCCTGTTCGACAACGGCAGCGTGGAAGCACCCGAGGGCCAAGATACGCCGTACGACCTTCTCGCCCGGGCTCTGGGCGCGACCGATATCGCCCCAGCGCTGGTCGTGCTGAACGGCTGCGACACCCTCGCCGGTGCAGAGGTACTCCTGGAGTCGACCGCCGTGGTGCTGGCGAAGGCCTCGTCGATAAGTGACCTGGCCGCGTCCGTCTTCGCTGCGAAGTTCTATGCAGCCATCGCCGCGGCCCAGTCCATCGCAGCGGCGGTGAACCAGGGAAGCGTCTCCGTTGACCTGGCTGGTCTCGATGAGGGCGGGAAACTCGACGTGCTGGCCCGCCCCGACGTTGACATCACCCAGCGCGTCCTCGTCCAGGCACCCGACGTCGACTGAGCTCAGCTAGATGGCACGCCGCTCCCCTTCGGCCTCTACTTGTGCTGACGATCAGGATACGTCAGCGGAATATTTCGACCACGCGCATCGCGGCAGAAGAGTGCGGTTTCAGCGTTCATCGGTCGTCAGGTCGGCTGCCGCTCGCACGTTTCGAGGATCTGCTTGAGAGTGTCGAGGTTCGTAGCCACCGCCGACTTGACGCGGGAAGCCGCCAACGGCGCGACGAGCCGCAGCGGACCCGAGGGTTGGAGGTTTATGGTGTTGGTGAGGGTGGTGCCGTTTCCCGCTGGCGCGAGCAGATAAGCGACCTCGCCGTGGAAAGGACCGAGAGCACCTCGGATCGAGAGCCTGCGGTCCGGCTCGAACTCGGTCACTTCGAACATCTCCTCGCTTCGGGTGGGAAGCGTCCGGGTCTGCCGGTAGCGCGAGCCGGCACCCACCGGGTCGTCGGCGATCTTCCGGGTCTCGCTGATCGCGTAGTTCCACAGCGGCATGTTTCCGAAGTGGGAGAGAAACCCGAACACCTCGGCCGGGCCGGCGGTTGATCATGATCGTGTTGGTGAATTTCATTTGAGCCAATCTCCTCACGGTGCGCTGCGGAGCAGGCGCTGAGCCGCGGTCGGGTCGTGAGCCGGCAGGATGACCAGGCCAGGCATCAGCTGCTTGAGTGCGAGTACCTGGTCGGTGGTCTTGGCGAGTTGGCTCCGGTCGCCGACGCCGGGAATGCGGCGCTGTTCCAACAGTTCCGCTCCGTAGGTGAGATCACCGACCAGCAGAAGCGGTGCGCTCCCCCGCCGCCGTATGAGCAGTGAGACCGAGCCCGCGGTGTGACCGGGCGTGGGGAGCATGACGAGCGAGCCGTCGCCCATGACGTCGAGCGACTCGGGGAACGGCGCCAGGGTCGGGTCGTTGGTGGGTTCGAAGTTGATCTGGCGCCACCTCAGACCCGGGATCATGATGTGGTCGCGGAGGAAGCCGCGCGGCTCCGGGGCGAACCGGGAAAGCTCCTGCCATTCGGCCGCACTGACCAGCAGGTCCGCGCGGTTCAGCTGCGGGATTCCGCCGATGTGGTCTTGGTGGAGGTGGGAGAGGATCGCCGTGTCGACATCGGCAGCTGAATACCCGAGCGTGTCGAGCTGACGCTCGAGTGTCTCCTCCTCACCGATGCGGAATCTGGCCAGGCGGTCGTAGATAACTCCGGTGAATCCGCCGGGAAAGTACGAGCCGTCAGTAACCGAGGCGCGGTCTTGTCCGGTGTCGAAGAGAACCAGCCCTTTGGCGTGCTCGATGACATAGACGTTGATCGGCCGTGGCGGTAACCATGCGCGTGAGGTCAGCAGCCACCAGTACAGCGGCTTGGTGGTGCCATAGGCGTGTTCGGGATGGATCTCGACCGTTCCGGTGCTCACGACCGACACGGCCCTGACGGGGTCTGCTGTTCCCTTCTCCGCCTGCGATATGGCAGCCGAGATGGACATGTGGCCTCCTGTGCTCCGCTCGCCCGCCTGATCGGGCGAGTCCAGGCCAGCCTTGGCCTGGTCCCGGGGCGTGTCAGTGACATCGGTGGCGGGGCCACGTAACCAAAATCACGCGATAGTTCCTCACGGGGCGGTCGGGTTCCAGGATTGGTCGTGCAGCCCTGCGGGGTCGAGGATGTGGATGCTGTCCGGTGAGGTCGCCACCAGCCGGTCAACGCGGAGGTCCCGCAGGACCCGGGCCACCACCTCGCGGACCGACCCGACAGCGTCGGCCAGCTCCTGCTGCGACACGCGCGCCCCGAGGTGGCCTCCGGGGCGTTGCTGAGCGGATGCGAGATCCAGCAGATGCGCAGCCACCCGCTGGCGCACCGAGCCGAATGCGTTGATCGCCGTCTGCTGCAACGTCTCATACAGCCGTCGGTTCAGCTCCTCCGCCAGCGCCCACGAGACCCGGGCATCGCGGTGCGCCGCTGAGGCCAACGTCCGTGAATCGATCCGGAACAGGCTCGACTCGGCCAGCGTCTGAACGCTGACCTCGGCCGGCCCTCCGACGAGGACCGCGATCCCCAGCACGTCACAGGTGCGCGCATACCGGACCGTCACCTGCCGGCCCTCCGGAGAGGTCATGTAGACCCGCAGCAAGCCACCGACGACGAGCGCCGTCCTCGGATACGAACCCTCCCGATAGATCATGCTGCCCGCCGGGTAGTCGCTGCGCTCCCCCACCTCCATTAGCGCATCCACCAGGTCCGCCGGCAGCCTCCCCAGGAAGCTGCCGGCCACGGCGTCCGCAACCTCTCTGTCGACCACCGTACAAGGATCCGGCATGAGGATCACGAGCGTGAAGAACCCAGCCGCCCCGGCCAGGAATCCAACCCGACCGACGTCCTCTATTTCGGCAGATGAGTACGCCCGGACGGCCTCGTAATGCTCGCCGATTGTGGCAGGCCGGATTCTGCCGGTCAGCTCACCTGCCAGCGCAGTGTGAGCTTCGGATTCTCGTCCTCTTTGCCGGGTTCACGGACCTCAAGCTCGTAGTCACCGATCCAGCTTTCGCCACGATCAGTACCTGTCGGACACTCGATCCTGGTGATCGCAAGCAAGTGCGCCCGGAGCAAGTCGGGCCGGTTGAGGTCCTCGCATACATGTCGCGCCGGATAGCGGCGACCATCGGGCCCACGAACGGTGATCGCCCATAGCTGCGTCACCACCGCTATCTCTTCGATGCCGTCATCCTGAGGGCGGCGGTTGGTCAGTTTGCTGTCGACGTCCGTGGCTATCCGCTCCACAGCACGTGGAGCCTGGTTCTGATCGACGAGAGCATGCCGGATGACGGTGGCCCGGCGGCCCCGACTGCCCTCGACAAGCTCCTCACTGCTCAGCAGCGCTGTCACGCGATGAGCTGTGCCGACCGATATGCCGTGCTGCTCAGCGAGCTGCTTATGCGTGGGGAGCTGCGCGCCGAGCGGCAGCTCACCTGAGGCAATCTGTGCGCGCAGCTCGGCAGCGATTCGCGGGTACCTCGCGTCACCACCGCTGCCGCGGTGGGGAGGCGGAGCGACGGCCGCGTCAGGCCGGGCAGGGAGCCGCGCGAACAGGCTGGTGGACGCGCGCTGGTCGCTCTCGGACACCCATGCTGCGTAGACCTTGAGCGTCGTCGTGCCTCCACCACCGTGCCAAGCCGGCCGGCGACGGTGCGGACGTCGACGCCAGCGAAGATCAGCTCGGTGGCGGAGTAGTGGCGCAGCTTGTGGATCGTCGTTGAGATGCCGAGGCGCCGAGCGAGCCTGGCGTTGCGCTGGCTGACCGAGTCTGGCTTTAGATGCACGGACCCATCGACGGCGAGGGAGAACATGAAGGCGTCGTCGGTGAGTGCAATTCGAACGCTGCGGCGCGTTCCTCGCACCGGTGCCGATACTCACTGAGCAGGGAGAGGGTTTCAGGGTCGAGAGCGATGCGGCGGTGCTGGTGAGTCTTGGTGTCCTTCTCCCACGTCCGGCCGCTGCGCTGGCCGATGCTCCTCTCCAGCATCAACACACCAGCCGTCAGGTCAAGATGGCGCCACCGGATCGCACAGAGCTCCGCGCGGCGAAACCCGGTGACCATGGTCAGCCAGATCAGAATGGCCCAGTCCTGGTCCTGCCAGGCTTCTTTGAGGATGCGCGCGGCCTGCTCGGCTGTGGGCGGCTGCGGGTTCGGCTTGGGCTGCGGTGGCGGGACAGCCTGGGCGATGGGGTTGGTGGCGATCCAGCGCCACCGTACGGCCCGCTTCAGCGCGCCGCTGAGGATGAAGTGGATGTACGTACCGGACGCTCCCGTTCGACAGCGGCTGGCACTGGTGCGGCTTGCAGCGGTCGTCGCACTGGTGCGGGCCGTCGGTTCGGTGGTCGATGCGCTGCCGTTGGCCGCAGTGGTCCCGGCAGCGCCGGAGCGTGGCGTAGAACGAGTCAAACAGATCGCCGTCGAGTGCCCCTACCTTCACCGAGCCGATCAGTGGCCGGATGTGTTTCTCGGCCAGGCTGCGGTAATTCGCGGGAGTGTTTACCTCTAGCTCGGCGAGCTCGAAGTGACGATCAAGCAGCTGATCGACCGTTGCGTTCGTCCGCGGGTTGCGCCGCTCGTCGACCTGGTTCGCCAGCCGACGCATGGCCTTCTGCGCCTCGACTTGAGCACTGGGGCCAGAGGGGATGCTCTCTCGCAGGTAGTGATGCTCTCTCGCAGGTAGTGGCGTTGCCCGGTCAGTGGATCTATTCCGGCGTACACGGAGACACACAGCCCGCCGCTGGGTAGCTCCTCGATGCTGCCGCGGTGCCGCCTGGCGCGGCGTGCTGAAGGTGCAGCCATGGAGGACTGTGCGCCACTCGCACCACGTTTGATTCCACGCGACTGACGCCAGCTCTCATCCTGGAGCAGTTTTCCCAGGTGAGAGATGGAGCCGCCTAAGGGAATCGAACCCTTGACCTGCTCATTACGAGTGAGCTGCTCTGGCCGACTGAGCTAAGGCGGCAGCGCTGCCCGGGCAGCGCGGACCACTGTACCGATCGCTCGCATCTCACCCCTCGTCCCCCCAGAACGTTCTGGATCT
>JAVXWL010000202.1:0-11616 GCA_032230565.1 Pseudonocardiales bacterium | reverse complement strand
CACCGAGCCTGGCCGAGCACTGTGTCCTTGCCGCGGAAACCCCGCGGCGCCCATGACCGGAGGACCACACCGCAATGGCCAAAATGATCGCGTTCGACGAGGAAGCCCGTCGCGGTCTTGAGCGCGGCATGAACCAACTCGCCGACGCCGTCAGGGTGACGCTCGGCCCTAGGGGTCGCAACGTCGTTCTCGAGAAGAAGTGGGGTGCCCCCACCATCACCAACGATGGTGTGAGCATCGCTAAGGAGATCGAGCTCGAAGACCCGTGGGAGAAGATCGGGGCCGAGCTCGTCAAGGAAGTTGCCAAGAAGACCGATGACGTCGCGGGTGACGGCACCACTACTGCCACCGTGCTAGCCCAGGCGCTGGTGCGCGAGGGTCTGCGCAACGTTGCCGCCGGGGCCAACCCGATGGCCCTGAAGCGGGGCATCGAGAAGGCCGTCGAGGCCGTGTCGGCGCAGCTGCTGAACTCGGCCAAGGAGGTCGAGACTAAAGAGCAGATCGCGGCCACCGCCGGGATCTCCGCTGCTGACCCTTCGATTGGCGAGCTCATCGCCGAGGCGATGGACAAGGTCGGCAAGGAAGGCGTCATCACCGTCGAGGAGAGCCAGACCTTCGGCCTCGAGCTTGAGCTCACCGAGGGCATGCGCTTCGACAAGGGGTACATCTCGCCCTACTTCGTCACCGACCCAGAGCGTATGGAGACCGTCCTCGACGACCCGTACATCCTGCTGGCTGCGACGAAGGTTTCGGCCGTCAAGGACCTTCTCCCGATCCTGGAAAAGGTCATGCAGTCCAACAAGCCGTTGATGATCCTCGCTGAGGACGTCGAGGGCGAGGCGCTGGCCACCCTGGTTGTCAACAAGATCCGCGGCATCTTCAAGTCCGTCGCGGTCAAGGCACCTGGCTTCGGCGATCGCCGCAAGGCAATGCTGGCCGACATCGCCATCCTCACCGGTGGTGAGGTGATCAGCGAGGAAGTCGGCCTCAAGCTGGAGAACACCGACCTGTCGCTGCTGGGTCGCGCCCGCAAGGTTGTCATCACCAAGGACGAGACCACCATCGTCGAAGGTGCCGGCGACCCCGAGCAGATCCAGGGCCGGGTCAACCAGATCCGCAATGAGATCGACGCTTCGGATTCCGACTACGACCGCGAGAAGCTGCAGGAGCGGCTGGCCAAGCTGGCCGGCGGCGTTGCAGTGATCAAGGCCGGGGCGGCCACCGAGGTCGAGCTCAAGGAGCGCAAGCACCGCATCGAGGACGCGGTGCGTAACGCCAAGGCTGCCGTCGAAGAGGGCATCGTGGCCGGTGGCGGTGTCTCGCTGATTCAGGCGGGGGCACTGGCGTTCGAGAAGCTGGAGCTGGTCGGCGATGAGGCGACCGGTGCCAACATCGTCAGGGTTGCTCTTGAGGCTCCGTTGAAGCAGATCGCGATCAACGCCGGTCTTGAGGGTGGCGTGGTGGCCGAGAAGGTTCGCGGCTTGCCTGCCGGGCACGGCCTCAACGCCGCCACCGGCGAGTACGAGGACTTGATCAAGGCCGGCATCATCGACCCGGCCAAGGTCACCCGGTCTGCGCTGCAGAACGCGGCGTCGATCGCGGCCCTGTTCCTCACCACTGAGGCTGTGATCGCTGACAAGCCGGAGAAGCACCCGGCACCGGCGGGCGGCGGCATGCCCGACGGCGGCGGCATGGACTTCTGATCCGTCCGTAGTCCCACGCAGGGGCCGATCCCATCTCCAGGGGACCGGCCCCTGCGGCATTTTCGGGTGTGCGCAACCGTCATTCGGAGCCGGATGGCGCCGGTAAGGTACCCGCTGATCGCGATTCGGAGCCGAATGGCGCTGGAGCGTGGATGATCGGGGGTCGGGGGCCAAGCGGCTGGCGCGGGGGCTGGGCTTGGGCGACGCGGTGGTGGTCGGGCTCGGTTCGATGCTCGGCGCGGGGGTGTTCGCCAGCTTCGCGCCGGCTGCGGCAGCTGCTGGCGCCGGGCTGCTGATCGCGCTCGCTCTCGCCGCGATGGTGGCGTACTGCAACGGCCTCGCCACCGCCCAACTCGCGGCCCGCTATCCCGAATCGGGTGGTGCCTACCGCTACGGCCGCCTTCGGCTGGGACCGGTCTGGGGTTTTCTGGCCGGTTGGGGCTTCGTGATCGGTAAGACGGCCAGCTGCGCGGCGATGGCGCTGACCTTCGGTGCCTATACCTCCCCTGAGCACCCCTCCGTACCAGCAGTAGCTGCGGTGATGGTGCTCACCGCGGTGAACTACCTCGGGATCGCCAGGACTGCCAGCGTGACCCGACTCCTGGTTGCGCTGACCCTGCTCGCCTTGACCGCGGTCGTCATGGCTGCACTGGGTGGCGGGCATGCCAATCCAGCCAACTTCACGGGCTGGACCAGCGGCGGGCTGACCGGCATCACCCAAGCCGCCGCGCTGTTGTTCTTCGCCTTCGCCGGCTACGCCCGGATCGCCACGCTCGGCGAAGAGGTCCGGGAACCCGCCCGCATCATCCCGCAGGCCATCCCTCTGGCGCTGGGCATCATCGTCGCCATCTACGCGACCGTCGGCGCTGCCGCACTCGCCGCGGTGGGTCCCACTGCGCTGGCCAGTTCGGCGGCTCCACTAGCCGTGGCCACCGAATCCGGGACGTTGAGCTGGTTGACACCCGTGGTGCGCATCGGCGGCGCGGTCGCGTCGGCCGGGGCGCTGCTGTCGCTACTGGCTGGTGCCGGGCGCACCGTCCTGGCCATGGCCCGCGACCACGAGCTTCCGCACGCGCTGGCCGCGGTGCATCCCCGATATCAGGTGCCACACCGCGCCGAGATCGTGCTCGGCCTGGCCATCATCACCATCGTGGCGATCGCTGATCTACGCAACGCCATAGGCTTTTCCAGCTTTGCGATCCTGACGTACTACGCCGTCGCCAACGCCGCCTCGTTCACCCTGCCCGGTCGCCAACGCCGGTGGCGCCGCCCGCTGGCCGTGCTCGGGTTCACCGGCTGCGCCGTGCTCGCGTTGACCCTGCCGTTAAGTGCGGTCCTGACCGGCGCCGCCGTCCTCATCCTGGGGCTGCTTGGCAGAGCCGTCCGGTTCGACCCTAGATTGGCGAACCGGGATCCCGAGTGACGATTGATTCGGGTGCCAGGCGCCGCGGCGGCCAACGTGGCGATGTCGTGACCGATCAATCGCCGGTCTGGTGGGCCGCGATGTAACTCTGTGCATCCGGTGACATGAACAGCGGCTTGACCACCCGGCGCCCGCCGAGCAGGGCGGCATCGGGAACGTCGACCGAGGCCTCCCGGCTAGCTGGGGAGCCCGGCTTTGCAAAATTCAGATCGGCAACCAGCCCGTCGGTAGTGATGTTGGTGCTCTGCAGTATCGCCTCCTGAATCCCGGCCCGACTCATGTCCCGGTTGGTACAGGCGCGCTTAAGCCACTGACCCCAGATTTTCCCGATGGCATAGCCATAGGGCACCCCGCTGTTGGGCAGCTGCAGGTAGCCGGCCTTCTGGTACGCCACGGCGACGTGCTCCGCCCTGGGTGCGATGGCGGAAAACGGCACCGAGCTGTCCAGCACCGAA
Organism: Pseudonocardiales bacterium; assembly: GCA_032230565.1. GTDB lineage: Bacteria > Actinomycetota > Actinomycetes > Mycobacteriales > Pseudonocardiaceae. The sequence continues at coordinate 8,035 of JAVXWL010000202.1, read as the reverse complement.
AGGTTGCCCAGCGCACCAGCAGCTGGGCTGAACAGCAGCTGTGGGCTGAACGCCGCACTATTACCGATCATCGGCACGTTGAGTCCCAGCTGCAGGTTGGCCGTGAGCGCCGACGCGGTCTGGTCAGGGGCGGTGCTCAACGCGATCGCCGTCACTCGCGGTGAGCCGGAGAAAGCGGCCACAAAGGCGCGCATATCCGATGTCGAAGCGGTGACCTTGGCGTCGCGCAGCGTCAGATGGTGGCGCTGGGCGAAATACTGGGCGCCGCGCAGACCATTGGCGCCGTACTCGCCGTCGAGCCAGAGGTGCCCGACGGTGTCGCCGTCGTGGATCTTGCCTTGTTCCATGAGATAGGACAGGCCGTTGATCATCTCGATGTCGTAGGTGCTGGCCGGGATGATCACATACGGGTTGCTCAGCAGCTCCGACGATTTCGACAGCGATATCGCGGTGGTCTCATTATCGATCAAGCTCTGGCTCAGCGCCGTGGTGACCGACGAGCCGGCGATCTGCATGAAGCCCAGCACCGTGGGTTCCAACGCAGCGTACTCGGTTTTCGCCTTGCCCACGTCGTCTCCGTCGTCGCGGACCTCTAGCTTGATCTTTCGACCGCAGATTCCACCCGCTGCATTGCTCTCGTTGACCCACAGCTGCTGACCGTGCACCACTGCGCTGCTGAGGTCCCTCAACGGGCCGGAGTACTCGGTCAGCGCACCGAGGGTGATTTCGGCGCGGGTGACGCCGAAGTCGGTGGTGAGGCCTTTCAATTCAGCGTGGGTAACCGACGGCGCCGCAGTCGAGCAGCCCGCCAATGCGAGCGCGCTTGCCAACGCCACAGCCGGCACAGCGAGCGCACGCCGCATCTCATCGTCCCTTCGCCATCATCCACTGCTACCGGTCCCTCTGAGAAGACAACGCGGCCGGGATTAGCGCAGTGACGGCCCGAAGCGTCGCGGGTTAGCGAGTCGTTCCGGGGCACCAGCCTTGGGAGGTAACGCTGCTGGCGCGTCGCTGGTGTGGCGCAACGATGTGCCCGTGCAGCTGCCAGCCCTGGTCGTCGCGGGCCCAGTGCAGGAAGTCCTCCTCCCACGGTCGGTCGAGAAGCACTTGGCGCTCCCCGAGCTCACGCAAGTCCGCGGAGAACCCGTGTAGCCACTCGGCGACCCGACGAAGCAGAGTAGGAATCACGGCGGGCCTCTCCTTTCCGGTGGAGAAACAGCGACACCGAAAAGTGTGCAAGGCAGGGTCGGCGCTGGAGAAGTGGCGCAAGCGCCCACTTGCGGGCATATCCTGCCAAGGTGCTGCGCGACGTGGTGGCCATCGTCGGCGGGCAGGTGCACCCCTTCGAGCTCGGGGTCGCGTGTGAGGTGTTCGGCATCGACCGCTCCGACGACGGCCTGCCGCGGTTCGACTTCGCCATTTGCGCGTCCGGCCGCTCGCCGCTGCCCGGCCCCGGCGGGATGAGCCTGCGCACGGCGTACGGACTTGACCGTGCGGCCAGCGCCGACCTTGTGGTGATCCCCGCCTGGCACACCCGCGACGAGCCACCCTCGCGGCAGGTTGTGGAGCTGCTCCGGGCGACCGTTGCGCGTGGAGCGTGGCTGCTCAGCGTCTGCTCCGGGGCTTTTCTGCTCGCCGCGGCTGGGTTGCTCGGCGACCGCCGCGCCACCTGCCACTGGCACGACGCGGCTCTGCTCGCGGATCGGTTTCCTCATCTCAGGCTGGATCCGGATCGGCTCTACGTCGAGGACGGCCCTATCGTTACCAGCGCGGGCACCGCCGCCGGCATCGACGCCTGCCTGCACATCGTGCGCCGTGAGCTCGGAGCCCGGGTGGCCAATGGGATCGCCCGGCGGATGGTCGTGCCGCCTCATCGGGACGGCGGGCAGGCGCAGTACGTCGAGACCCCGGTGCCGCGGCGCCCCGCGGACGGCACCGACCTGGCCTCACTACTGGCGCAAATCCAAGCCAACCTGCACCGTCCGGTCACCGTGGCCGGGTTGGCCGCCACCGCACACATGTCGCCGCGGACCCTCGCGCGCCGCTTCGTCGCGGCGACCGGTAGTACGCCTCACCAGTGGTTGACTCGGCAACGCATCCTGCTCGCCCAGCAGTTGCTCGAGGAGAACGACCGCACTATCGAGGAGATCGCCCGCCGCACCGGCTTCGGCACCGCTGACCTGCTCCGCCACCACTTCCTCCAGCGAGTAGGTGCCACGCCGACCGGCTACCGGCGGACGTTCGGTCACCTGGAGGGGGACGTCGGGGTGCGGTAGCGGTAGCCAGCACGCATCGTCCCCGACGCGACGCGTCTTCTACGCCATGAAACGGTGCTTGTCATCAACACTATCGCGATGTATCGTGAGTATGTCGCCCAAGTAGGAGCGACGTACCTTCAGAGGAGAACCATGTACCCCGATCATCATCACTCACATCGGACCGGCGACCGCCTCGCCGACGGCCGTCTACACGGTCGGCGACGTCACCATCCCGATCACCCCGCACGGCCTGACGGGCCAGGCGGTCACAGAACGCGCGGCGGCCGTCCTCATGGTGCAGGACGCGGGCGAGCCCAGCGTGGCGACGTGCGTACGGCCCTGCTGCTGCTGCTCGCCGAGGAGCCCATGCACGGCTACCAACTCATGCAGGCGATCTCCGAGCGCACCTCCGGTGCCTGGCGACCCAGCCCGGGAGCCGTTTACCCCACCCTCAGCCAGCTCGAAGACGAAGGCCTGATCGACACGGTCGCCGATGGCGGCCGCAAACTGGCCACCCTCACCGAAGCCGGCCGGGCGTACCTGCAGGCGCATGGCGAACCGATGCCTGACCCGTTCGCCGAGTTCACCGCACGGTGCGGTGGCGGCAGCGACCTCCGAGGCGCACTCGAGGAGCTTCGCTACCCCATCCGTCAACTTGCGATGGGTGACGCCCAACAGGTACAGGATGCTCGACGGGTGCTGGCCGAGGCGCGCCGCTCGCTCTATCTCATCCTCGCTGGCGCGCCGGCTCTTGACGACGAGGCCGGCGATCAGTGATCGAGTAGGTCACCCACGGCGCAGTCGAGCGCCCACGCCCGACAGATAGATGCCCAGGCCAAAGATCAGTACCGCGATCGGGACGTGCGCGGCGATCAGCTCATTCGCGTCACCTTTTGTGATCGCCTCGCCCAGCCCCGTTTGCACGACTATCAGCACGAACAGACCAAGCGCACCCAACGCGACAGCCGAGCTCGCGCGCCGCAGCGCGACCGCTGCCGCCGCAGTGGCGAGAGCAAGGACAACGACGACGAAGGCACCGATCTCATGCACGGTCACCCAATTGTGCCGTCCAGGGCGACCGATGAACTCACCTGCCCACACCGCTTGCAGAAGCACGCCGAGCAGCGTCAATCCATTCAAGATCGAAAATATCCGGACCGTGCCAGGAGAGGCGCTCATCGTGTACTCCCGAACGATAGTTTCGGTGGGTGGGGTAGCGATCGGGTGCCGAAGATGACCGCACAGTCGACCATTTCTCCTCAGGCCACTGCAGTTCTATCGCAAGTACGCACAGTCGCGATAGCTCACGCTGGTCAGCGACGTTGTTGATTTGACGGCGGTGCTCTCCCGTCTGGAGGATTTGGCCATGCGCCCTGTCCGGGATCAGACCGTGCTCGTCACCGGCGCCACCGACGGGCTCGGTAAGGCGCTGGCCACCGAGCTTGCCCGTGCTGGCGCCACCGTCATCGTCCACGGTCGCGATAACGACCGCGGTAAAGCAACCCTCGCCGAGATCACCGAGGCCACCGGCAGTGACCGGTTGCACTGGTACCAGGCCGATTTTGCGCACCTCGACCAGGTCCGCGACCTTGCCGGTGCCGTCGCTGCGGACCATCCGCGGCTCGACGCGCTGGTGAGCAATGCCGGGATCGGTGGCTCGCCCGGCGGACGGCAGGAGAGCGCCGAGGGGATCGAACTGCGCTTCGCCGTGAATTACCTCGCGGGCTACCTGCTCATCCGGCTGCTGCTGCCCACCCTGCGCGCGTCCGCGCCGGCTCGCATCGTGCAAGTCAGCTCCGCCGGGCAGGCGCCGATCGACTTCCATGACGTCATGCTCACCCGCTCCTATAGCGGAGGGCAGGCCTACTGCCAGAGCAAACTCGCACAGATCATGTTCACCTTTGACCTGGCTGACGAGCTGGCCAGCACCGGAGTCACCGCTACCGCGCTGCACCCGGCCACCTACATGCCCACCAAGATGGTCGCGCGTCCGGTGAGCACGCTGCAGTCCGGCGTTGACGCCACCCTGCGCCTGGTGATCGATCCGGCCCTGGACGGGATCACCGGCCGTTACTACAACGGTCAGCGCGAGGCCCGCGCCGACCCGCAGGCCTACGATCCGGTTGCCCGCGCCAGGCTGCGAACGCTGTCCGATCAGCTCACCGGCCTTACCGTGGGCTAGCCGTAAAATTTTGCGGGGCCAGTTCCCAAGCGGTCAGCAGGGCGGAGCCTGACTCGAAAGGCCCTCCGAAGGAGCGACGTGACCGCAGAGGAGCTGAGCCATTTGCGTTCAGCTCGTCGAGGCAGAGCAGCGTCGCGCCTATCGCGCTGGCGGTTGCTCAGGGGGCTCAGGCCTCGGGTCGGGGAGCAGCTTCTTTGCACGTGGATCAGCCCGGCGTTCCGCGGCTCGCCGGGCGAGCCGACGGGCGACTGGATCGACCAGGCGTGGGGCCAGCGGCCCGAGCACTGCCATCATCAGCACGTACGCTGCCACGGTGGGTGCGAAGGCCGGGATGACCGAAGCGCCGACGAGGCCGGCGATGATGATGGAGAACTCCCCACGGGCGACCAGAGCGGCCCCGGCTCGCAACCGGCCGGCGGGACCGACACCCGTGCGTCTGCCGGCGATCCAGCCGGTTACCAGCTTGGTTGCGACGCCGACGATCGCGAGCACCGCGGCGGGCAGCAGCTGTGATGGCAACGTTGCGGGGTCCGTCGACAGGCCGAAGAACACGAAGAACACCGCCGCGAAGATGTCGCGCAGCGGGCCGAGTAAACCGCGGATGTGCTCGGCGACGTCCCCGGACAGCGCGATCCCGAGTAGGAACGCGCCGACCGCCGCCGACACGTGGGCCGCTTCCGCAGCGCCGGCGACCACCAGGGCAAGCCCGAGCACCCGCAGCAGCAGGACCTCGTCGGAGCGGGCGCCCACGAACCGGGTCACCCCCTCGCCGTGGCGCAACGCGATGGTGAGCACCACTGCGAGCGTGCCGAGCGCGACGAGTACCGAGTACACCGCCGAGACGAGGCTGGAGGCGGCGATCAGCGCGGTGAGCACCGGCAGGTAGGCGGCCATCGCGAGGTCTTCGATCACCAACACGCTGAGCACCGCGGGGGTCTCCCGGTTACCCAGCCGGCCCAGGTCGGTCAGGACCTTGGAGATGATCCCCGACGAGCTGATCGCGGTGACCCCGAACATCGCCAGGGCCGCCAGCGGTCCCCAGCCCAACACGACCGCGAAGGCGGCCCCTGGAAGGCCGTTGAGCAGCAGGTCGAGCAGCCCGACCGGGGCCTGCCGGCGCACGTTGCTGATCAGCTCGTCGGCGGTGTACTCCAGCCCCAGCACCAGCAGAAGCAGGACCACACCCACTTCTGAGCCGGTGGCGAAGAAACTCGCTGGCGCCTGCAGCGGTACCAGCCCGCCGGTCCCGAAGGCCAGCCCCGCCAGCAGGTACAGCGGAATCGGGGACAGCCCGATCCGTCCGGCGAACCGGCCCACCGCACCCAATCCGAACAGCACGGCGCCGAGCTCGAGCAGCAGGCGCGCGGTCGGATTCACCAGAGCCCGACAACTCGGAGAGTCAGTCCGAGATCACCCATCAGCCCGACGCCAGTAGGGCGCGCACCGCACTGACACCGTCCTTGGTGCCCACCACGATGAGTCGGTCGCTGGCCCGGAAACGGAAGTCCGGGGCTGGCGAGGCGAACACTTCGTCGCCGCGCAGTACCGCCACGACCGAAGCGCCGGTGCGGGTACGGATGGCCGTATCCCCGAGTGTCGCGTTGACGAATGGAGAGCCGGGAGTGATGGGCAACCCGTCGGTGGCTAGCCCCTCAACCTGCTCCCGCAGTTTGGCGAACCGCTCGGTGATCCGCGGTGCGCCGAGCAGTTCCGCCACCACCTCACTTTCCTCGGACGTCAGCTCTATCGTGGCGGCGCATGCGTCGGAGTCCTCCTCGTCATAAATCACCACGTGCCGGACGCCGTTGCGCTGCGAGATCACCCCGATCCGACGGCCATGCGCAGTGACGAAGTCGTGACGCAGCCCAATCCCGGGCAACCGCGTCTCTTCGACCTCCACGTCCATCACGTACCCCTCCGCTCACAACTCAGTGCACCCATGGTGGCCCACCATCCAGGATCGGGCGTCCCCTGTGTCGGCAGCGGTTCGGCTAGTGCAGGCAGGATTCGTTGCCTCCGGGATCAGACATGACGAGACACCACCCGGTCGGCTCGTCGAGCTCACGCAGCAGGGTCGCACCCCGCGCCGTCAGCTCTTTGGAGCGAGTCCGGCGGCAGCTTTTCGTTCTTCGCTGTCGCGGGCGATCCGGCGACCTCTTCCCATGAGCGTGGTCCGGACGTCGTCACGTGTAGCTAGGCCGTGAGGTGTTCGGCTAGCCGGGCCGCGATGACGGTGGGGCTGGGCAGCGCGGCGATCTCCTCGCGGACTTCCCGCGCTGCTTGGTCGAACTCCCCGGACAGCGCGCGGCGTAGGCCGTCCTGGATCGCCGTAGGCACTGTGTCGGTGGTCGTCGCGCAGCCCCGCTGAGACACAGCCGCGGCGTTGAGGAACTGGTCAGCACCCTGCGGCACGACCACCTGAGGCACACCGGCAGCCAGCGCGGACAGGGTGCTACCGGCACCACCGTGGTGAATAACCACCGAACAGCTGGGCAACGCGGCGGTCAGCGGAAGCCACTGGTAGGCCCGCACCGACTCGGGCAACGGGCCGAGGACGGCCGGGTCGCTGCCGAGCGCCACCAGGATCTCCAGCGGCTCGGCGGAGGCGGCGTCAACGAGGTCGCGGACCATCCCGGCTGCACCCAGCCGCGGCGCCACCGTGCCCATCGTGATCAGAACCCGGGGCCGACTCGGAGGGTCCAGCAACTCCTCGGGAACAACGGCACCACCGTTGTAGGGCACCGGCCGCATGATCCACCGGCCAGCCGCTGGTTCGGGGCCCAGGCTCAGTGGCGCGATGCGGATGATCGCGACCGGGTCGACCGCAGGCTCGTTGGTCAGCCGGGGCCAAATCTCGCCGACGAACGCTGCACCGTCGCCGACCAGTCCGATGCCGTGCTCGACGGCGGGTACGCCGAGCCGGGCGGCCACCACCGCACCGGCAACCTGCGACTCTCCGTAGACCACCACGTCGGGCCGCCAGCGCCGGGCCACGCGCTCGGTCCCCGCCAGCATCAGCTCGCTGACCCGGCTGAACAGCTGCACCGCGCGCTCCCACGTGACAGCCGGCGACGGATGCGGCGCCCAACCGCCAGTGCTGCACCCTACCGACTGGAACACCCCGTACATGTCCACACCCGGTGCGACATCGACCGCCGTCAGGCCGGCGCTCGCGGCCCGCTGCACCCCGTCACCGGCACTGGCGACGAGCACGTCGTGGCCATCCGAACGCAACGCCCACGACACGGGCACCAGCGGGAAAACGTGCCCGGTACCGGGCGAGGCCACCACCATCACCCGCATCTCGCAGACCCTAACCGCGTCGAGGTGGCGACTCGGCGGGGGTGAACATCGTGATGGTGGGCCGCTTGATCGTAGTGGCCAGATCGCCGTCCTCGAGGTTCGTGGTGCTGAAGGTAACATGGGTGTCGCGTTCGACGTCGTCGGTGAAAGTGCGGATGGCCCGCGTCGCTTCTCGATGGAACTCGTCTGAGGGCGAAAGCGCGGTGGGTCCTCTGGCGAGACCTTGTAGGTGGATCCCTTCACGGAGGTCGGCGAGAAATGCGAGGTGTTGGCTCCATCGCCGATCGAGGTG
>JAVXWL010000177.1:0-2646 GCA_032230565.1 Pseudonocardiales bacterium | reverse complement strand
GGCGCCGGGCAGGACGCTGATCACGGCGGCGCCTAGCATCACCGCCAGCAGCGCTGCCACCACGCGACTCGCACTCATGTTTGCGGTCCTTCGCGGTTGCGCATCGTGCGCGCCACCAATGGTGGTCCGACTATCAGCCCAAGCAGCAGCACAGCGGCGAGCATCGCCAGCACCATCTGCCGCCGGTTGTCAGCGACATCGACCGATACCGGCACGGCCGAGGCACTTGAGGAGCTCGAACCACTCGCCGACGTCGTGCCGCCGATCACCTCCCCGGTATTGGGGTCGATCGTCCCCGTCCCGGCTCCCGGAGCTGTTCCGTCGGCGAGCGCGCCGCCTCCGCCACCGCCGACGGCAGAGCCCGGCGTGTCGGCGCCACCTGATCCCCCGCCGCCACCACCCGGTCCCCCGCCGCCCGCACCGCCGCCACCGTTGGTCGATGTCGGCGTGTTGGCCGCCCCACCGGTGCCGGCCGCGCACTGCGTCCCGGCTCCCTTGCGGTCGCACGGGTCGGGCTGCGCGGCGTTCTTGGCCAGCAGGTTGGAGCCGTCCGGGGACACCGTCGGGTTGTGACAACTCGACAGATTGTTGGAGTTGAGCTTGTGCGTCGAGCCGGGAATCTGGCCCACCTGATCGACCCCGGCAGCCACCAGGTTGACCGGCAATGGTGAGTAGCCCAATGCATCCGCCTGCTGCTGGCCCTCGCACAGGAAGTAATAGGCGAAGTCGGAGAGCGTGCGACCTTTCTCGGTGTTGAAGTTCGCGGTGGTGTCCTTCGGGTTGATCATGTAGCTGTAGCTGGACAACGGGTATGCCCTTGGGTCGGGGTTGACGTAAACCTGGCTCAGGTCCGATGTGAGATCAGAAGGATTGATCTTCGCCTGGAGCAGAGCGACCGCCACACTGGTCGCCTTGGGCTCGACGTAATAGTTCGCCTTGTTGAGCACCTTTACCACGGGGAAGCCGGAGTTGCGGGCATAGGAGTACTCGACGTAGGTGATCGCGCCCTCGCTGGAGTCCTGGGCGACGAACCCCGCCACGCCCTGCGAGCCGGCCTTGTTGTTCAAGCCGTTGGCCGGATAGAAGGACGTGAACCCGCAGGGTGTGATGTTGCGGCCGGCCTGGTGGCAGTAGGTGTCCCACTGCGCGCCGTACTGGTTGGCCATCCAGGCGGTGAACTGCGCGGTGGTACCAGAGCCGTCGGAACGCACCACGGGCACGATCGGACGGGGAGGCAGGGGCAGCCCAGGGTTGTCGTCCTTGATCGCGTTGTCGGACCAGAGGGTGACTTGTTTGGTGAAGATCTTAGTGATGGTGTCACCGGACAGCCGCAGGTTCGTCACCCGCTTGCCGCCGATCTTGAGGTTGTACATGAACGACGTGCCACCGGCCACGATCGGCATGTACCCGAACCCCCGCGGCGGCTTCGGATCGAGCACCCCGCCGTCGCTGAGGCCGTACGGGATCTCCGAGACCGCGAAGTCGACCTGGCCCAACCGGAAGTCATTACGGCCGCCGGTCGAACCGTTCGCCGAGAAGTTGACCGTGATGCCGTACAGGTTGGCGACGTTGCGCCGCCACCCGTCCAACGCGTTGGAGCTCCAGGTCGAGCCGGAGCCGCTGATGGGGACGTAGCCGGCCGCGCCGGCGGTCGGTGCGAGAAGCGCCTGCGTCCCCGCCAGGAGGGTCAGCACCGCCAACAATGCTGCGCACCGCAGCGCCTCGGAGCTCCAGCGGGCGTGCCTCGTCATTCTGTGAGCTGAGATGATCATTCTGGCTGCGCTCCCCTCTGCACCCCGGCGCGCTGTCGGGCGGTGAACCGTTCAAGATCGCGCAACGACTCCCGGGTGCGCCGGCGCTGCCCCGAAGGGGACAGCTCACCGGCCTGGCGGCCGCCGAACACCCGTGCCAGCGCGAACAGCACCAGCACCAGCACCAGCAGCACCGCCGCGGCGCCGAACCCACGAGCGATCATCGTTTTCTCCGGCGACTGGGCGAAGGTGAAGGTCGCCAGCGGCAACGACACCATCGGCCCGGACAGCAAGTTGAGGTTGAGGCCGGAGCCGAAGCCCGCAGTGATCAGCACCGGGGAGGTCTCGCCGATCCCGCGGGCAGTGGCCAGCAACACCGCGGTGGTCAAGCCGGACCGGGCCGTTGGCAAGATCACGTGCCAGACCGTCCGCCACTGCGGGGCGCCCATCGCGTAGGACGCCTCCTTCAACGAGCCGGGCACCAGCCGCAACACCACGTCGGATGCCCGGATCACGATCGGCAGCATCATCACGCTGATCGCCAATGCGGCGGCCAGGCCGGATCGGGGCAGCCCCAAGGTGATGACCACTGACGCCAAGATGAACAGCCCGGCCACGATGGACGGCAATGCGGTCATCGCCTCGGCCACGGTGCGCACGAACCGAGCCAACGCACCCCTGGTCTCGTTGAGGAACACCGCGCAGGTCACCCCGAGCGGTATGACGATCAGCAGCGCGATCGCGATCTCGATGAGGGTGCCGGCCGCGGCGTGCAGGATGCCGCCGACCGTGAGCGGGTCCAATGGACCGGCCTTCTGCATGTCACTGGTGAAGAAGTTCCAGTGCAGCAGTGCCTGGCCGGCGCGCCAGAACGTGAAGACGACGATGAACGCCA
>JAVXWL010000166.1:0-6598 GCA_032230565.1 Pseudonocardiales bacterium | reverse complement strand
TGTCCTTCGATGTCCGTGGTGGGCTGTTCATCCGCCAGGTGCATCACTGGGCGGCATTGCTGTTCGTCGCCGCCATCGTGGCCCACATGTTCCGTACCTTCTTCACCGGTGCGTTCCGCAAGCCGCGCGAAACGAACTGGGCGATCGGCGTCGCCATTGCGATTCTGGCCGGACTTGAGGGCCTGACCGGCTACTCCCTGCCTGACGACCTGCTCTCCGGGACCGGGCTGCGGATCATCTCGGCGATCACGATGTCGCCACCTGTGATCGGCACCTGGGCGCAGTGGGCGATCTTCGGCGGCGAGTTTCCCGGTACGTTGATCATTCCTCGGTTCTTCATCGTCCACGTACTGCTGATTCCGGGCATCCTGCTCGCGCTCATCGCCGTGCACCTCGGCCTGGTCTGGTACCAGAAGCACACGCAGTTCCCCGGGCCGGGACGCACCGAGCGCAATGTGGTCGGCGTCCGTATCCTGCCGGTCTTCGCGACGAAAGCCGGCGGCTTCGCGCTGACGAACATCGGCGTCATCTGCCTTCTCGCTGGCGTATTCCAAATCAACCCGATCTGGAACTTCGGCCCGTACAACCCTGCTCAGGTATCAGCGGCCTCGCAGCCCGACTGGTATGTCGGTTGGCTCGACGGTTCAACCCGGCTGTGGCCAGCCTGGGAGATCTACCTGGGCAACTACATGATCCCCGCGTCGTTCTGGCCGACGATGGTGATCCCCGGCATCATGTTCGGCTTAGCTTTCGCATACCCAGGAATCGAGCGAAAGCTCACCAAGGACTACGCATCGCACAACTTGCTGCAGCGGCCGCGGGACGTCCCGGTGCGAACGGGCCTGGGCATGATGGCGATATCGTTCATGTTCGTGTTGCTGCTCTCCGGCGGCAATGACGTCATCGCGTACACGTTCGATATATCGCTGAATGCCACCACCTGGGCCGGCCGCATCGGTTTGCTGCTGCTACCACCGATCGCGTACTACATCACGTACCGGATCTGCCTTGGTCTGCAGCGCGCCGACCGTTCGATCCTGGAACACGGTATTGAGACCGGCATCATCAAGCGTCTGCCACACGGTGAGTTCATCGAACTTCATCAGCCCCTTGGCGAAGTCGACGAGCACGGCCACCCCCTTCCGTTGGACTACCAGGGTGCGCGGGTGCCCAAGCGGATGAACCAACTCGGGTCTGCTGGCGCTCCGGTGCCCGGATCCACCTTCCGCCCAGATCCTGCGGAGCAGACCAGGGCGCTGGAGAAGGCCCGTCACGACGCCACCACAGGAAACGGGGTCAGCCCCAACGGCAGCAAGAACGGCTCGGGACGAACGGCGTCCAGCCGTCCCCGTCAGCTCAACGACTGACCGTCCCACACGCCCAGTTGTCCTCGGGAGTCCTGCTCTCGCTGGTCAGCTGAAGTCGGTCGTCGCCAGATCGCTCTCCATTGTGACCACTGGCCTTGGCCCGCGTGAAGTTCAGCTCTCGAGCTGCAATGGAGGTCGGCGATTGAGGCGGGGAAGGTCCTCGGGAGCTACCGGCAACCACCTGACGACTCTGGTACCCGTTGCTGCGGGGCGCGGTGAACTCCACAAGAGGACGATCGAGCGGGTAACGTGACCTGGAGTTACGACACTGACCGAGTGCTTACTCTGACCTGGGGCTGACGTGGTACTCGAAGACCAGTCCGCCCACCGTGCCGAGGATCAGCGCGATGCCGATAGCCACCATCCACCACAGGTCGAAGGCCAGTGCGAACCCGATCACGCTGGCCGAGCCGGCCATCCCGATTGGCCAGTAGCTACCCGGTGAGAAGAAGCCGAGCTCACCAGCACCGTCCGAGATTTCGGCTTCGGTGTTGTCTTCGGGGCGCATCCGGACTCGCCGGGAGACGAACCGGAAGTAGGTGCCGATGATGAGCGTCAACCCACCGGTCAGCGCCAGCGCTACAGACCCGACCGGCTCTCCATGTGACCACAGACCGTAGACCACCGCGGACCGGAAGAAGAACGCTGTGATGATCTCGAAGATCCGCGCCTCGATCCTCATGGTGCTGCCTCACTTCCGAACCTGCCGACGGGATCCGTTCGATGCTGAGAATTTAGTGGCCCTCCTGGGCCTGGTGGACCTCGCGGACGCCGCGGTCGGTGTTGAACGGGAAGGTGGTCACTGCTTCGGGGGCGCATAGTGCGCCACAGCTCAGCTGCGCGAGCGCCTCACCAGCCGTGTATGCCCGGTGAGTCAGCGGATTAGTCTGGGCCCGCAAGGCCAGGTAACGGTCAAAAAGGCCCGGGGGCAACGCCCGAAGCTCGAAGTTCATCATCGCGTGGTAGGTGCCACACAGCTCGGCGCAGCGGCCGACGAAAGCGCCTGCACGCTGCACTGTGGTCTGGAAGACGTGGTCGGTATCGTTTTTCTCAGGGCGCGGGAAAACGTCACGTTTGAAGAGGAAATCGGGGATGAAGAACGAGTGGATCACGTCCGTGGACTCGATCCGGTACTCCACGACCCGGTTGGTCGGCACGACCAGCAGCGGGACCACGCTTGACGAACCAACGGTGGATAGTGGTTCGCCGTCTGCCGTCCGCCGGACCTGGTAATTGCCATCCTTGCCCGGCTTGTCCTGGAGGTACTGGAACTCCCAGTTCCATTGAAAGCCGACCACCTTGACCCGCACGGCGGGGTTATCGACTTTAGCCATGACAAAATTCTGCGCTGTCACCGTGTAGTAAAAAAGTACTGCGACGATCACGAAAGGGATGACCGTGTAAATGATCTCCAGGGGCAGGTTGTACTGGGTCTGCCGGGGCATATCGTCGGACTTCTTGCGGTGAAAGATAACCGTCCACATAATGAGGCCAGCGACAATCGCACCAACCACCAGCGCGGCCACAGTCGCCCAGATCCAGAGGTCGCGCATCCGCTCAGCCTGTGGGGTTACCCCCTCCGGCCATCCGAACGAGAAGGCCTGATATACCGAGCACCCGCTAGACAGGAAGGCAACCATCCCGGCAAGCGCGGTCATCTTCAGTAACCGAACCGCTCGGGACCGGACCACACCGATCACGCTTCGTTCCTCCTCGTCGCCCGATGCGGCCAGGCATCCCACTGGCTGGAGCCTAAACCAGCGTGACCGCCAGACCGCGCCCGGGGCGCAGGGTTCGGCGACCCAAAGGTCATACTGGGCGGCCGTGGGCTGGTGATCGAGCGACAGGTCGCTGATGAGAGGGGCGGAACGCGTGTGCGGGTTGCTGGGACTACTGACGGCGCAGCAGGACGCGCCACAGCGGCGGGCGGACGTGGTCGGTGCGCTGCGCTGCCAGCGTCATCGCGGTCCCGACGAGACCGGGACCTGGCACGACGCTGACGTGGTCCTCGGGTTCAACCGGCTGTCTATCATTGATCTCGACCACTCCCACCAGCCGCTGCGCTGGGGTCCGCCGGACGCGCCAGAGCGCTATACCATCCTGTTCAACGGGGAGATCTACAACTACATCGAGCTCCGTGCGGAACTGCAACAGCAACCCTACAATGCCCGGTTCGTCACTGACGGTGACACCGAGGTCATTCTCGCGGCATACCACCACTTCGGGAAGTCTGCCGTACAGCGGCTGCGGGGAATGTTCGCCTTCGTCATCTGGGACTCCCAGCGAAGGGTCGCTTTCGGTGCGCGTGATCCCTTCGGTATCAAACCGCTGTTCAGCTGCTCTGGGCCAGGCGGGATGGCGTTCGCGAGCGAGAAGAAGAGCCTGCTCGAGCTGGCGCGGTCGTTGGGAATATCGACAGAACTTGACCGTCGAGCACTGCAGCACTATCTGACCCTGCAGTACGTGCCCGAGCCGGCAACGCTGCACAGCGGCATCAGGCGGATCGAATCCGGCACGTTGTTCACCGTCTCCCCCGGCGGCACGTTGCTCACCGAGCGTTATTTTCATCCGCATTTCCGGCCCCGCGAGGTCAGGTCGCAAGCCGACACGCGAAGGTTGCACGACGACATCGCCGCGGCGATGCGGGATTCGGTCGCCAAGCACATGCGGGCAGACGTCACCGTCGGCGCCTTTCTGTCGGGTGGGATCGACTCCACCGCCATTGCCGCGCTGGCCCGCGAACATAATCCGGATCTGATCACGTTTACCAGCGGCTTCGAACGCGCGGGTTACTCGGAGGTGGACGTAGCTGCAGAATCGGCTGCCGCTATCGGGGTACGGCACGTGGTTCGCACCGTCTCAGCCACCGAACTGGCGGAGGCGTTGCCCCTGATCGTGTGGTATCTCGATGATCCGGTGGCCGACCCTGCCCTGGTGCCGCTGTGGTTCATCGCCCGCGAGGCGAGGAATCACGTCAAAGTTGTGCTGTCCGGGGAGGGCGCCGACGAGCTTTTCGGTGGCTACACCATCTACCGGGAGCCACTGTCGCTGGCCGCGTTCGAGAGGGTGCCAGGTGGGCTCCGCCGCACGTTGGGTCGGATTTCCACACGGATACCGGAGGGCGTGCGCGGCAAGGACCTGCTGCGTCGGGGCGCATTGACGCTGGAGCAGCGGTATTACGGCAACGCGCGGATCTTCCGGGAAGATCAGCTGCGCGGTGTACTCCGCGGCTACGACCCGAGTATTTCGCACTCCGACGTCACGAGGGACCCCTACGCCGCTTCAACCGGCTGGGATCCGGTTGCTCGCATGCAACACGTGGACCTGTTCACCTGGCTGCGTGGCGACATCCTGGTCAAGGCCGACAAGGTGACCATGGCCAACTCCCTGGAGCTACGGGTGCCCTTCCTCGATCCAGAGGTATTTCGGGTGGCTTCCACCATCCCGCTCAGAGAGAAGATCACCCGCGAGACAACGAAGCACGCGTTGCGCCAGGCGCTGCGCGACATCGTGCCTGGGCACGTTTTGAATCGGCCCAAACTGGGTTTTCCCGTGCCGATCCGGCATTGGTTGCGTGATGATCTGTACGACTGGGCCCGCAGCATCATCGACGACTCGGGCACCGCGGAGTTCCTTGACCTCGCGGCGGTGCACCGGATGCTAGACGAGCACCGTGCGGGTCCCCGAGATCACAGCCGGCGGATTTGGGCGGTAGTAATGTTCATGCTCTGGCACGGCATCTTCATCGAGCAGCGGATCGTTCCCGTCGTGCCGGAGCCGCGCTATCCCGTGCACGTATAGCGTGTGCACGGGAAGCCGGCAGCCGAGTTAGTTGAACGAGTCCCCGCAGGCACAGGAACCACCTGCGTTGGGGTTGTCAATGGTGAAGCCCTGCTTCTCGATCGTGTCCACAAAATCGATCACAGCACCCTGCAGGTACGGCACGCTCATCCGGTCGACGACGACGCCAAGACCGTTGAAGTCGCGCCTGGCATCGCCGTCCAGCGAGCGCTCATCGAAGAAAAGCTGGTAGCGAAGCCCGGCACACCCACCCGGCTGCACCGCGATGCGTAGGTGCATGTCGGTGCGGCCCTCTTGGTCGAGCAGCGCCTTCGCCTTGGCGGCAGCGGCGGTGGTGAGCTCGACACCATGAGTAGACACCTCGGTGCCGACGGTGTTCTCGACGGTCATGACTCTCCCTGAATTTCGACGCTCGGCACGGACGGGCATTTCTAGCCTACTCGAACGTCCGCAACCGACGGGTGATTCCTTGCCTCCCATGGTGACACAGTCCACGTTCATCGCCCTCCCCAGCAGATGAAGGGCTTACCCGGTCCTTGGCCTAGGCTGGTCAACGTGAGGTTCCTGCGCGGCGATACCGGCACCGGAGCCACCGAGCCTGAGCCAGAGCCATCGGTGGAGGCAGAGGCCAACCCGGATGATGTGAGCCCGCGAGCCCGTAACGTCGGCAAGGGCAGGGCGACCCCGAGCCGGCGAGAGGCCGAGGGCCGCAAGCGCGGCCCGGCGCCTCCCCCACCGCGTACGCAGCGCGAAGCGTTGCGCCGGATGCGCGGATCCAAGGAAGAACGCCGCAACGCCGCGGCGGACCGCCGGGAACGCATGTTGGCGGGGGACGAGAAGTATCTGCTGGCTCGCGACCGTGGCCCGGTCAAGGCCTACGTGCGAGATCTGGTGGATTCTCGGCGCCATCTCGCGGGCGCGTTCATGCCGCTGGCCCTGCTGGTGATCGTGGTGATCCTGGTACCTGCGCCGATCGTGCAACAGTATGTGTCGCTGGTGTCGATGGCGATGCTGCTTGCCATCATCGTCGAGGGAGTGCTGCTGGGCCGGACTATTACGCGTCGCGTCCGCGGGCGGTTTCCCAACACCTCGGAGTCCGCGGCGAGCCTCGGCTTTTATGCGATGACCCGAGCGACCCAGCTGCGCCGGCTGCGCGTGCCCAAACCTCGAATCGATCGCGGGGACCCGATCCCGTGACCAGGGCCACCGTGTTGGGCTGACTACGGTCGCAAGCTCATCGGACCGTAAACGACAGACTCCCCGTCGAGCAGGGTGACCGAAGCAACGCCGCCGTTGAGCAGATTCTGCCATTGGAGGCTGAGCCACTCCTCGGCATCAGCCTGATCGCCGAAGGCGATGTCCGGGCCGGTTGCCTGGCTGCCGTGCACACCCTGGTACCGCCACCGCAGGGCCATCACATACCCCCGTCT
>JAVXWL010000146.1:0-12264 GCA_032230565.1 Pseudonocardiales bacterium | reverse complement strand
CTACAAGATCCGGCTTACAGGCCAGCTCGTCCGCCCCACACGTCGCCACCGACGCTGACGGGAAGATGCGCCGCGCCTGACTAGGAGTAGTGCTCTCGGTACGCGACGCCCCAGCTGTTGATCTTGTCTGACCCGACGGCAAGGGTTGGTCAACGGATGTGGTGGCGGACACCGCTTGGTGACCTCGTTCCTCATTCCGGGGGTGCTGCGCGGTGATAGCCCTCCATCAGCGGACCGCCCGCCTGGTGGAGGACCTGTCGCGTGATTCGCTCTAGCGGCCGGGTGTCGAGATGTATGACGAGGGAGCGGTATGCGTCGATGAGGTTTCGAGCGAGAGAGGGATCCGCACCTTTGAGTCGTCTCAGGAGCCACTTGCCGTGGCCCAGCCACTGACGTCGTTGCAGCAGGACCAGTTCCGCGGCGAAGCTGAGCAGCCGTGCTCCGATGATGACCAACTCGTCCTCATCGTGGCTGCCCACGAGGTCATCGAGCTGGTCGGTGAGGGCATACCGGCGGTCTTCACGCTCCCCGTCAGTCAACGGCGGCGGTCCCGCCTCAATGAGGTGCTGTGCCTGGTCCTGGATGGTGGCACCGAACCCGTTGCCGTCGATGAGTAGCCGTCCTTCGCCGCACATGTGCAGCAGGGGTGACCGACGTTTGCTGATCTCGCGCTCGATGAACCTCGGGTAGGAGGCTGGTGTGTGGACAAATAGCTCGACGATCCAGCCGGCATGGCGGGTGGTCTCCCGAAACGGCGCTGGTGGACCGTTGAGGAATACCAAGATATCCAGGTCGGACGTCGCGGTGTGGAAAGCGGTCCCGGCGCTACCGGCCAGCATCGCGGCTATCGCGTCGGGGAAGTGCTCAGCCACGACCTGCCGAGCAGTGTCGAGGACGTCCATGCGGAGTAGTGTGCCGCAGTCCCTTGCTGACCCAAAACGAATTCGCCGCGGTTGCCGCACTGAAGCCGGCCAGCCTGAGATGCGGGCTGCCAGTGAACCGCCGACCTTCCGATTTTCAGGAGTGGGAATAATAGTTCGTCGAGTAACGCTCGCGTTCGTGAGTTGCATTTCCGCATTGATTTCAACGTCCATGAACCTAAACGACCGTAGACGGATGAGACCAAAGATGAGACCGTGATCGCACCACGCGACTCACAGACGTGAAGCTTCGGGGACGAGATCAGCACGATCTCGCGCGGTGCGGCTCGTAGCATCCGGTCGACAGCAGATCGACCATACGGCAGCCCCTCAGGAAGGCGATGGAATGCCCCACCCTGGCCCCGCCGCAGCTGTTCTGGTGCTTTCGGGCACCTTCGGTATGGCGGTCCGCCACAACGCGCTTGACGCCAATCCGGTGCGGGAGCTGAGTCGGTCCCGGAAGAAGAAGCCCCAACTGGCCGTCGAGCTGACCCAGGAGAGCCTGGCCACCCTGCGCCACCGTCTGTGCGCTTCACCGGACGCGCACAAGCACGATCTCATCGACCTGGTGGATGCGCTCTCCGGCCTCGGGTGCCGCATCGGCGAGCTGCTCGCGCTTGACTGGACGAAGGTTGACGCGGAAGCCGGAACGCTGCGCATCGAGGGAACGGTGATCCGCGTGCCGGGCGAGGGGTTGATCGTCCAGCCGCACACGAAGTCGAAGGCGGGTATGCGCACGATCCATCCGCCGGGCTGGGTGCTGGACCTGTTCCGGCGTCGGCACACTGGAGCACTCGGTGCGTGGATCTTCCCGTCGACTCGGCTGACTTTACGAGATCCGGATAACACTCGGGCGAGGCTGCGCGACGTCGTGCGGGGGACACCATGGGAGGGCTTGCATCCGCACGCGTTCCGGCACTTGGTCGCCACTCGGTTGGATCAGGTCGGGCTCTCCGCGCGAGAGATAGCCGACTACTTGGGACATGAGCGGATATCCATGACACAGGACGTCTACATGTCCCGGCAGACCACGGAGTCGCTGCGGCGGCTGCGCTGGACCGGCTCGGGCCGAACGAAAGCGCGGGGTAAACGTGGGGTCGATCTTGGAAGGCGCTTGGCACAAGTCCTTGACCTGTGGTATGGCGCCCCCGGCAGGACTCGAACCTGCGGCCTAGCGATTAGAAGTCGCTTGCTCTATCCGGCTGAGCTACGGGGGCCGGGCGTCAGTGAGCAGCCTAGCGACGGCTTGCTGCCTACCTGCACTTAGCTGGTCGAGGCGTCCAGCGGGCTCAGCGGGGCGATTGACCACCGTGTAACCCCGCTGAGCCCGCTGAATGCGCCGGGCTGGACATGTGGGCCTGGTCAGCACCGTGCGATAGCAGGAGACCCCGACAATCTTCAGTTCTGGCCGGATGCGCTAGGCCGGTTGTGCACAGCACGTCGGTCATCCACATGTTGATCATGGTCTGCTACCCGGAGGTACTGCTCGTCGCGCAGCCTGAGTGACGTCGGTCGAGGGGCCGGCGTCCCGCAGCAGAGGGCGGGACAGCAGCGCAGGAGGGTATGTGATCATGAAAGAGACACCGGTAACCGTGGTCGGAACGTTGGTCAGTGACATGCGCCCGCGGCGGGTTGGTCCCGACGCGGCGCTCGTACTCAATTTCCGGGTCGCCTGCAACGAACGTCGGTTCGACAAGGCGTCCGAGTCCTGGGTGGACGGAGAAAGCTTGTATCTGTCGGTGAGCTGTTGGCGCAGGCTTGCCGAGAACGCGGCCTCCTTAGTCAAGGGCGACCCGGTGATTGTCAGAGGGAAACTGCGCACCCGGGAATGGACCACCGAACAGGGCGAGCGCCGATCGGTCGTCGAGCTAGAGGCCGACTCGATCGGACCGGACCTGGCTCGTTGCGCTGTCACCGTGCGTAAACAGCGTTCGCTGGAGCCTTCCCGTTCGGTGAATCAGGGCGCCGCGGCACCAGCCCCGCAGGCTCCGTCAGAGTTGCTCGATACAACCGATCAACGGTACGGGGAAGGCTTGTCCGACTTCGCGCAAGCGGCCGGCCCACTAGTGCCGGTACCCGCTTGAGCGACGAACGGGGTCGGGCGGCGGTCGGCCGCGCTGCCCGGCCCTGGCAGCGACCTCTACGATCGCGGCCGTGGCGGAGTTCATCTACACCATGAAACAGGTGCGTAAGGCGCACGGTGACAAGGTCGTCCTCGACGCTGTCACCCTCGCTTTCTATCCCGGCGCGAAGATCGGCGTGGTGGGGCCCAACGGAGCCGGCAAGTCCAGCGTGCTCAGAATCATGGCTGGGCTCGACCAGCCGAACAACGGTGAGGCATTCCTGGCGCCGGGCGCCACCGTGGGCATCTTGGAGCAAGAGCCCGCGCTGAACGAGGACAAGACCGTCTTGGGCAACGTCCAAGAGGGTCTCGGGGAGATCAAAGCCAAGCTGGATCGGTTCAACGAGATCGCCGAGTTGATGGCCACCGACTACTCCGACGAGCTCATGGAAGAGATGGGACGGCTGCAAGAGGAGCTCGACCACGCCGACGCGTGGGATCTCGACTCGCAGCTCGACCAAGCCATGGACGCTCTACGGTGCCCGCCGCCGGACGAGGCGGTGAGCCACCTCTCCGGCGGAGAACGGCGTCGGGTGGCGCTGTGCCGGCTGCTGCTGTCCAAGCCTGATCTGTTGCTGCTTGATGAGCCCACCAACCACCTGGATGCGGAGAGCGTGCTGTGGTTGGAGCAGTTTTTGGCGAGTTACCCAGGTGCGGTACTGGCGGTCACCCACGACCGCTATTTCCTGGACAACGTTGCCCAGTGGATCCTTGAGCTCGACCGCGGTCGGGCCTACCCCTACGAGGGCAACTACTCCACCTACTTGGAGAAGAAGGCCGACCGGCTCGCGATCGCGGGCCGCAAGGACCAGAAGCTGCAGAAGCGCCTGCGCGACGAGCTCGCCTGGGTGCGATCGGGGGCAAAAGCTCGGCAGGCCAAATCCCGAGCCCGACTGCAGCGTTATGAGGAGATGGCAGTCGAAGCCGAGCGCAGCCGCAAGCTGGACTTCGAGGAGATTCAGATCCCAGCGGGACCGAGACTGGGCAACGTAGTTGTGGAGGTGTCGCACCTGGACAAGGGCTTCGATCATCGCGTCTTGATCAAGGATCTATCCTTCACGCTGCCTCGCAACGGCATCGTAGGCGTGATCGGTCCCAACGGCGTCGGCAAGACGACCTTGTTCAAGACCATCGTCGGTTTGGAGCATCCCGACTCCGGCACAGTCAGGGTTGGCGAGACGGTGAAGCTGTCCTACGTCGATCAGGAGCGAGCGGGCATCGACCCGAACAAGACGGTGTTCGAGGCGGTGTCTGACGGTCTCGACTACATCCAGGTCGGTAATACCGAGATGCCGTCCCGGGCGTATGTCGGCGCCTTCGGGTTCAAGGGTCCTGACCAGCAGAAACCGGCCAGGGTACTGTCCGGGGGCGAGCGCAACCGGCTCAACCTTGCGCTGACTCTCAAGCAGGGCGGCAATCTGATTCTGCTCGACGAGCCGACCAACGACCTCGACGTCGAGACGCTGGGTTCGCTGGAGAACGCGTTGGAACACTTTCCCGGCTGCGCAGTAGTGATCTCCCACGATCGATGGTTCCTGGACCGAGTAGTGACCCACATTCTCAGCTGGGAGGGAACGGACGAGAATCCTGCATCCTGGTTTTGGTTCGAAGGCAACTTCGAGGCCTACGAGCAGCACAAGATCGACCGGCTCGGAGCGGAGGCAGCACGACCACATCGTGTGACGTACCGCAGACTGACCCGAAATTGATGGGCAGCAGGCGACCGGCGATCGGAAACGTCGATGGGGGTGGGAGGTGAGCAGCACGGCGCGCGAAGGGATCCGGACCGGCATGGCGCCCAACGGAGGCGAGGCCGCATCGCTGGTGGAGTCCGCAATGCTCTTACGCTGGCGCGCGCCAGAGCTGGCGCTGCTGTTGGCCGATCGGGCGGTGACCGCTGGGCAGGACGACAAGCTCGCCGTTCTGCAGGCAGACCACCTCGCGGTTTTCGCGCTCAACCGTCTCGGCCGACACGGGGAAGCGGCACATCGGCTCTTCCCAGCGATTCGAGACGCCGAGACTCCACCGGGGCTGCGGCATGAACTGCACGTGGAGCTTGCGCACTGCGCGGTTGCGCTAGGTGAGTCCGCTACCGCGCTCGGTGCGGTGCGGGCGGTGCTCGCCGCTGGCGATGATGTTGCTCCAGTGCTCAGGGGCGGTGCCCTCGTCGCCGTGGCCGAGGCGTCGGCCGCGCTCGGCCGAAATGATCTGGCTACCTCTGCCCTCGACGAGGCTGATGAGCTTTACCGCGAGGACTCGAGCCTCGACCACGACACCGCTCTGCTGTTGCGAGCTGCCGTCCGGGCGGTGGACGCGGCACGTCACCGCCGCCGCGAAGCGGGCGCGGTGGCCGAGACGAAAGCTAGGGAAGGCCGCGACCTGTTGGCGGGTCTGGCCGACCCCGAGCACGACAGCGGCGAGGTGAGCGCGCGGCTGATGCTCGAGGTAGCGCTCGCCCTGCTAGATCGTGGTGCCGGCGACGCCGCCATGCAGGAAGCGCGGCCATTGCTGCGCCGTCCGGTGCGCGCCGCCGCGGCTGCGGCGGTCGGCCGGTTGCGCCTGGCGCTGGCCACTCGGGTGCACCTCGCCGAAGGTCGCCATGAGCCGGCGCTGACCCTGCTCGCCGACGCGGTCGAGGGTGCTCAGCGATATGGGGTTGACGTCGTGCTCGCAGAGTGCCTTGAGGGCTTGTCCCACGTGCATGAGGCCCGCGGCGAGTTCGCTGACGCTCTGCATTGCGTGCGCGCCGCCCGTGCAGCTGAAGGCCGGCATCGCCGCGATGTGGAAGCCGCGCATGGCACGCTGCTGGACAACTGCGGGTCGGCCCGCCGTGAGGAAACCCGCCTGGTCGCCCAGGTGGCTGCGCTTCTTGGCGAGGCTGGAACGGGGTGTGCCGCCGGATCCGAGGCGGACACCGGTCCGCTGGGCGGCGAGGTCGGCGTCGGCAGTGCCGCGCAGCAGACCGATCCCGAGCCTCTTGAGTCGGAAATCGTGCAAGCTGACTCCGTTGAGGCGGAGGTCGGTGAGGTCGAGGCGCTTGGGGCGGAAATCGCGCAAGCGGAGCTCATTGAGGCGGGGCTCGGTGAGGCGGAGGCTTCGGAGCGGGTAGCCGAGGAGCAGGTTGCCGAGGAGCAGGTTGCCGAGGAGCCGATTCCGGTATCTCCAGAAACCGCGTCCGGCGAGTCGCCGAGTGTGATCGATTCATGGCAGGCCGGGGCGCGGCACCGCCGCGGTGCTGGCACGCTGGTGTCGGTAAGCGATCTGCTGCCCGCTTCGGCGTTGGCAGTGGGCCGCTCCGGCCGGCGTCGCGCGGAGGACCGCCCAGCCGAGACGCCCACGGTTGAGATCGGCGACGCTGACCCAGAACCGAGCAGCGCGGGCGAGCGAGGAGCTGCGGATCGATCGGACGGACCACCCGTCCCACTCGTGATCTATCCGTTGTCGCACCAGCCCCCATCGGAGTCGTCGGCCACGTTGGAGCGTGCAGCCACCGATGAGGACCCCTCGGAAGAGCCCGAAAATTCTTCGCAGCCACTGCGTGAGTTGCCGGTGGCTGGGCCGCCGCCCGCTCCGACGCCCCGCTCACTGGACTGGCAACCCGCGGATGAGGATGAAGCCGGTGACGAGGCTCAGATGGGCCTAGGTGATCTGCTCGCTGAGGCACTCGCTGCTTACCAGGAAAGCCGTGATATCCACGCTGGTGCGCGATCCGCTGGGATGCGCAGCGATGATGGTTCGACCACAGCTGACCCCGAACTCGATGTATCCCGTTACCCTGGTTTAAGAACGGGCCGGACGGCTGGCCTTGCGCTAGCCCCCAAGCCGATCGACGCGAGTTCGGGCGGACCGAATTCGGTTGATGCAGACGCAGACGATCCCGCGGCAGCGGTCACCAACCCGCTGCTGCGGCTGCCAAACCTGACTGCTGAACCACGATGGGGTTCCGCCTGAGGCGGCTCGCCGATCAGTGGAAGCGGACTGCTGGTAGGTGAATACAGAGATCTCGTCGGTCCACCTCTAGAAGGCGGCTCGGGAGCCGACCGGAGGTGGGTACTTGGCCATGTTCAGCACGGACGTCGCAGTGCGCTGGTCGGACATGGACGTTTATGGGCACGTCAATAACGCGAGAGTGGTCACGCTGCTGGAGGAGGCGCGCACCAAGCTATTGTTCGGTGAAGGCGCTCAGCGGGGTGCCCATACCCTGGCCGCGGGCGTGGTCGTCGTCGAGCTGTCGGTTCGCTACCGGCAGCCCCTGGTGTATTCGGCGAGCCCGGTGCGGGTGCGGTTGTGGGCCAGCGAGCTGCTGGCCGCCTCATTCACCCTGGATTACGTCGTGGCGGGCCCTGTCGGCGACGCAGTCACCGCGCGCACCCAACTCGCTGCCTACGACACCGCCTCACAACGGCCACGGCGGTTGACGCCCCGCGAGCGGGAATTTCTAGCAGGGTTTCGAGACGGGGGTAGCAGTGGCTGAGCTATGCATTCCGGATCCAACCGAGCGGGACGATCTCGCTGCTTTCGTGGCGCGCGCCGTGCGACTGGACCGCGATGCGATGGTGCGGCTGCGGGATGGGGACGGCCGGGTGCACGCCTGGGTCGATACCCCGTTCGACACGCTGGTCACTCGCTCAGTGCGCGGAGTGGTGCGTCCTGGTGATATCACCGTCCGGAGTACGGATCTGCTGGCCGCAGTGACAGTGGTGGGCGCTGCGGTGTCCGACCCTGGCCGGGCCCAGGATGCGCTCTGGCGCTGCGCCTTACCGCCGGAACAAGGCTGGTATGCGGTGGATCAGGTACCCGCTGACGTGCTCGCCGAGCTCACCGATCAGGGTGCTGCCGTCGCGAAGAACAACCCGGGTCCAAACGGCTCGCCGCCCGCAGCACTGCTGGACCAGAAGGTGATCACCGTTAGTGGGGCTGGATTCGAAGTGGGAGTGCCGCTGCGCTGCCTGTTCGCTCTGTCGGGCATGGGCTTCGCCGGAACCTCTGGCGTGAGCGAGACCGTCCGGGTCTCGGCCACCGACTCATGGCTGCGGCTGGATGCCCGCTACGGTGCCGTGTTGCGCCGCAGGCACGCTGCGCTGGCGCTGCTGGTCTAATCCAGATCACACCAGCCAGACGGCGGTATCGGGCGGCAGGACATCGCCGCTGGGCGGGAGCGGGCAACTGGCCAGCAGCACCTGGCCCGGTGGCAGTGGCACCTGGTTGCCGGAGGTGTTCAGGCCGCAGATCAGCCCCCCGCCCTTACGGCGGAAGGCCATGCATCCGGCCGGTGCGCCGTACCACTCCAGCTCGGGGCCGCTGAACGCGTTGTGACCCTTGCGCAGTTCCAGGGCACGGCGGTAGAGCGACAGCGTTGACGCCGGATCCTCCAGCTGCGCTTCCACGGTGCGGCCACCCCAGTCACCGGGCATTGGCAGCCAAGTGCCGGGGCTTGCACTGAATCCGTACGGCGGGACGCTGTCCTGCCAGGGCAGCGGAACCCGGCAGCCGTCGCGCCCGCGTTCGGCGTGCCCGGAGCGCCTCCACACTGGATCCTGCAGCGCCCAATCGGGCAATTCGACATTCGGCAGCCCCAGTTCGTCGCCGTTGTACAGGTACACCGGTCCGGGCAGGGCGAGCTGCACCAGCGCCATCGCTCGCGCCCGGGCCAAGCCAACTTCCCCCCCGCCGTAGCGGGTCACCGGACGAACCGAATCGTGGTTGGAGATCGTCCAGGTGGCCGGTGCGGGACTGCCCTGGACTGCCATCAGCGAGTGCTCAATGGCCGTACGGACGCTGCTGGCGTCGAAGGCGGCCTCCAGCAGCCGGAAATTGAACCCCAGGTGCAGCTCGTCGGGACGGATGTAGCGGGCGAACGCGGCGTCGTCGAGCACCCAGATCTCGCCGATCGCCATCCGTGCCGGATACTCGTCGATCACCTTGCGGATCATCCGGTGGATGTCGTGTACACCGTCAGCGTCGAAGCGGGGATCGGCGACGTCGGCGTCGAGCAGACCAGTACAGGCCTCGATGGGCTGCGGCATGTCAGGCAACCCAGCGGGTTTGGCCATACCGTGAGCAACGTCGATGCGAAAGCCGTCCACTCCACGGTCCAGCCAGAACCGCAGGGTCCGTTCGAGATCGGCGGCTACCTCCGGGTTGTTCCAGTTGAGGTCTGGCTGCTCGGGCGCGAACAGGTGCAGGTACCACTGCCCGGCATCGTTGATCGAGGGGGGCAGCCGGGTCCATGCCGAGCCGCCGAAGGTGCTCGTCCAGTTGTTCGGCGGTCGCGACCCGCTGAACCCGGAACCATCGCGGAAGAGGTAACGGGCTCGCTCGGGGCTACCTGGCGCTGCCGCAACGGCCGCCTGGAACCATTCGTGCCGGTTGGAGGTGTGGTTGGGCACCAAGTCGATGGTCACCCGCAGCCCACGCTGGTGAGCGTCGGCGATCAGCCGATCGAAGGCATTCAGATCGCCGAACAGCGGGTCGACGGCGCGCGGATCGCTGACGTCGTAGCCGTGGTCGACCATCGGGGAGCTGAAAAACGGAGTGAGCCACAGCGCGTCGACGCCGAGCAATTCCAGATAACCCAGTCGGCTGCGCACGCCCTCCAGATCGCCGACGCCGTCACCGTCGGCGTCGGCGAAAGAACGGACATAGACCTGGTAGAACGCGGCATCTCGCCACCATGCCTCGTCGTCAGTCACTAGGCGGTCGTCGGCGCGTCGCACGAGGGTCAATCTTGCCACCGGAGTCCGGGTTGACCGTCGGACCTCACGTCAAAGAATTCACCAGGCTGTTCGCTGCCATCTGCAGGTAGTTCCACAGCATGGCGCGGTGAACCTCATCGAGGTCGGTTTCATCTACTGCGATGCGCATGCAACGCAGCCAGGCGTCGCGTTCGGTCGGCCCAATCCGGAACGGGACGTGCCGCATCCGCAGCCGCGGGTGTCCCCGCTGCATCGAGTAGGTGTGTGGCCCACCCCAGTACTGCACGAGGAACATCCGCAGCCGCTCCTCGGCAGCACCGAGGTCCTCGTCCGGGTAGAGCGGCCGCAGCACCTCATCCTTGGCCACCAGCTCATAGAAACGGCCGACGATCCGGCGGAACGTCTGCTCGCCACCGACGGCCTCATAGAAGTTCTCCGGCGCAGCCATTCCCCCATCTTGCCCTGCTCGGCCACAACGCGGGCAGCACGCCTCAGGTCGGGGGGGCGGCGAGGCCGGCTGGCGAGGGCGCCGGAATCCCGGCTTCGGCGAAGGCTGCCTTGATACCGGCCAGCAATGCCCGCTGCACCGCCCACTGCCGACCGGCCTGCACCTTGGTGGTGATTCGCAGCGTGACACCGTCGGAGTTGATCGACTCGACGCCGAGCACCTGGGGTGGTTCAAGTACATCGGCGGCCAGCGCGCTGCCGTCGGCGGTGAGCTCGATGGCGGTCCGACTGGCGAGCTCAGTGGATGCCTGGATGTTCGCATTATACCCGATGGGTAGGTCAACGACGGCCACCGAGTAGTCCTGGCTGGAGTTACCGACGCGCAGCACTTCGCCGTTGCGGACGTACCACACCGTGCCCTTGGTATCCCGCAAAGTGGTCACCCGCAGTCCCACCCCCTCGACGGTGCCGGTGGCTTCGCCGAGGTCGACAACATCGCCGACGCCGTACTGGTCCTCCACCATCATGAACATCCCGGACAGGAAGTCCTTCACCAGATTTTGCGCGCCGAAGCCGAGCGCGACACCGAGAATGCCGGCCGAGGCGATGATCGGACCGAGATTGATTCCCAGTTCGCCCAGCACCAGGGTGCAGGCGACCCCGTAGATCACGAACGTCATTCCCGACCGCAGTACCGAGCCGATTGTGCGGGCCCGTTGGGATCGTCGTTGCCCTAGTACCCCATTGGCCCGCCAGGACTCCGGCGCCCGCTCGCGCAGCGGCCGAAGCAATCCTGGCGGTGGCCCTTCGGCCGTCACCTGGGTCAACCGGTTGATCGTCCGATGCACCATCAGCCGGATCAGTACCGCCAATACGATGATCAGCAGGATGCGCAGTCCGGTCCCCACCACTGCATCGGCGTAGCGCGACAGCAGGTCATTGTGGGTGAAGTGGTAAATGCGCGAACACCACGATCCCGTGTCCTGGGAACAGTCGGGTTGGGCGATCAGGGAGACGATCGGCTGGAGCACACCGGGGACTGTAGCCGTGATCTCTCTGTGACCACCGCTCGTGGCCGGTTCGACAGCTAGTCACCAAGGCAAGTCACCGCCTGATACGTGCGCGATCGCCACTTGGTGTGGTGGACTAGTCCCGCGCATCGGTGGAGGTGGTCGCGTGCACGACCGACAACCCAGCCCGGAGGGTCACCCAGCGGGGGCGGACCGGCGGACCGCCTCGTGCTCAGGAACCTCAACCGGGCTTCTCGAAACAACTGTCATCGTCACGGACCCGGCTGCCACTACGGGCGCACCGGTCTGGGGGCGCCGACGGGTCTTGCTGCTCAATGCGAGCTTCGAGCCGCTGACCGCGCTGCCGTTGCGTCGGGCAATTGTGTTGGTGGTGTGCGGCAAAGCCGATGTCGTGCATGGTGACGCCGCGGGGCTGGTACTGCATTCCGCGACCACCAGCGTCGTGGCCCCCTCGGTGATCAAGTTGTGCACGTTCGTGCGGGTGCCCTACCGGGCGCGGGTTCCGATGACCAGGGCGGCGTTGATGCATCGGGACCGTTACCGCTGCAGCTATTGCGGAGCCCGCGCAGAAACCATCGACCATGTGGTGCCGCGCAGTCGAGGGGGCGAGCATTGTTGGGAGAACTGCGTGGCCTGCTGCGCGCTGTGCAATCACCGTAAGGCTGACCGGCTGCTCAGTGAACTAGGTTGGAAGCTGCGGGTGGCACCGCGCGCTCCGCGGGGGCAGCACTGGCGGTTGCTGGCTACGGTGCCCGATGCCGATCCGCTGTGGTTGCCCTACCTTGGCGAGGTCGCCTGACGTTAGCGTACCTGGTGAGGCGGTAACCGACTCCGGTCAGCTACCGTGATCCGGTGAGATCGCTGGAGGTCATCCTCATCCTGGCTGGTGTTCCGCTAGCCATCATGATCTTGCTGGCGCTACTGACGCTACGGCCGAAGTTCGCTCGGACCCGCCGCTACCGCCCCGGCGAGAAGTGGGACCACCCACCGGTGTTGTGGACGGCGAACCCCGAGGTTTTCCGTGACAAGGCGGTCCACGGCAGCCGGGA
>JAVXWL010000144.1:0-3809 GCA_032230565.1 Pseudonocardiales bacterium | reverse complement strand
TGGGGCATCCGAAGACCTGCTGCACGGCTCCTGTGCCAGCAACTGGACCAACTCGGATGGGCCGATCGCCAACGCAACTGTGCCCGTCGCTGACGTGATCTGCGTCGGGCTGGTCGGTCAGTGCATGACCGGTGGTTGGTCTGGCGGGTCGAGCAGGATCGCCCCGGCGCCACGGGAGGTGAAATAGCTCCATGCCCAGTCGATGAGTACCTGCACGCGGTTCCGGAAGGTGATCAGGTAGACGTGTGGACGCCGAGCCAGAGCAGCCACGCCACCAGCCCACCAAACTGTAGCCGGTACCGGGCCGGTGAGCTGGAAAACAACGGCAGCTCAGCGACCGCGTCACCGCGACCCAGCACCGCCATGACGCCTTTATCCCGGTAGCGAAACGCCGTCAGCGGTTGGCCTTTGATCAGTCCGGTGACCTGCTTGCCGGCATGCCACCCCGTCTGGATGGCCACCGGCGCCAGCATCGGCAACGGCCGCCCGGGTGGCGCCGGCGGGATCGCCGCCAGGTCGCCGACGGCGAATACGTGGGGATAATGGGGCACCCGCAGCTGCGGGTCGACGACGATCTGGCCGCGGTGATTGAGCTGCACCCCGAGTGTCCGGCTTAGGCCATTGGCCTGCACCCCGGCGGCCCAGATCACCGCGTTGGTCGGGATCCGCTCACCGCCGGTGAGGGTCACTCCCTGGGCGTCAGCGGCGGCGACGCTTTGGCGAAGGCGAACCGTGACACCGCGGCGGCACAGGTCAATCAGCGCGCGCTGTGACGAGTGCGGGCTAAGGCCGCTCAGCAGCCGCGGCCCGGCTTCGACGAGCGTCACCGCAAGGCTGGCTACCTGCCCGACGACCTCGTGCGCCATTGAGGTAAGCGCCCCGGCAGTCTCCACGCCGGTGGGCCCGCCGCCGACAACCACGATCGAAACCTGCCCACCACCGGGGCCAGCGTTCTGCGCCACCCGCTCCAGAGTGCTCAACAGGTGCCTGCGCAATCGAACTGCGTCGGTCAGCGTGTACAGCGGCCAGCCGTGTTCGCGGATGCCCGGCACCCCAAAAAGGTTCGTCTCAGCACCCGCTGCCAAGATCAGGTAGTCGAAGCTCACCGTGGTGCCGTCCCGACACCGCAAGACGCGCTGCGCCCAGTCCACCCCGGTCAGTTCGCCCACCCGTACGGTTAGATTTGATTGCCTGCGAAAGACCGCGCGAAACGCGGCACCGACCTCTTTCGGCGGGAGATAACCGGTGCTGACCTGGTAGAGCAACGGCTGAAACGCGTGATAGTTGTTCTTGTCGAACACGGTGACGTCCGCGTCGACCCGCTGCAGGGCATATGCCGCGTTCAGTCCGGCAAAGCCCGCGCCGAGCACCACGATGCGCGGGCACGTTTGACCCGGGTCACCAGCCAGCGCACAACGACTCACCTCGGAGTCCACCAATGGCTCGGCGCGGTCACGGCGGTCAGGCCCATCCAGACGGTGGTGGCTATACGAGTGGCCGTCCTGGCTCCATCGGCCATCAGGACGGCGACTCGCTTGCCGTGAAACCCTTCTGCCATGTGAAGTCCTCGGATCGTCATCGTCCACTATGCGGCGGCTGCGATGCAGGGAAGCCTGCAGCCCAGCCTTTCTGGACGGACTAGCCGAGCGCGAGAATCTGCCGTGTCGAAAGAATTGCCACGGATTCGATCCGGCAGGGCGACAACCGCTGCCTAAGACGTGAGGTCGGCCCTGAGCTGCTCCGCTGGCTGGTTGCCCAGGCCAGGCGGTCCGTTGCCGGACAGATCGCCCAGGTCGTTGGCGTACCACAGCCGTCGCCACGGTCGACCGCGTGAACTTCGAGCCACGGGCCACCCCAGGATGGCCGCGAGGCTCCGGCGATCGCGGTCGTCAGTACCACCTCGGCGGGCGGCTGGTACACCACCGCGCACCGCGGTGCCGAGGTCGAGCTCGCCGCCGCGGTGCGCGGCCAGCATTTGCCCCCGCACCGGAAAGCTGACCACGTGGACGGCCATACCCTGCGCCTTCGGTGCCGGTGGCTCCCACCTACCGGTGCCCGTCGCTGACTTCCCAGCGATGCCATCCGTGTCATCGAGCCGCGTCTGGTTCTCGGGTGCGTCGAGTCGGCGGCGCTCGGAGTCGTTGAGCACGGCATCTCCGGGCGTGAACTACCTGTTCACGGCGGGAAGATAATGCGGACCCCAGCTTGCGGTCCCGGTCCTGCGGGCGCCGCCGCCTCCGGGCTGGCCAGCTGTGTCCTGGCCGGCCCGGAGGCAATGTGAGACGTCAGGCCGAAGGTGGGACCGAGCTGGGTGGGGACTGCGCGGCGCTGCGCAGCTGCAGGGCCAGCGCGGCGAGCACGATGCCGTACAGCACGGCGAACGCGCCGATCAGCAGCGCTAGCACGATCGCGCCGGGGACCGGCCAAATAAGGATCAGCAGCCCGGCCACCACCGACAGCAGCCCGGCCAGCAGCAACAGCCCGCCTCGCCTCTCGTTGCGGAGCAACCGGCCCCCTGCGATAGCCTCGCCGATTCCGGTGACCATCGCCCAGGCGCCGACCAGGATCGCGAGGACGATCGCGGTGATGCCGGGCCAGACCAGCGCGATCGCGCCGGCGACGAGCCCCAGCAGGCCGAGCAGCAGGCTAAGCCACCACCGGGGCCGGTCACGGCGGCGGATCCCGTCGACGATCTGCGTGACGCCGTCGATGATGGCGTAGATCCCAAAGGCCCACGCCAGGATCACCAGCGTGATCCCGGGCCAGGTCAGCGCCACTAGGCCCAGCGCCACAGCCAATACCGCGCGCACCAGCAACACCAGCGCTGCCTGCCGCGGATCCACCAGCAACACCGCGGCGACACGTCGCTGCCCACTCGGCCCTGGCCCGGATGCTGAGGATGCTGGCGGGTCGGGTTGCATGGCGACGACCTCCCCGGAGTAGTAGCTGTGGCATTCGGCTCGCG
Source organism: Pseudonocardiales bacterium (assembly GCA_032230565.1). Lineage (GTDB taxonomy): Bacteria > Actinomycetota > Actinomycetes > Mycobacteriales > Pseudonocardiaceae. Next base: position 844 of record JAVXWL010000144.1, on the reverse strand, counting down.
TGCTGTCCCGCGGGCTGGCCGCGGCCGGCGCCGCGCGGTCGCACGCAGGACTGCTCGTGGCCTCGCCCGGGGACCGATGCTAGGTGCCACGGCGCGGGGAAACCTCGCTCCGCCAGGGCCATAGCCGGGCGCGGGGTCAGCCTCTCAGGACAGGCCCACGTCAGGCAGGGTCGCACCAATGAACAGCACCTGCAGCCGATCCACCGTTCTCGCGGCCTTCGGGCTCACGGTTTGCCACATCGACCGTCTCCAGTGCCGTCAAGCGCCGGGCAGGCATGAGAAATCTGAGATCCACCGGGGTGTACTTTCGCAGCGCGCGGCCTAAGCTGACCAGCGGTGCCTGCCGCTGGCCGATCAGCAGCGCGAGCACGAGCGCGCCGCGGACGCCACGAGTACCTGCAAGCCGATCTACGGTGCCGCCTCAACCGCAAGGCAGTGCTCTTGTCCTGACGCACTCGTCGTCCCACGAGGGTGAAGTGGGAGCCCGGGGTTGGCGCTGCCGGCCGAAGCAACTGTGACGGGGCGGTTGGATCATGTGTCCGGGCCACTGAAGTCACTGCGCCTCGTGCGGCGACGTGCTCGCGAGCTAGCCGACGTTGAAGCGCAGGATGGCCGACCGATGAGACCGTGGGTGGACGGATGAATGGTCATGTTCTCTGACGAGGACGTGCCGGTGCGGCGGCGCCTGGTCGTTCAGACGGCGGACTTCGATGAGGCCCATCAGACGATGGAACGCGTGTTCCTGCCGATGGCGATCTGGCCGATGGAGCCGCTGAATGCGGTGGACATGTGGCTCGACTCGACCCAGGTTGACGAAATGATGACGAGCATTGTCAAGTTCGGC
>JAVXWL010000136.1:0-9014 GCA_032230565.1 Pseudonocardiales bacterium | reverse complement strand
CGGCACGGCATGGATGAGCCGGTGTTCGGCCGCCACGGCGATGGCGTGCGCGGCCAACACCGTCAGGTCAGCCGGCACGGCGATGTCGCATTCAGCGCGTAGCCGGTGGCCGATCCAGCGCAGCTGGACCGCACCGACGTCGAGTACGCCGGGCGTGGCCCGCAGGGTGGCCTCAACCTGATCCACCAGGGCGGGGTCGACCGCGTCCATCAGCCGCCGGTAGATCTCCCGCGCGGCGTCTTTGACCACCAACAGGATCGCGACGGTGATGGCCAAGCCGACGACGGGGTCGGCCCACCGCCAGCCGACGGCCACCCCGCCTGCACCCAGCAGCACCGCCAGCGAGGTGAACCCGTCGGTGCGGGCGTGCAGCCCGTCGGCGACCAGCGCCGCGGAGCCGATCCGCCGGCCGACTCGGATGCGGTAGCGGGCGACGGTTTCGTTGCCGACGAAGCCGATCACCGCGGCAGCGCTGACCGCGAGCAAGTGCGAGACATCAGCGGGGTGCAGTAACCGTTCGACCGCTTGGTAGCCGGCCAGCGCCGCCGAGGCAGCGATGATCGCCACGATGACGATGCCGGCCAGGTCTTCGGCGCGCCCGAAGCCGTAGGTGTATCGCCGGGTCGCGGCCCGGCGGCCGAGCAGGAACGCGATCCCCAATGGCACAGCGGTCAAGGCGTCGGCGACGTTATGCAGGGTGTCGCCCAGCAGCGCGACCGACCCGGACAGCGCCACCACCGCGGCCTGCACAGCGGCGGTGACACCAAGAACGGCCAGCGAGATCCATAAGGCGCGGATGCCGTCGCGCGACGTCTCCATCGCGGCATCGACCTTGTCGGCGCTGTCATGCGAGTGGGGTGTGATCAGATTGGGCAGGCGCCAGCCGTGTCCGTGTCCATGTCCGTGGCCGCCGCCCATGGTGGGTGCCCTTCACGTGATAACCGGTGCTGTGACACTATAAGTGCTCATGTACGCACGCGACAACACAGCATCGGCCGATGCCGCGTCACAGCCACCAACCGGTGCTCAGGTCGAGGCTGCGGTGACCGCGCTTCGGATGCTGGCTGATCCGACTCGACTGCGCCTGCTGTGGCTGCTGGGCACTGGCGAATACGATGTGGCCAGCCTCACCGCCGCGGTGGGGGCGGCCCGGCCGTCGGTGTCGCAGCACCTGGCAAAACTGAGGCTTGCGGGGCTGGTGACGATGCGACGCGACGGTCGGCGGGCCGTATACGCCGCGCGTGGTGGCCACGTACGGCGGCTGGTCACCGAGGTCCTGGCCGCGGCAGACCATCACGTCACCGGTGCCCCCGACCACGATTGACCCTCACCATAAATCGCCACCGGTGAGCACGTAGAGGAACGGGACCAGTGGGATGAGCGCGAAAACGCCCCAGGCGAGCTTCGCGCCTCCGGTCAGGTCGCCGCGTTTGGCGAGATCGAGCCAGACCAGCACTACGGCAAGGGGATGCAGGAAGCAGACCAGCAGCTCCAGAATCTTCTTCATGGTCGGGCAGTACCCGTTTTCCCGCCCGAGCTATTACCGCCAATAGGTTCCACTTGGCGCGCGGTGCCAACAGGGGACCGCCAATAGGTCCCACTTGGCGCAGCGTGGTCGTACACCGGACCGCGGTAACACCGTGGCCGCCGACGCCGACTCCACCGCCGTGACCACTGTGCAAAGGGCTTCGTGAACCGCGGTGTGGCGCGCCGCAGGGGGCTGGCGGTCGCCGCTGTACTGGCTGTCATCACGCCGGGTATCGGTTTCGTGATGGGGCCGAGCCGGCCAACCGGCCTGACCCCGAACCACGCCAAGGGAGGCGGTGCTCCCGCTGCCACCATCACGACCGTCTCGCCGGAGCGCGCGGTGCAGATCGTCCCGGATGGCACAGCGGCGATCAATCCCACGACCCCGATCGTCGTGCGAGCCATGGTGGGTACGCTGCAGTCCATCACCGTGGTCAACGCCGCCAGCGGCACGGTGGTGCGCGGCGAGGGGTCCCCCGATCGCACGACGTGGACCTCGACCGAACCGCTCGGCTACGGCTCCGCCTACCGGATCGATGCGACGGCGGTCGCGGGCCGCGGTGCGCCGGTGCAGCGGACCGGGACTGTGACGACGCTGTCCCCGGCGGCACAGGCCTACCCGTCGCTGATCCCGGCTACAGACTCCGACGTCGGAGTCGGTCAGCCGATCGTGGTCCGCTTCGACACGGCCGTCACCGACCGGTCCGCGGCGGAAAAGGCGCTGGCGGTCACCGCGAACCCGCCGCAACCGGGCAGCTGGTTCTGGATGTCGAATACCGAGGTCCACTACCGGCCGCCAAGCTACTGGCAGCCCGGCAGCACGGTGACGCTCAACGCCCGGCTCTATGGCGTCGACCTCGGCGACGGCCTCTACGGTCAAACCGATCGGGCCGAGACCTTCCACGTGCACGACGCGTGGATCGCCAAGGCCGACGGTGCCACCAAGACCATGCAGATCTTCGACAACGGTCAGCTGGTCAAGACCATGCCGATCAGCCTCGGCTCGCCCGGGTTCCCCACCCACAACGGTCCGCATGTGATCTCGGACAGACAACCCAGCATCATCATGGACTCCTGTACTTACGGTGTCTGCAAGGGCCAGCCCGGCTATTACCGCGAACGGGTCGATCTCGACGAGCGAATCTCCAACGACGGCGAATTCGTCCACTCGGCGCCCTGGTCGGTCGGCCAGCAGGGCGACAGCAACGTTTCACATGGCTGCGTGAACCTCAGCCCGGCCAACGCGCAATGGTTCTACGACCACTTCGGCCTCGGCGACGTCGTCGAGATCACCAACTCCGGCGGACATCCACTACCGGTCTGGGACGCCTACGGCGACTGGACGCTGGGGTGGCCTCAATGGCAAGCAGGCAGCGCTGCCAACTAGCGATGCTGACCCTCGCTTCGTACCAGCCAAAAGGTTCACAGCCTGGCGTGTGACCAATCCACGCTCACCGGTGCCGGTGCGGGTGTGCCGACGTCGAGCTGGATGTCCTGATGATTCGTGAGTGGAATCGTGCCCGGGTCGCCGGTAAACGGCTGTCCGTTGACGTAGGCGGTGACCGTCCCGGTGGCCGGACCGACCGCGCCGGAGCTCAGCGGTTGCCGCCAGAGCGCGAAGAACTGACCCAACGTGTAGGTCTGCTGGGTGGGCGACTCGATGTGGATGATCCCGTCGTCGGCATGCACGTGTAACCAGTAGTAGCAGCGGCTGGCGCTCGCAAAGGTGCCCAGCCCGGTGTCCTCAACCACTGGCGCCACGAGACCGATCCCGTAGGGAAGCTTGCGCGGTTGACCGTTGACGAACACCAGGAGATGGCTGTGGATGTGGTAGGCGACCTGTTCGCTGGCGTCACACCGGATCCCGTGCACCGGCGCCCCGTCAACAGCAGTAGACGCCGGCGCCAACGCCGGCCCGGTCTCCACCGCAATCCCCTCTGGACCCGTTGCTGCGGCCGGCTTGGTCGCAGGGCCTCCGCAGCTCTGCAACGCCAAGCCCAGCGCCACGGCGACCGCGAGTGCCACCGGACTACCGCCCGATCGGGGCCGTGTCGCCTGCTTACCTGACCCTCTCAAAGTTTTTCTGAGCACCGTAGATGTCCTTATCTGTGTCTCGCGCCCGCGCGGGTACTGGTCCGACCTTGGTCATTAGGCGCTACCGTGGTCACCAACCGCAGTTGATGCGAGCAGCCGCGCCGACGACCGCACCGGCGTCACCCGGTGGATACGCTCATCGAGCCGCTATGATCGCGGCCGTGCTCGCGGATATGGTGCGAGGATGGATGAGCTAGGCGTTGGCGATCCCGACTCCGATCCCGGAGTTGGGCGGGGTCCGGCCGCCGAGCAGTTGGTGCGCATCGATACGCGCCGGGTGGTGCATGCGGGATGCGAGGCGCTGGTGGTGACGGTGGCCGGGGAGATCGACATGCTCACCGTCGATCGGCTCCGGGCAGCGGTCGCCGCCGGGTTCGAGCAGCTCCCCGACGGGGCGACCCTAGTGATCGACCTGACCGACGTGACATTTTTAGGTTCGCCGGGCCTGCAGGCCTTGGTCGACGCCACCCGCGCTGCCCAGCGGCGCCGCGAGCCACTGCACATCGTCGTAGATCACGCCCGTCCCGTGATTCGCCCCATCGAGCTGGCTGGGCTCGATGATCTTCTCGCGTTGTTCCACACCGTTGACCAGGCTGTACCCTCCTGATCTTGACATCCGTCGGCTCCCTGTTGCGGAAGACCGCGGCGACCGCAACAATGGCGCACCGATGCCACCGACCGGTAATGACGACACCTTGAGGCCCGATACGTCGAGGCAGGTGCTGCGTCTGCAGTTGCCGGCGGACGCGATTGCGCCATCGGTGGCTCGCAACCGTGTGCGGCACTGGCTCACCGTGTCCCGCTGGCCTCCAGGTCAGCAAGAAGACATTGTCCTCGCAGTCAGCGAGGCCGTCAGCAACGCGATCGAACACGCCTATCGTGACGGTCAGTTCCCCGAAGTGGTGGAGGTCAGCGGCGACGTCGAAGCGGTACGGGGTCAGCGCCAGGTCACTGTCATCGTGCGCGACTACGGCCGCTGGCGCCCGCCACCGACCGATCACGAGAACCGCCGCCGCGGTATCCCGCTCATGCGGGCCTGCGTGGACACCGTCACCATCGGTCAGCCCGACGACGACCGAACGGGCACTGCGGTCGTGCTGCGCAGCCGGGTCGTCCCATCGCTGCTGCGAGCGCTTGACGCGCCGGACGTAGACGCCAACCCACCCACCGTCGCGAGCACTACCTGACCGTTCTGGTGGGCCTGCGGAGGACGTGGTGATCAATCCTGGCCGGTAGCAGGTCGCTGGCCACGTCGGCTGCGGTCGGCATGGCGTCGATCTTTTCGCAGTCCACCGTTACCGAGTCGGGATCGGGTAATGGGACGGCTCTCGGTGAAACACCTGGGCGACCACGAACACTCCCGCTGACGGTTCATTTCCGGCATGTTGAGATAAGCAAAGCGCACTTATTCAGACCGTCAGGTATTCGTACGGGATGTGGCCGGCAGCGCGATTCTTTGCGCAGGGCCGCGCTGGCTGTCACTCGCCGCTGAGCGTACTGCGTGGGGTTGGGTAACCACAGGTAGGTCGCCACTGGGAGTCGCGTGTGGTGGTATATGGGTTGCCCCAGGAGGTGCCGTGATGAAGCATGTGACCCCCGACCAGTGGACCTATGTGATAACGCCGTTCATCATCTACGGCGGCATCGTGTTGGTCCTGTCAGCCTTGGGGCTGGAGTCGAGCTTCCGGGTGCACCTCCAGCGGAACCCACTCGTGATCTTCTTCAAGAGCATTTCCACCGGGCTGGAGCGGGTGACCGGCTATCCGGGCTGGGCCATGGCCGGCGCACTGAGTGGATTGTGGGCTTTGGCCACCGCTGCTCTGGGTCTCTACTGGGACGTCGGCTGGCACATCGACTTCGGGCGCGACAAGGAGCTATTCACCCCACCCCACACGATGATCGTCATCGGGCTCGCCGGCATCATTTACAGCGCCGGGATCGCCGCGCTTTTCGCCACCCTCGACGACGCGCCGGTTGGGGTGCCCATCCTCGGTGTCCGCATCCCCTACTCGGCCATGTCTATGGCCGCGCTGGGCGTGGGTGCGTTGGTCGGCTTTCCCCTCGACGCGCTGTGGCACGAGGCCTACGGGATCGACGTCACTTTGTGGAGCCCGACTCACCTGATGCTGGTGGGCGGCGGTGGTCTCGCGACGATCGCGGTCTGGCTGATGCTCATGGAGGGTCGGCCAACCGGGCGAGCCACTGTGCTAGGGCGGGCCATCGCTGCGCTGTCCCTGGGCGCCGTCCTGGTCGGCCTGTCCTGCTTTGAGGGTGAGTTCGACTTCGGTGTTCCTCAGTTCCAGGTGATTTACCTGCCAGTACTGATCGCTGCCACCGCCGGCTTCACCCTCGTCCTAGCCCGGGCTGCGCTGGGACCATGGGGGGCGGTCAAGGCGGTCGTGGCCTACGTCATAGTGCGCGGCAGCATCGCGCTGATCGTCTCCGGTCCCCTTCACCACACCTTTCCCCGCTTCCCGCTCTACCTGGCCAGTGCCTTGGTGGCAGAAGTAGTAGCGCTGTGCGTGGGGACGGACAATCGCCTGCGCTACGCCCTCATTTCCGGGGTGGCTATCGCCACCGTGGGCATGGTCGGGGAACTGGCCTGGGTGGAACTGTCGGGCTGGGCTGACTTGCCGGTCAACGACGCCCGCGTCTTCGTTGTCGTCCCGGCCGTGGCGGTGGCCGCCGCCGTGCTCGGTGGGGCGCTGAGCCAGCCGGTATCGGCCCAGCGAACCGTACCCGGGCTTGCCGCCGGTTTGGCCGGGCTGGTGCTAGCCGGCACCCTGCTGTCCCTGCTGCCTCGCAACGTGGGTCACGTCGAGGCAACCATCCACCTCACTCCGGTTGGCCAGCAGGCCGCCGTGGCGGTAGAGCTGGCGCCCGCTGACGCGGCCCGCCACGCCACGGCGTTCGGAGTCGTCTCCTGGCAGGGCGGTGGCCGGGTCAGTGCGAAGCTCAATGAAGTCGGCCCTGGCCGCTACGTCTCTTCGCGTCCCCTGCCCGTGACTGGTGACTGGAAAACCATGGTGGGCCTGCAGCGTGGCAGCGAGGTTATGGCCGTTCCGGTGTACCTACCGGCCGATCCGGAGATCAACGCCCCCGCGATTGCGGCTCTACCGCAGCGGCACGCGGCCTTCGTTCGCAACACCACGCTCCTGCTCCGCGAGCAGCACGGCGGACCGACCTGGCCGGCCGTGGCCGGCTACAGTGGGTTGGCGATCATGGTCGCGCTCTGGACGGGGCTGATCGCGTTCGTCGCCCACAGGCTCGGCGGTGCTGGCGCCGAACCCGCCGTACCTCACCAACCCGCGGCGACCCGGATCTCCGGGGGTGCCCGGCCAGCCTCCCGGCCGCAGTAGCGACAGCAATGCGCGTGACCGCCAGCAGCGGTGGCGGGACTAGTTGGCCAGCCCCCTACAAACTGAACGAACATCGAGCGAGACAGCACTGCGAGCACCGAGTTCAACAGCCCTGCGTGCACCGAATTCGACAAGGGAGCTGCTCTGGCAGCGGCGGATAGCTCTGGCGTCGAACTCGGCAACGGCGGCGTACCGCGCACGCCGCCGCCGTCACCTCCATCGCCGTTCCCACCCCACACGGCAGGGCACCACCGGGCCAACAACGACGTCATCAATCTGCTGGACTCCGGCAACGACAGGCGCAAAGAGGGGCTGCGGGTGGATCGCGCCGGGACGACACGAGCAGGGTGTCCTCACCGAGTGCTGCGGTCGCTACAGCTCCACCAACGCGAGAACCGGCTCGGCTACAGAGAGTACGAGAACCGTTACGTAACGTTTCATCGGTCGCCGTCGATTTTCTGTCGACGTTCAGGGTGCTAGCGACCGGGGGAGCATGAGTTGTGAACCGAAAATCTGATGATGCGATTCACCCGACCAGCCCGGATGCGATCACCTCGGTGGGGCCGACACCGACGCGGGGGTTGGCGCTTGGCCGCGCCCTGGACTTGACCGTGGCGGTCGTGGCGTTGACCGTGCTCGCGGTACCGATGGTGATTATCGGCCTGGTGATCCGGCTGACCAGCAAGGGCCCGGCGCTGTTCGCACAGCAGCGCATCGGTTACCGCGGCCAGACCTTCACCATGTACAAGTTCCGCACCATGCGCAGCGGCGTCGGGAACGAGATACCGCGGGAGACCGCCGCCGAGCTCCGTGGCGAGGAGACCTCGGTCAACGGCAGCGGCAAACTCGACGGCGACGCCCGGGTCACCTCGATCGGGGCGTTCCTGCGCAAGACCAGCCTCGACGAGGTGCCTCAGCTGCTCAATGTGCTGTTCGGTGATATGTCCCTGGTCGGTCCTCGTCCGTGTCTGGAGTGGGAAGCCCGCACGTTCCCCACGGAGTTCCAGTCGCGGTTGTCCGTACGCCCCGGGATCACGGGATTGTGGCAGGTCAGCGGTCGTTCCAGGGTCAGCACCCTGGAGATGCTGCACCTGGACCTGGCCTACGTGCGCACCCGCAACCGGGCCGGCGACCTGTCCATCCTCCTGCGCACCGTGCCGTCGCTGCTGCGCGACCACAGCGCCCGCTGACCCAGCCATGCACCGCATAAGCCTGCTGCGACATCACCGGCTGTGGGTGCTGACCTGGTAAAGCGTCCTGGACGACCACGGCTGAGGAGCCATCCGACTCGCCTGCAGTTGCAGCGCCGGGTGCGGGAATTGGAAGGCGTAGTGCAACTTCGCGGCGCGCCAGCCGTATTGATGGATGCGGTCGAGCATTCCCCGGTCGGGCGTGACCCGCACAACACGGCCTCCTCGGCCAGGGACCACGACGGGTCGTGCGCGGCCAACGAGCGCCACAGTCACGGACGAGACGATGACCACGCGCATGCGTTAATCAGCTCTGCTCGATGGACCATCGGGCGGCCACGGTGCCCGACACCAGGTCCCAGTGGTTACCAGCCCTGTCGGTAGGCTGTCGGGACGACGGGGCCGTTAGCTCAACTGGCAGAGCAAAGGACTTTTAATCCTTGGGTTCTGGGTTCGATCCCCAGGCGGCCCACAAGATCAACACGGTGCTGGCCTGCGTCTTCGGTCATCGCGGTGGATCTTTACCCAGTTCAGGTGATCTTGTATGGGCCGGCCTGTGGCCATAACAGCCAGTTGCCAACGCTCACATTGCGTAATGTCGCTCCAGGCTGGCGGCCCCACCGCCCGTTTCTCATCCTTCTGCTGGCTTGTTCGGAACTTGAACAAATCGTCATTGGTTGGATGGCAGTGTTGACCGCTGTGACGGGACGCCGAGGCGTGGCGGTCGTTTCGGCAGGCGCCGGTGATGGCGGCTGTTGTGGCCATTGCGGATGGCACGGGAGGTGGTGCTGGCGGAGGTGAGGATCAGCCGTGCGGTGGCTTCGGCGGCGTGGTGGGCGAGGTC
>JAVXWL010000081.1:0-6090 GCA_032230565.1 Pseudonocardiales bacterium | reverse complement strand
ACCATCACGGCGAGCTGGAGAGCGTGATTTACGTGATTCGCGGCCGTGCCCGGATGCGGTGGGGCGCGCACCTCGAATTCACCGCCGAAGCCGGCCCGGGCGGGTTCATCTTCGTTCCGCCGTTCGTGCCGCATCAAGAGATCAACGCCCTCGATGACGAGCCGCTGGACTGCGTGGTGACCCGCAGTGGCCAGGAGCCGATCGTGGTCAACCTCGATATCGACGGGGTAGCCGAGCCCGAACATGTGCCCTGGGTCGATGCAGCCCACCCGGTGGTCCACTGAACACCGCCACACGAAAGAGCCGTTCCAGCAGAGGCGGCTATCTGTGGCGCCCGGAAAGTCGAATACACCCGGGTCATCCACCGAGGCTGTTTGCCAACCGCTTCAACGTAGACCCGGTGACCGTCGACGATGCTTGGGCGTAAATCTCCATAGTCACCGCGATTTGCGCGTGGCGCAGGAGCTGCATGACCTCGCAGGGGTGCACGTCCAGATTGCCCAGCAGCGTCGCATAGGTGCGGCGCCCCGTCGTGCACCGTGCGTCCCAGGTACGGTTGAAGTTGCGTGGTCGATCGGCGTGCCCCACTTGGATGTGAAGATCAGTTCGCCTCCTCGCCGCGCACTGGTTGCTCCTGTTCGCGGCGGACCGGGTGGACGCATGGGAGTGCCACCGCCGGTCGTTCTTGACCCTGCGCCCGGACAACCCAATCACCGAGACCGGCGTGCTCAGCGAGTTCACCCACCATGGCATCTCCTCCGGGCTTGGACGCAAGTCGCGCGCAGACCTGGCGCACCACCTGCTCGGCCCGATCATCGTCGCGGCCCGTGATTGGTGGCGGTAGCGCCGTCGCTCCTGCCTTGAGATCGCGGTGAAGCGCCGTCCCGATCGATCACCACAGCACGGCGCGGCAGCGGGGTGAAGCGCTGCTACTGCGGAGCGGCGTCCGAGCGAAGGCGTACATGGACGGGAGCGGGCAGACACAACTGGTTGGCGCGGACGAGGTCTTCCTCGAAGTCAACTTCCACGGCGGCGAACGCCGAGATTTCGAGGGGGCGGATCCGCATGCCGTGCTGTGTGATGGCGGTCTCGATCCCCCGTTCGAAGTAGTCCCAGTCGTCGCATCGGCCGAGGTGCTCGATCAGCATCGGCTTGTCAGCGGTGGACACGTAGTTGATCCCGATCGCCTCACCCAGTCCGCCGACGACGGTCTTGGACAGTTCGTGGACGAAGCCTGCGGTATCGACGGTGTACTTCACCTCCTCGTCGGCGACGCTGGCGGTGTCCACGCACACGAAGCTCTGGTCTGCATGCACCGCGGGCGCGACGTGCTGCAGGATCGCGGGGTCGAACACGACGTCACCGTTGAGCCAAAGCACTCCGCCCGGCCGGGACGCGGCCAACGCCCGCAAGAGGCTCTTGGAGGTGTTGGTCCGCGCGTAGTCCGGATTGTGGACAAAGGCGGCTCCGGGTGCCGCGCGGCGGATGTGCTCGGCTTTGTAGCCCACGACGAGCGTGATCTCGACGGCCTTCCCGAAAGCGGCGTGCAGGCCGTCGAGCTGACGGAGCAGGATGTTTTGTCCGTCCCGCAGAGGCGTGAGCGGTTTGGGTAGCGACCGACCCAGTCGGGTGCCCATGCCCGCAGCGAGGATCACGACCTGCACCGGCGCTGGTCGCTGGCGTGGGGACGTCGGGCGTCCGGGTCGGCACCGCGGTGTGGCGGGACGCCTCCGAGGATTAGCGATGGGCATGGCGGTCTCCTCGCTGTGGTGCCGGTGGGGGTAGGTTCGCCACGTCGTACCGGTTGCCGGTAGGAAAGAAGCGCTCAAGGACCCGGTCGGTGGCGTGGCCGTCCTCGAGGTGGCAGAACGTTTGCTGGAACCGGGCGTAGCGGTGGCAGTGCTCGGCGGCGACCGCGTCAAGGTCGCGGATCGCGCTGACGAGCGCCTCGCTGGTGTCCAGCAGGGGGCCGGGTGCCTCGGTGGTGAGGTCGAAGTAGAACCCCCGCAGCTCGTCACGGTAGTAGTCGATGTCGTAGGTGAAGAAGAGGATCGGCCTGCCGGTGATCGCGAAGTCGAACATCGTCGAGGAGTAGTCGGTGACCAGGAGATCCGCGGCGACGTAGAGATCGCGCACGTCCCGGTACCGGGAGACATCGAGCACTGGTGCGCCGGCGGGTAGATCCAGCTGGTCGGCGACCATGCTGTGCAGCCTCAGCAGCAGGACGTGGTCGCGTCCGAGCCGGCGGGTGAAGTCGTGCAGGTCCAGCTGCAGGGCGAAACCGGGCCCGCTTGCGCCAAACACGACGTCATCGCGCCAGGTCGGGGTGTAGAGCACGGCGCGCACACCGTCGGGCACGCCCAGCTCCGCGCGCACCGCCTCGCGCATCGCGAACCGGCCGGGAGAGCTCAGGAGATCGTTGCGTGGGTATCCGATTTCGTGGATCTGGCCGGTGAACCGGAAGGCGCGCCGCAGTCGCTCGCTGCTCGTGTGGTTGGGGGAGAGCAGGTGGTCCCACAGGGCGACGTCGGCGTCCAGGCGCTCGAGCCGGCCCACGGGCGCCCACCGGACGTCGTGGTGGATTCGCTTCAACGGGGTGCCGTGCCAGGTCTGGAGATAGATGGCACCTGGACGCTTCTCCCAGTCGAGGGGCACGTGGTCGTTGGACACGAGTACGTCCGCCGCTTCCAGCGCCGCAATGCAGTCCGGACTGCCGTAGGGCACGGTGCCCGTCCCGGGCGGGAACGACAGCGCATGCGCAGGATGCGCGAGCCAGGTGTGGTGCAGGTCCCCGCCACGGTCCGCGAGTGCCTCGTACACGGCGCGAGGACTATCGGAGTAGCGGCCGCTGAAGCTGTTGTAGACCACTTTCATCAGGCGGTCCCCGCGGGGATCAGAACGTCGACGGTAGCCCTGCCGCGCAGCGTCGGTAACAGCAGGTCGGCGAGCTCGTCCCAGGAGCTGACGACGGCCACGACCCCCGCCTCGTGCAATGCGGCGACCCGCTCGGCGCGCTCCGCGACCGGGACAAAGAGCACATTCCCCACGGTTGGACAGCCGGCTGCAATGGCCGATTGCGCGCCGGGGAGCGAGTCTTCGACGGCGAGTCCCGCCTCGGGCAGGATGTCCAACTGCGCGCAGGCGTGGAGGTAGATCGCTGGGTCGGGCTTGCTGGTGGGGGTGGGCAGTGAGTTCTCCGCTGAGAAGATGCGATCGGCTCGGAGAAGCGCGGTGAGGCCGGTCGCGGCGAAGCAGGCTTCAAGGCGTGTGAGGGCGCTGGAACTCACTGCGGCCAGGACGAGTCGCTCCTGGAGCGCGGTCAGCGGGTCAAGGACGCGTGGATCGGGGCGCAGCGTCGCGCGCAGGTGCGCCGTGACGACGCGCTTCTCCTGCTCTACCCACCCTTCCAGGTCGGCAATCTTGGTGATCCCGTGCTCGGCCGCGAGCGCGACGGCGGTCCGCCGGAAGGTCATGCCCGTGGTGGCGAGCCGCAGCTGCTCGGGCGTGTGGCGGCGCGACACGCCCAGGTAGGCCAGAAAGTCGTTGGTGACGTCGGCGGAAGCGTCGAACGCTGGTTCTTCGGAGGGAAAGAGGTTGCCGTCGGCGTCGCAGAGCAGCACCCGCAGGCCCTCGATCACCTCGGGCTGGATGGCTGTGGTCCCGTCCGTCCTCGTCATGCTGACGCTCCGCTCGCCTCGCCCGGCGCAGGATGGACGTGCCGGCTGGTGTACGCCGCGATAGTCGGACGCACGCCATCGCGCTCCAGCCTGCCCAGCGCCGCGGCCACGGCATCGACGAAGCACGGGTTGCCTCCGAGATCGCCGAAGATGGACCGCTCGCCCAGCAGCGGCCGTGGGTCCAGATCACCACCGGCGATGGCCAGGGCCTGCAGTTCAGCTCCCCGTGGGTCGCGCACACCGGTCGGGTTACCCGCCGGCTCCAGCCCGCGCAGGTATCGGCACCAGGCTGCGACGGCGAGGGTGAGCAGCGCGTGCGGCCGGGCCCGCCGCACCGCCTCGTGTAGCGAGGGCAGCAGGTAGCTCGGCATCTTCGTCGATCCTCGGTCGCACAGCCGCTCCAGCCGGTCGCCGAGCACCGGATTGGCCAGCCGCTGCAGCAGAGTTCTCGTATAGTCCGCCAGATCCACTCCGTGCACCGGCGGCAGCAGCGGGGACACCTCCTCGTCCATCAGCCGGGCGGTGTAGCCGCGGAGGACAGAGTCGGCCAGCGCTTCGTGCACGTGAGTGTAGCCAGCGAGCCGGCCTAGATAGCCGAGAGCGCAGTGGCTGGCGTTGAGCAGGCGAGTCTTCATCAGCTCGTACGGCCGGACATCAGAGGCGAACCGCGCACCGACCTGGTCCAGCGGCGGCCTGCCGTTGCAGAACGTGTCTTCCACCACCCACTGCGAGAACGGTTCGGTGACCACCGGCCAGCGGTCGTCGACGCCGAATACGTCCGCGATGGCGGCCCGGACCTCCGGTGTGGTCTGCGGAGTGATGCGGTCGACCATACTGCCGGGGAAGGCGACATTGTCGGTGATCCAGCGGGCGAGCACCTCGTCCCGAAGGCGGGCGAAGGCGACGACGGCGGTGCGGGCAGCGCGCCCGTTGTGCTGGATGTTGTCACAGGACAGGACGGTGAAAGGAGGCAGGCCGGCGCGGCGTCGGCGGTCGAGCGCGGCGACCAGGAAACCGAGGGCACCGCTAGGGCGGTCGGGGTGCCGCAGGTCCGCTTGCACCTCGGCGTCGTCGGGGTCGAACTCGCCGGTCTGCGGATCGATCCCGTACCCGTTCCCGGTGATCGTCAAGGTGACGAGCCGTGCGCTCGGCTCGCTCAGCGCAGCCAGTGTCGCTCCGGGGTCCTCCGGCGCAAACCGGTAGCCGACCAGCGAGCCAATGATGCGGGCGCGCTCTTGCTCGGCGTCGCGCTCCACCACTAGGTACAGGTAGTCCTGCGGCGCGAGCGCGTTCTGCAGCGCTCGACTGTGTAGGCCGACCCCCAGAACTCCCCACTGGTTGCTGATCCGCCGCTGGGCGATGTCGTCGAAGTACACCAACTGGTGTGCGCGGGCGAACCCACCAACGCCGATGTGGATCACTGATGGGGTGAGCGCGCTGCGGTCATAGGTCGGTACGGCGACTCGGCCTCGCCTGCCCTGTAACACACCACTGCGAAGTGGCGTCAGAGCTCCAGGGCAGGCGCCTGCGACGATGAGGCTCCCGCGGGTGGGCGCCAACGGAGACGAGGTCACGCGACGGCCTCCCGGCTCTTTGCCAGGTTCTGCCGCACGATGACCGCATGAGGCGGAGCAGGGTCCTGGGTTACGGTGCGGTTAATGTGCCGCTGAAAGAGAAGATTTCCCCGGGCGCGCAGGGTTAAAACTCCCCGAATGGGTGCCGACCAGTGAAGCCGTTGCAGCGCAGGGAGCCGGGACTCCCGTTCAGCGAGCACTGCACCGCATTCAGCCGCTGACGACTCGGCACGGTATGAGGCCCCGCTGCATGGGGACGGGCGGCTCGGATTCGCCGAGTACAGATGCCGCCACGTTCAAGGTGGGGATAGCTTCAGCTCGGTGAGGATCGGCCGCGGTGCTCGGTGGAACACCCGGGACACCGCTGACCACTCCTCCAACACCCGCGCCACAAACCGTGCTCGCGCTCGTTCACCTCGCGCCAGGCCTGGATGCGGCGCGGGGAGGCGCGGAACCAGCGGTACGGCGTGGCCGGCGCACGCGGGTCGAAGCCGGTGCGCGCGGCGAACCGGTCACCCCGCTGCTGTGGCAACGCGGTCGATCTCGAGGACCTCGACTTCACCCTCAATCATGGACACGTCGCGGGTGTGGCCCAGCCCCAGCCGAACGGTTCAGGTAGCGGCGAGGTTCCTACCGGTCGGGCTGTCGGTCGGCGTGGCCACCAGCAGCGCCTCGCCGTCCCAGTCGAAGGACAGCGGCACCAGACACGGCACAGCGTCCGCCGAGGCACTTGGCCACCCAAGTATCGATGTCGTGGGTGAGCCGATGCTCGGTGTCGCGACGACGCTGAGCGCGGGAGCGGGGGCCGCACTCACCGGTCCTGGAGCAGCCCGAGCACG
>JAVXWL010000058.1:0-24215 GCA_032230565.1 Pseudonocardiales bacterium | reverse complement strand
CGTTGTTCTCGTCGCTGCCAGTGGCTCGCTCGACCGCCTGCTGGTCGGTACGGCCGTAGCGGCGATGCCGGGCGACGAGCCAGTTGCGGCGAGTGCGCTCGTCGGGCGCCAGGAACCACACCTCGTCCACCAGCCCGCGAACCGCCGACCACTGAGGTGTGTCGAGCAGGAGATAGTTGCCCTCGGTCACGACCAGTGGCAACCCGGTCGGCACCGCCACTGCGGCCGCGATGGGCTCTTCGATGGCGCGCCGGAACTCCGGGGCGTACACGGTGTCGGCGTCGGGATCACGCAGCCGGCGCAGCAGCGCGACGTATCCGGCAGCGTCGAAGGTGTCCGGGGCGCCCTTGCGCTCAGCCCGGCCCAGCCGCTGCAGCTCCGACTGCGCCAGGTGATACCCGTCCATTCCGACCAGCGATGCTGCGCCGCCCAGCGAGTCGACCAGCCGCCGCGCCAGCGTGGACTTGCCTGCCCCAGGCGCTCCGGTGATGCCCAAGATCCGCCGGCCGCTGCCGTCTGCGAGCGCTTGGGCGCGGGCGAGCAGGTCGGGCCACTTCACCGGCTCGGGAAGGATTAGTGCGCGATGGAGTCGATGAGCGCTCGCGCACCCTGGCGTAGGAGATCAGCGCCGACGAAGTAACCCAGGGCTGCGGGATCATCAGCGACGCCCCAGTGGTGAGAGTCAAGCCACTGGCTGCCGTCGAGACTGAAGACCTTGGCGAGCAAGGAAAGCTTGCCGTTGGGCTCGGTACTGGCGTAGCCCGCAATGGGGGAGTTGCAGTGGCCCTGCAGGGCGTGCAACATCGCGCGCTCCGCGGTGGCGTGCCGGTGGGTTTCGGCGTCGTTGAGCCGCCCGCTCAACGCAAGGACGGCGGTATCGGCGCTGCGGCACTGCAACGCGATGACGCCCGCGCCGATCGCCGGGCACATCACCTGCACCGGTAGGATTTCAGTGATCCGGTCAGCCTCGTTGACCCGGTACAGCCCCGCCACCGCGGCGACGATCGCATCGAAATGGCCCGCATCGAGGCGCATCAGGCGAGTGTTGACGTTCCCCCGCAACGGTCTGATCTCCACGTGCGGGTAATGCAGGCGAAGTTGGGCGGCGCGGCGTACCGCGCTGGTGCCGATGACGGCACCAGCGGGCAGTTCGGCCAACGGGTCACCGGTACGGGAGATGACGGCGTCGCGGATGTTCTCCCGTGGCAGGTAAGCGGCGAAGGTGAGCCCTTCAGGTGCGGGGACGTCGGCCGGAATGTCTTTGAGGCAGTGCACCGCGAGGTCGACCGAGCCGTCGAGCAGATTGCGATCGATCTCACGGACAAACGCGCCCTTGCCACCGAGCTTCGCGAGATCCCCCATCCACTGATCACCACTGGTAGTGATTTTCACCAGTTCAGTGCTGACCGCGCAGTCCAGCGCTTCCAACGCGGTGGCGACCTGCTCGGCTTGGTGCAGGGCCATCGGGCTGGAGCGGGTGCCGATTCGCACGTGCGGCATACCACAACCTTACGCAATCGGCTTCCCGCACCGCAGACCAGCCCGCCGGCGCGGGCGAACCTCCGATCGCGACGCACCGGGAGGCTGGCAGGATGAGGTTCCGCCGCCCGGCGGGACCACGAGGAGGATGAACGACGTGAGTGAGCTGACCCGTCCTGATGTGACCGTGCCCGAGGGCCCGGCCCCGAGCGACCTGGTGATCGAGGACCAGGTGGTTGGTGACGGCCCCGAGGCCGTCGTCGGTTCGCAGATCAGGGCGCACTACGTCGGTGTCTCACACGCCACCGGAAAGCAGTTCGATGCGTCCTGGGATCGGGGCTCTCCGCTGGAGTTCCGGCTCGGCACCGGACGGGTGATCAAGGGTTGGGACGATGGGATCGTCGGCATGCGCGTCGGTGGGAGGCGGCGTCTCACCATCCCGCCGCACCTCGCCTACGGTGACCGTGGTGCGGGCGGAGCGATCAAGCCTGGGGAGACCCTGGTTTTCGTCGTCGACCTGGTCACCGTCCGCTAGGGCTACCGGTCGAGCACGATCCGCCCACCGCGCCCGCGGGACACGCAGATCGTCATGGTGTTGGCGCGCTCGCGGTGAGTCAGCACCCGGTCCCGGTGCTCGACGTCGCCGGAGATGACTCGGGTTCGGCAGGTTCCGCAGAAACCTTGCTGGCAGGAATAAGCAACGTTGGGCGCCGTGCCGCGGATGACGTCGAGCGCAGATCGATCGGCGGGCACGGTGAGCACCCGGTTGCTGCGCCGCAACTCGATCTCGAAGGGCGTGCCGCCCACGATGGGCGGGGCGGTGAACCGCTCATAGTGCAAGGCCGCAGCTGCGCTCGCCGGGCGGTCCCGGCGGACATTGGCGATCATGGTCGCTGGGGCACAGCAATACACAGTTGACCCGGCCGGCGCGTATTCCAGGAGTTCTGCGCCCGTGCGGGGAAAGCCGTACTCATCGTATGGGCGGATCCGCACCCGGGCGGGGTCCAGCGCGGCGAGCTCGTCGAGGAACGGCATCGACGCGCGCGAGCGTCCGGTGTACACCAGCTGCCACGGCTTACCACTGGCTGCTGCGTGCTTGACCATCGGCAGTATGGGCGTGATGCCGATCCCTCCTGCGATGAACAGGTACCCGGACGCGTCGACATACGGGAAGGCGTTGCGCGGGCCACGGACGGTCAGCGCACTGCCGGTAGCGAGTGAGTCGTGCACTTCCCGTGAACCGCCGCCGCCGTCGGCGATCCGTCGCACCGCGATCCGGTAGGAGCTGCGGTCGGCGGGATCGCCGCACAGGGAGTAGTGCCGACACCGTCCGGAGGGCAGCAGCACGTCGAGGTGGCTGCCCGGTTGCCAGCTGGGCAACTCGCTGCCGTCGGCGGAGACCAGCCGCAAGCTGCGGACGTCCTGCGCCTCGGCGCGGACCGCGTCCACCACGAGCTTGAGATCCCGCTCGATCCGGCGGATCGGTGGACGCTGTGCGAAAGCGGCGGTAAGCCAGTCGTAGAAGGTGATCAGCGTCCCGAGGGTGCGGAACATCCGGTCGGCACGTTGGCGTCCCCGTAGGTCGGGTGGGGTGGCCCACTCGGTGTCCATGTCAGGCCTCTGCGGCAAGGGCCGCTGGCGAGCTGGCCAGGTAGGCGACGGCCTGGCTGGTCGAGAACTCCTTCGACGGGTGGTAGAAGGGTCTGGCGTATTTGAACGTAGTCCCGATCAGCTGGCGGGCGGTGGGCAGCAGACGCCGGTGGCCGGCCCAGAAGAAGTGCCGCCAGCGCGCCTTGCCCCGGCCGCCCAACTCCGGGTCGATGCGCATCAGGAAAGCCACCCCGCGGATCCACAACCACGCCATGATCGGCCCTGTAACCATCATGGCCCGCACTCGCCGGTGCCACCGGCCGTCGAGGTGGGTGAACAGATCGAAGGCCACCGCGCGATGCTCGACCTCCTCCGCGCCATGCCAGCGCAACAGATCCATCATGGTGGCATCCGCACCTGCGGCGTCCAATGCGGACGCGTTGAGCGCCCAGTTCCCCAGCATTGCAGTGATGTGCTCGATCGCCGCGATGATTGCCAATCGCTCGATTAGCCACTCTTCCCGGTGCTTGGGTGACGAATTCAAATCCCGATCACCGAGCGCTTTGCAGAACATCCAATCGACCTGCTGGACATAGGGATCGGTGTCGATGCCTCTGGCTTTCCAGTGATCGAGCACGCTCTGGTGGGAACGGGCGTGAATGGCCTCCTGACCGATGAAGCCCATCACTTGCTCGCGCAGCTTGGCGTCCTCAATCAACGGGAGGGCCTGGGCGAATACGTCAATGAACCAGCGTTCGCCAGCAGGTAGCAGCAGGTGCAGCACGTTGCAGGTGTGGGTGACCAAGGGCTCGTTGGGCACCCAGTGGACAGGTAGGTCGGTCCAGTCGAAGGTGACGTTTCGTGGCTCGAGGACGAGGTTCTCCGGGTCTTGCGGCATCAAGGCGGTGCGGTGACGGCCGAACATTCGCCGATCTCCCTTCCGTGGGCGTCGTTTGATTGTCAAAAAGGCTGATCACAGGGCTACGTTGGCTTTGGCCAGGGCGCGGAGCAGCCCCGGGGTCAGCCGTGCGGCCAGCAACCCGACTTTGGCTTCGACGGTGATCGGGGCGATGGCGGAGTTGCGCTCGACCGCACGCAGGATCTCCTGTGCCGCTCGGCGCGCGGTGAAGTTGCGGCGGCGATACAAATCGGTCGCGCGCTGCCGGGTAGCGCGCTCCTGCGCGGTGTCACGACCGACGAAGCGAGTAGTGCTGGCGATATTGGTGTTCACGAAACCTGGGCAGATCGCCACCACGCCGATGCCAGCTCCGGCCAGCTCGCCGCGCAGGCACTGGCTCAGCGCCAGGACTGCAGCCTTAGTCGTGCTGTACGCCGGCAGCGCCCGGCTGGGTACGTACGCGGCAGCCGAAGCAATGTTGACGATGGTGCCGCCTGCACCACCTTCCACCAGCAGCCCACCCAGCACCCGGCAACCGTGGATGACGCCCCACAGGTTGACGTCGATGAGCCGCTCCCACTCGGCCACCGTGGTGTCGAAGAACGGCCCTGCCACGCCGATTCCGGCGTTGTTGACCAGGATGTCCGGGATGCCGTGTTCTTCGCGCAGCAGCGTGCCGAACTTCTCAACCGCACCGCCATCGGAGACGTCGAGCAGGTACGCACTCGCGGTGGGGCCCAGCGTGCTGGCCAGCTGCGCGGTGCGCTCAACCGACTGCTGGTCGATGTCGGTGGCCACCACCTCCGCGCCCCGCTCGGCGAACTCCAGCGCTGTGGCCCGACCGATGCCGCTGCCCGCGCCGGTGATCACCACGAGGGTGTCATCGAACCGCTGTCGTTGCCGCCCGGTACGGCGGGCGCGGCGCAGGCCGCGCGCTTCCGGTCCACCCTCGGTGTGATCGATCAGCTCACTCGCGCAGCGCGCCACGGTGCTCGGGTGGGTGCGCGGTAGCCAGTGGCCGCCGGGTAGCTCGCGAACCGCGAGATTGGATACCCAACGCCGGATATCGGTCTGGAGGGATCGGGATACGAACGGATCACGTTGCGGCGCAAGGACTTGCACCGGGATGTCGGTGCTTCGGGGACCGGGTTTGACCAACCGGGGAAACATGTTCGCCCGGTAGAGTTTCACGCCGTTCACCGCGTCGGTGGCAGCGGGCGTGGCGGCACCGTCGGCTAGGGCCAGCGCGTGCTGGGCGAGCCCGGTGCGCCAGGCCAGCTCCGGCAGCAGCGGCAGCTGGAAGAACGTGATGTACCAGCTCGACACCAGTTGGGTGATCAACTCGCGCAGTGCTCGCGGCGTCGGCCGGCGCAGCCGTGCCCAGAACCAGTGTCCAGCGTGGTCCAAACAGGGCCCGGAGATCGACGTATAGGAGCGGACCCGGCCATCCAGCCACGGCCCGGTCAGTGCATGCCAGACCTGCACCGCTCCCCAGTCGTGGGCCATCAGATGCACCGGACGGTCCGGGCTAACCGCGTCGATCACCGCTGTCAGGTCCTGGGCTAGTTGGTCGAGCCGGTAGGCCTGGCGGCCACGAGGTTTTCCGGACTCGCCGGCCCCTCGGACGTCATAGCTGACGACGTGGTAGCGCGGCGCTAGCTCGATCACAACGCCGTCCCACAAGGTGTGATCATCGGGGTAACCGTGCACACAGACGACCGTGGGCGCGCCATGCTGTCCCGACTCATACACGCGCAGCGACACGCCATCAGTGCAGGTCACGTCCCGGGCCATCATGCGGCCGCCGTTCGCTGCCAACGGCGCACGTGCGGAAGATCGTCGTCGAGCCAGTAGGCACTACCGCTACTGGGTACCACGAGGATCTCCTCGAACTTCACTCCGACATCACGAAAACCGATATGTGGCTCCACTGCCCACAATCCGGGAGTCGCCGCATGGTCGGAAATCGCGCCATCAGCCCACAGCGGCGAGCGATGGTGCATCCGCTCGACGAGCAGGTCACCGACCAGGGTCTGTAGCGATCGGATGCCGAAGCCGGCCGCGATGGATTTCGGTAGCCGGGACTGCACCTTGCCGATCTGGTGCCCGATGACCCGGCCGGGGTAGACGCGATGCCGGTTGTCGTAACCCTGCCGACCTATCAGTGCATCAACGTCGCGATAAATTTGCTGCAGCGGCACGCCCTCCTTGACTCGCTCGACGATCATGGTTCGATACTCGGCCAGGTCGTCCATCAGGCGATCGAATATCTGGTTGGTGCCCAGGCAGCCGGCGTAGCCGATGTCTGCCATGTAGCCGTCCCGCACCGGCGCGCAGTCGAGGATGAACGGCATGTTCTCCGCCAGCTTTCGGGCGGTGGGGAAGAACTGCAGGGGAGTCCGGAAACCCCGAAACGCCGTGCGGTCGCCAAACCACGCGAACGGCGTGTGGAACCAGTCCTGCACTCCCCGCTTGATCAGGTATTCGCGAAGCCGGCGAGCGGCTTGCCTCTCGGTGACACCTGGCTCCAGCGTGTGCGCGACGGACTGCGCCGCGGCGTACGCCAGTTGCTGTAACTCCCGGAACTTCACGAGGTCAGCCGGATCGGCCACCCTTTTAGCTGCCATCAGACCGGCTCCCTCGCTATTTCCTACGCTCAAGTAGGAACTTTCTACGGCATGGTAGATTTGTCAAGTGGCAAATCGGAAGGTGTCGTCGCTGGCGGCTGGCCGGGCGGCCCGATCCGGACGCGCCCGGGCCGCCCATCTAGGTCCTGAACGTCGGCGGCCATTGATCCTCGATGCGGCGTTGGAGGTCTACGTCGAGCGCGGCTATCGAGGCACGTCGATGCAGGCCGTGGCCGATGCGGCCGGAGTGACAAAACCGGTGATCTACGAGTGCTACCCGAACAAGGACGAGTTGCTGCTGGCGCTGCTGGACCGCGAGGAGCGTCGTCTGATGGATGCGATCTCCGAGTCGTTGCCGAGCAATCTGGTCTCTGACAACGTCGAGGCAATACTGGCGGCGGGGTTCACGGCCTTCCTCTCCGGGGTGGGTCAGGCGCCGAATTCATGGCGGGTCGTGTTCGATTCCGGCTGGGGTTCCGGGTCTGTCGTTGCCGCTCGGGTACGTCGGGTCCGCGAGATGGTGGTAGGCCAGTTACGGGAGCTGGTGCGCCAGTCCATGATCGCCGGCCAGATCGACGACATCGACCGCAAGGCGCCCGTCATTGCTGAGATGATCGCCACGGTCGCGGAATCCTGCGCGCGCATGCTTGTGCTGGAGCACTACCCGTGGACCGCTGCGGAGCTCGCAACCTACGTCGCCCGCCTGCTTGCCCGCGGTCTCCGTCCCGTCTGAAATACACCTGTCTGGGTCTCCGACGGAGCTACGTGAAGGTCACCAAGGGCTGCGTCGGAAACGCTGCTGCACCATCGCGTCGGCGGTAGTTCGTGATTGAGTTAGACCGCTCGGCCGCCGCTAACTCCGCGATCAGGAAGGCTGCCCACATGCGTGGGATCCGGGTAGTACTGGCCACGGTTGGCACCGTCGCCACGTTGGCCACTGTGCTGGGTTGTTCCGCGGCTGTGTCGCCGACAGCCGACAATGCCAGCCAACCGAGATCCCTGGAGACGCTGACCGACATCGCCGCGCAGCGGGTGCAGCTCGCCGACACCGTCGCCGCCGCGAAATGGGGAACCGACGCCGCGATCAACGATCCGGTGCGAGAGAAAGCCGTGCTCGACGCCGTAGCCGCCAAGTCAGCGCAGCAGGGCATCGATCCGAAAGCCGTGCAAGCGGTCTTCACCGATCAGATCGAGGCGAATAAGGCCGTTCAATACGGGCTGTATTCGCGGTGGCGTGCGCATCCAGAGCAGGCGCCCACTACCAGGCCCGCTCTAGGTCAGGTCCGGCCGATACTGGATCGCATCACCGATCAATTGCTCGCGGAGCTCAAAGCGACTCAGCCACTCAGGGCCAACCATTCCTGTACCGCCCAGCTGACCCGAACCCGCAACCGCATTGAGCGCACCCGACACCTCGACCCGCTACACGAGGACGCCCTTGTCCGAGCGCTCTCTTCAATCTGCCGCTAATCAGAACCTGGAGCACCGTCGAGAGTCCGACCGCGAATTGGGGCTGGCGGGTCATGCTCGATCCAGTTGGACACCGTTCTGCCCCAGCTCGATGAGCTGACAACGACCATAAGGTTCCAATAGCCAGTCATTCGGACCCAGGAACTGCGATTAGGTTCCAGTAGGCGGCGGCACCGGTGTTAACCGGCTAGGGCGCGCAGCCGGCGCAGGACTTCCGGAGCGCCGAGTGCTTGGGTGACTGCGTGGAGGTCGGGGCTGCGGGTGGAGCCGGTGAGGGCGACACGGATGAGTTGTGATGCTTCCCGAATTGAGCCCGGGTGGGCGTCAGGGTTCTTCTTGTACTCCTTGGCGTTGGGCGCGAAGCCATGTTTTGCGGCGAGCTCGCGGATCTGGTTGAACCATTCCTGCGGGTTATCCAGGTGCTGGTAGCCGTCGGCGAAGTCATGGGCGAAGTTCGCCGCGATGGTGGCGTCCACACCGAGCGGCGTGAGGCGTTCGTCAGTGGGGCCGGACAGTGGGACGAACAGTTGCGGGAAGAAGAATCCGTAGGCTGCCCGGAAATCCGACCACTTGCGTAAATCCTTGCGAGGGTTGTCGACACCAACGCGTTCCACGGTGAGGGCGCGCAGGGCGAGATCACGCTCAGCGTCGAGGACGGCGGCCAGTTCGGGATCGAATTGGTCAGCCCAAATCCGGACGGCATCGAGAATCTGATGGCCGGGCAGGGTGGCGATGTGATCGGCGCTGATGTCTTCGAGCTTGACCAGGTCCACCAACGGACCGGCGACTCCGCACTGATCCAACCGGATTGGGGTAGCGAGTGCTTTTTCCAGGGGCAATTCGGCGAGGCGCCCGTTGGCTAAGCCCCGCAGGTAGTAGAGGACGGCCTCGGCCGGGTAACCGGCCTCGATGTAGAAGTCGACGCCGGCTTCAGGGTCTGTGCGCTTGGAAAGTTTACGTTTCCCGCCAGCAATCTTCTTCATCAGCGGAGCGATGTGTGCATAGGTGACCGGTTCGAAGCCTAGGGCGTCGAATAGCTGCAGGTGCAGCGGGACCGAGGAGATCCACTCCTCGCCGCGGATGACCAGCGTTACGCGCATCAGGTGGTCATCTACCGCGTGCGCAAAGTGGTATGTGGGCAGCCGGAGTGATTGCTCAGACGACTTCAGGATGACCGTGTCGTTGCGATTGGCCTCATGCTCCAACTCGCCCCGAATCGCGTCGGTGAAGCGGACCCGCTGCCCGTTGACGTTGTCCGGCGCGCGGAAGCGCACCACGTATGGGGCACCTTCATCGAGCTTGGCACGTACGGTGCCAGGTTCGGCATCGCGCCAGATGGCCCACGATCCGTAGTAACCGGTGGGGATCTTGACGGCTTGCTGGCGGTCGGTGATGTCGGCGAGTTCACTCTTGGTGGCGAAGCACAGGTATGCCTTGCCGTGGCGCAGCAGTTCCCGCACGTAGCTGAGGTAAATGCGTTCGCGAGCAGACTGGTGGTATGGGCCGTAGTTGCCGTGCCCGTCGGTCTCGTCGGATGGGATACCGAAGTAGTCGAACGCGCGGGCGAACTGCGCCAGCGCGCCTTCGACTTCGCGTGACTGGTCGGTGTCTTCCACACGCACCAGGTAGACGCCGCCGGAGTGCGCCGCGATGTCGCGGTCGATGGTGGCCACGTAGATGCCGCCGATGTGTACGAAACCGGTCGGCGACGGGCCGAATCGGGTGACCTGAGCACCGTCGGGAAGCTCCCGTGGTGGGTAGTGAAATTCCCAATGGGCGGGTTCGGGCAGGTCAGCAGGGAACAGGGCGTCGATCACCACGCGGTCCAGCATCGCTACGTAAGTCTCGCTTCCGGGCTGAACCCGATCATGGAAAGGGCGTACTACAGACTGAGCCAACGCTACCAATGGTGCCGTGCATCGATGCCGCAGGCGCGGTCCGGCCGCGCGAGCGGGGCGTGACTACTAGGCCCAGAGGGCGTTGACCCAATCAGTGACTCGCCACGCGTGGGTCCACGTGCCGCACCCGCTCGCTGTCGACGACCATGATCGATGCCTGCTTCCTGGAGACAGCATGAACACCTGGGTACTGATCCCGTGCCACCATCCGCGCTTGAGGGACCTCACGACGTCACTGGCGTACCTGAGCCATCCGGTGGACCGGACAGTGGTGGTTACCACCGTTCCCGAGCCGATCGCACCGGAAGATCTACCCGGGATGACCCTACTGGTGTCCACCGAACCGGGGGTGAATGTCTCCCGCTGGTGGAATACCGGACTGGAGTGGATCGAGCAGCATCACGAACCGGGGCCCTACGAGGTGCTGTGCATGGAGTCCGACGTGCGCATCGAATGGTCGACGCTGGCCCGGTTGCGGATGGTGCTGCGCAACTACAACCTCGCGATGGTCGGTGCTGACCGGCACGGCGTGGTTACCAGCGCGGTCGAGACCCGCTACGACCTCGACCCGTGGACGACGGAGCACAGCATCCCCAGCGTCTGCATGCTGGTAGCGGGCGAACTCGGGCTGCGCTTCGACGAGCAGTTCCGCTGGCGCTACGCCGCCGACGACTTCGAATGGCAGCACCGCAAGGCAGCTGGCACGGGCCTGGTACGTGGCCTGACCATTGACCACGGTCCCGGTCGGCCGCTGACGGGTGAGCGCGCCGACTACACCGAGGTCGACCGGCAGCGGTTCGTGTCGAAGTGGGGCGGCCCGCCCGTCCGATGAGGCCCGACGACGCGGCGACGCCCCGATGCTCATGGTCGTACGGCCCTGACGACCACAAGCGCACGCCGGCCGGGCGTATGGTGCTCGACCCGGGCGTCTACCAAGCCGGCCGCCAGGCACTGAGCTGCAAAGGAGTCCGCCTGTGGGGTTGTCCAGCCATGACTGGACAACCCAGTGGCGCCGGATCGCACCAGGCGCTCGATCGCGAGGAACCGGCCGCCTGGAGCGAGCACTCGCTTGATCTCAGCGAGTCCTGCTGCGACGTCTTTCCAGTGGTGAACGCAGGCTAGCGACCACACCACCGTCGCCGAGGCGTCGGGCTCTGGCAAGTCTTCGGCAGCGCCGGGGACCCACGTGATGGTAGGTCGGTCAGCAGTCAACGTCCGAGCGAGCCGAAGCATCACGGGAGCCGGATCCACGCCGGTCACGCGCGCTCCACGGCGGGCGGCTTCCCTGACTGCGGTGCCGGGGCCGCAGCCAACGTCGATGACCCGGTCGCCATCCGACACGGCGGCCACGTCGGCGGCGAGGCGCCCAGCGGCACCCCCTGCGAGGCTCATGATGAGCCCGATCAACAGTCCGGTCATCCCGGCAAAGCCCGGATGGTCAGCGTGATGGTTGACTGCGTCCACTGCCACGGGCTCACCATGCCTGAAACTTCATGCGATCAAGATCCGCTGAGGTGGGTGATGTAGCGCTGCGCCGAGCGGCGGATGGCGCCCGGACCGTCCTCGACGACAATCCGGCCCCACCAGCCGCCGTAGACCCGGTCGAAGCGATAGCCCTCGACGCGGCGGGCGATCGCCGCGACCGTGGCGGCGTCGAGTGGGATGAGATTGGGGTAGCTCCACATAAAGCTCACCCATTGGCGGTCTTGCACGACGGTAATGGTGTCACCAGTGAGCAGGGCGCCGCGCCCGTCGGAACCAGCCGGCCAGTGCAGCACCGCGGCACCGTCGAAGTGGCCGCCGATCCGGGCCAGCGTCACGCCCGGGACTGGCGCCACCTCGTCAGTTCTGAATAGCTCGACGCGTGGTGAGGGACGCTGAATCCAGTCCCGATCCGCGGTGGGAATGAGGATCGGCGCATCGAATGCATCCGCCCATTCCACGCATGCGGCATAGAAGTGCGGATGCGACAAGCAGATCGCAGCGAGGCCACCGCGGCGGGCGACGGCGTCGTGCGCGGCATCGTCGAGCAAGGAGACGCAGTCCCAGAGCACGTTGCCCTGCTGAGTGCACACGAGCAGCGCTCGCTGTCCGATCGCGAAGGCTGGGGAGGTCCCGATCCCGAGCAGGTCGGTCTCCTCCTCCCGTAGGTCGCTGTTGTGGTCGCGGGCGAGCTCAGTGCTGGTCGTCCACCGCTGGCCCTCCCACCCGACATACTGCCGTTCGTCCTCGCAGATCGGGCAAGCTGGCGGCGGTTCGGCGGTGTCGGCTTGTTGAACACCGCACGTCACACAAATCCACGCGGGCATATCGAGATCCATCCCTTCGTCCTCGCGTTGACGTTGCTCGCCAGGTGGTACATGTACCCGATGGCTCAGAGGCGACACATCGACATCGAGGTCCACACGTGCGCGGAGGCCGATCGCAGGTTGGCTGCTTACGCGAACACCGCGACCGGCGATGAGCGCTGACGGGTTGCGCGCCGATATCGACGCGCTGCCCCTGGTGGATCATCACGTCCACGGTGCCCTGGTGGGCGATGTCGACGGTGCTGCATTGGAGGCTGGCTTCAGTGAGTCCCCGTGGCCACCACCGGTAGGCACGACGCACTTCGATTCCCAGCTGGGTTTCGCGGTCCGGCGCTGGTGTGCGCCGGTGCTGGACCTACCCCTGCACGCGGACGCCACTGCGTACCTGGCCCGTCGGCGCGATCTCGGTGCGCAGGAGGTCACCCGCCGGTTTCTCGCCGCCAGTGGCGTCGGGTGGTTCCTCGTCGATACCGGCTGCCGCACTGAGCAGACTCTGGGACCCGAAGGGATGGCGGCGTCCTCCGGTGCTGTCGCATCAGAGATCGTGCGCCTGGAAGCGGTGGCGGAAGAAGTGGCGGCCAGTGGCGTGGATGCGACTCACTTCGCCGACCGGTTCACCTTGACGCTGCATGAACGGGCTCGCAATGCGGTGGCGTTGAAGTCCGTCATCGCCTACCGGTACGGCCTTGACTTCGATCCCGAAGCACCCAGCGTCGGTGAGGTACGCCGCGCTGCCGGGCAGTGGCTCCGGCGAATCGAAACCGGCGCTCCGCGGCTGACCGATCCGGTGCTGCTGCGCCACCTCCTCTGGGCGGGCGTCGAACGCGGCCTGCCATTGCAGTTCCACGTCGGGTATGGAGATCCAGATCTCACCCTGCACCGCTGCGATCCATCGCTGATGACCGACTTTCTCCGCCTGGTAGGGGACCGCCAGATGCCGGTGATGCTGCTGCACTGCTACCCCTATCACCGCACCGCCGGATACCTCGCCCAGGTCTTTCCCCATGTGTATCTCGACGTCGGATTGGCGGTGAACTACACCGGGGCGCGCTCTCGCGCGGTGGTCGCGGAGTCACTGGAACTGGCCCCATTCGGGAAGGTGCTGTTCTCCTCTGATGCGTGGGGACCGGCCGAGCTGCACTATCTCGGAGCCACGCTGTGGCGGCGCGCTATGGCCAGCATCCTGGGCGAGTGGGTCCGCTCAGGGGACTGGTCCCATGCCGACGCCATGCGTGTCGCAGACATGGTGGGAGCGGAGAACGCGAAACGCGTCTATCGCTTGCACGCGTGACGCTCGACGTCGCGAACTCGGCAGTACCCACATCTCAGCTGCCTGGAAAGGTCGGTGCTGTCGAGTTCACGACGAGGTTTGGCGGGTGCGGGCTAGCAGGGCTCGGCTGAGGCCTGGTAGCGCGACGGCGAGCCGACGGCGGCCTGGTACTGCTACGCGACGGGCTAGTACGTGGTACTCGGCCGCCTCAATCTCGTCCAGAATGCCACCGTAGAGTGCAAACGCGGTGGCTACGCAGGCCCGGGACACCGGGGCCAGCATCGGGATCCCTGGGGCCGCCCTGCGGTAGATCGCCCGGGTGCGAGCGACCAGATAGGCCAGCGCCCGGCGCACTCGCGGATCGGGCCGCCCGGTGCTGCGGCACCACCGCAGTAGCTCCCGATCCACCCCGAAGGACGCCAGCTCGTCGGCGGGTAGGTACACCCGTCCGCGATCGAGATCCTCCCCGACGTCGCGGAGGAAGTTGGTGATCTGAAAGGCGATGCCCAGCGCCGCGGCGTGCGGCTCAGCTCGCTGCCGGGGAACCACGGTACCCAGCACCGGCAGCACCTGTAGCCCGATCACGGCCGCCGAGCCGTGCACGTAGCGGGCTAGGTCGTCGAAGGTCTGATAACCGGCCACTCCGCCCTGTTCCACCGGCCGATCCATCTGCATCGAGTCCATGAAATCCGCGAAGTGCTGCGGATCGATCTGGTATCGAACCGCGGTGTGCACCGGCGCTGCCAGCACCGGGTGCGCTGAGTGACCATGCGCCAGCCCGTCGAGCAACTGCTGCGCCAGCGCGTCGAGCTCCGCGAGACGCTGCGGCCACGGCCGGGTGTCCGCCAGGTCGTCGACGATCTCATCGGCGTACCGGGCCAGCCCGTACAGTGCGTGGATCGCCGGCCGTTGCCCCGGCGGTAGCAGCCGCGTCGCCAAGAAGTAGGTGCGGCCGTGCGCCGCATTGAGTTGCCGGCATCGAGCGTACGACGCGCGCAAGGCCGGCTCGGCGATGCCTGCAGCGTCGAGCTCACGGCTCATGTCGCCACCGCCGATACCGGATCGCTGCGCTGCTTGCTATCAGGCCGGGCAAGCGTGTCGCGGCGCAGGAACGCGGCACCCGCGACCAGCGACACCGCCACCATCCCGAGCTGGTACGGCCAGTCGGTATACGCGCTTTCCCCCGTCGGGTAGGTGCACAACACTAGCCACGTCGAGGCCGCGACTGCCCACGCCAGCGAAGGACGCGGCCAGGGCAGTGCGGCGCCGAGGACGAGAGACCAGGTGAGGTACCAGGGCAGCGTGGCAGGCGCCAGCAGCGCCGCCCACAGCAGTACCAGTGCGGCGCGCCCAACGGCCGCCGGTGCGCCGTCCCTGGCCAGCCACCACTGCCGGACGAAAATAGCTACGAAGACCGCCGAGCCCAGCAGCCGGCAGACCATGATGAAGGGGCCGTCATCGAAGTGTCCGAACGGGACGGTTAGTGCGTGCGTGAGCTGACCGGCCGCGGTGGGCAGCGACATCCAGTTGACGATCAGTGACGGCGCGTTCAGTGCCGGGATCCAGCCCAGCCCGACTCCGGACAGCATTGTGATGGCGGTAAATACCGTGGCGAACACCGCGACGCTGCCCGCGCCGGCGCGCAACAGTCGCACCCGCCGCTCACCAGGAAGGTGGGCTGCCCAGATCCACACCAGAAACGGTAGCGCGATCCCACCTGATGCCTTCACCGCCATCGCCGCGGTGACCAGTGCAATCCCGGCGACGTGCCGGTGCGCCAACACGAGCAGCGTGCCGGTAGCGAGCAGGCCGGTCATCAGCAGATCGTTGTGCGGCCCGCCGACCAGATGCACGACAGTCAACGGATTGGTGATTACCAACCACAGCGCAACGGTGCGATCGCCGCCCAGTGACTCGGCCAGCCGGGCCAGGGCGTAAGCCAGTAGCGCCAACCCCCCCAGCAGCACTAACCGGATGCCGATCACACCGAGGATCAGATTTTCGCCGGTCAACCGGTTAATCGTCTTCGCGATCAGGATGAACAGCGGGCCGTAAGGTGCTGGGGTGGTCTGCCATACGTAGTGGACGTTGTCCGCGATGGCTCCTGGCGGAAGCTTCGAGGGTCCGACTTGGTAGGGATCCAGCCCGCGCAAAGCGAGCGCACCTTGGCCCAGGTAGCTGTAGACGTCCCTGGTGAACAACGGTGGAGACAGCAGCACGGGTGCCGTCCAGATTGCACTGGCCAGCCGAACCTGCCGGGCGGTCGCGGTGCCGCCGCGCACCTCGCGTCCCAGCCGTATCCAGGCCCACACGAGCATCCCGACGCCGAGGTAGAGCGCCGCGGTGGCCAGGTCGTGGCCGTGCCCGTAACGGATCCATGACAATGGTCCGCCGCTGATCACCGGGTCGTTGACGAGGATTCCACCCGCTCCCACCGCCATGGTGGTCAGCAGCACTGAACCGACGAATCCGAGCAGCACCGTGCCCGACAGCAATCGACTCAGGCGCGGCCGGTCGAGCCCAATCGTCGATGCCACCGTTGATTCAGCCGCTCATGGCGGTGCTTCGGCGGGCTCCGGTCGTGGTGATCCGAGCTGCGGCGAGCTTGCCAGAGATGATCGCGGTGGGGACCCCCACTCCGGGCGTCGTGCCGCATCCGGCGAGCACGACGTTGGTCCGGTCGCGCACCAGGTTCGAGGGCCGGAACGGTCCGGTCTGGGCGAAGGTGTGGGCGGCCGAGAACGGGGTCCCGGCTGCAAGTCCCTGGGCCGCCCAATCGGCGGGAGTGACCAGCTGCTCGACCTCGATGGACTTGTCGAGGTCAGCCAGCCCCCGGTGCTCCAGCGTGCCGACCAGCTCATCACGGTAGGCAGATCCGAGGGTGGCCCAGTCCAGCGGCGCGGTGCGCAGGTTGGGGCACGGCGCGAGGATGTACAGCAGCTCGCGTCCATCAGGCGCCAGGTCCGGGTCAGTGGCGGTGGGCCGGGTGACGAGCAGGGATGGGTCGGTCATCAGCTGCCCGCGGTAGATGATCTCGTCGAAGGTCCGTTCCCACTGTTCCCCGAAGAAGATCGTGTGATGTGCCAGCCCCGCCCAGCCCGGCCCGTTACCCGGGCGAACTCCGGCGTGCAGCACCACCGCTGAGGGCGACCAGCGCAGCGGCACTAACCGCTGTGGCGCGCGGCCGAGTAGTCGGTGCACCACCGGAAGGTCGGGCGTGAGCACCACCGCATCGGCGCTGACCCGTTCGCCGTCGGCGGTGTGCACCGCGGTGACACGTTGCCCGAAATGCTCCAGCGACGTCACTGTCGTGTGGTAGCGAAACTCAGCGCCCGCGTCGGTGGCGGCGTCGGCCATCGCCTGCGGCAATGCATGCATTCCGCCGCGCGGGAACCAGACCCCGGCGACCGTGTCCATGTAGGCGATTACCCCGTACGCGCCGAGCGCGCGCTGCGGAGGCACTCCGGCGTAGAGCGCCTGGAAGGAGAAGATCCGTTGCAGCCGCTTGTCGTGTAAGAATCGACCGACCTGAGGGCCCAGCCGACCGAAGCCACCCAACGCTGCGAGCGTGGCCAGGTCTTTGACGGCGGCACGGCTGGCAACGAGGTCCAGCGGGGAGTCGAAGTTGCCGCCGATGAACCGGCCGATCTCCACCTGGTAGAGCCTGGTCAGCCAGCGCCGCAGCCGGCGGTAGCCGTTCGCTTCGGAGGGGCCGGCCACCGACCGGATCTCCGCCTCCATCGCGTCGGCGTCAGTGTGCACGTCGATCACTGATCCGTCGGCGAAGCGAGCCCGGTAGGCCGGATGCAACGCCACCAGATCCAGCCGGGCGGCCAGCGAGTCGCCCACCGCGGCGAGCGCCTCATCAACCAACTCCGGCATGGTGAGCACGGTGGGGCCGGTGTCGAGACGATAACCGGCGAGATCGCTGCGGCCGGCCCGACCGCCGGGATGGGGCTGGGACTCCAGCACAGTCACCCGCCGGCCAGATCCGAGCAGGTGCAGCGCCGCCGACAGCCCAGCCAGTCCGGCGCCGACTACGACGACATGATCGGTGGGTCCGGGCACGGTGCGCACGGGTGCACGTTACGCCGGGACTCGCAGTCAACAGCTGTTGCCTTGGGCAACCCGGTGGCCTTCAGCGAACTCGGCAGGTGGCTTGGGCGGCGAGCTCCGCCAGCCGGGCGCCAGCCGGCTCGGCCAGCACAGCGGCGCGCAGACTGCCCAACGCAGAGTTGGTGAACGTGGTGATCCGGCGCTCGACCTCAGCCACCGCGCCGAGCTCGAGGAGCAGCTCGCGGACCTCGGTCACGACGTTCTCGTCGACGTGTGGATTGCCGACGGCGCCACGCAGCAGCTCGGCGGCTCCGGTCTGGCGCTTCTCGTCGGCGGCGCGCAGGCCGTAGGCAAGCAGCAGCGTCCGCTTGCCCTCGCGCAAGTCGTCGCCGGCGGGCTTACCGGTGATTTGAGGGTCACCGTACATGCCCAGAAGATCGTCGCGGAGCTGGAATGCGACGCCGATGTCGGCCCCGAATCGGCGGTAAGCGCACACCAGCGCGCTGTCCGCTCCAGCGATAGCCGCACCCAAGTGCAGCGGGCGCTCAACGGTGTAAGCCGCGGTCTTGTATCGGTCGATCCGCAGCGCCGCTTCCGGCGTTTCGTCGCCGCTGGCCTGGGTGATCACGTCGAGGTATTGCCCGGCGAGTACCTCGGTGCGCATGGCCTGCCACACGACGTGCGCGCGACCGAGCTGCTCCGGCCACAGATCCGACCCGCGCAACATGTCGTCGGCCCAGGCCAACGCGATGTCACCAAGCAGGATGGCGGTGGCTGCGCCGAACCGTTCTGGCGCGCCCAACCACCCGGCCGCGCGGTGCTGGGCCGCGAAGTCGACGTGCATGGTGGGTACACCACGCCGGGTGGTGGAATCGTCGATCAGGTCGTCATGCAGCAGGGCGCAGGCCTGGATCAGCTCCAGGGAGCTCACCGCCCGCAGCACGGCCCGGGCTTGCGGGTTGTCGGGGCATCCGCCCGCTCCGCGCCAGCCCCACCAAGCGAACGTTGGCCGCAGCCGCTTGCCGGGGCCGAGGACGAAGTCGCTCAGCGAGTCGACCGCGGCGACGAACTGTGAGTCGATCTGCGCCGCCTCGTCACGTTTGGTCTGGAGGAAGCTGGCGAGTTCGTGTCGCACCTCGGCGCGGAGGTCGTGATCGAGCGGATGCACCTGCTGATCCTCCGCCAGACCGGCGAGGGACTGAGCCCGGCCTCCACGGGTGGCGTTGGGCCGCGCCATCAAACCTCCTGCAATCGTGGTGACGACACTGCGTAGCTAGGCGAGCACGGCTGTGCATGCCGACGATAGGGCGTATTCGCACCGACATTTGCCCGGGTTCGATTGCGGCGGGATCCCGGTTCAGTTTGTGCCCGGGTTCCGGTATATCCGGCGGGCCCCGCGACCCGCGGTGGCGAGGCTAGGGTGGGATGCATGACGGCCGTCATCGACCGGCTCGGCGGCGACCGCCCGGTGTTCTCAGTGGAGTTTTTTCCGCCCCGCGATGACGCCGGGGAGGGCCAGCTGTGGCAAGCGCTGCGCGATTTCGAGCCGCTGGACCCGGCCTTCGCCTCGGTGACTTATGGCGCTGGGGGTGCCAACCGGGATCGCACCTTGCGGATCACCGGCCGGATTGCCCAGCAGACCACCGTCGTCGCGATGGCGCACCTCACCGCGGTGAACCACTCAGTGACCGAGCTGCGACAAGTGATTGACAACTACGCCGAGGCCCGGATCTGCAATCTGCTGGCGTTACGTGGTGACCCACCGGGTGATCCGCTGGGGGAGTGGGTGCCGCACCCGCAGGGCGTGCACTATGCGGAGGATCTGGTCCGCCTCGCTCGCTCGCTCGGCGACTTCTGCGTTGGCGTGGCCGCCTTCCCCGAGTGCCACCCGCGGTCGCCCGACGCCGAGTCCGACGTCCGGTACCTGGTGGCAAAGCTGCGTGCCGGGGCTCAGTTCGCGATCACCCAGATGTTCTTCCGCGCGGAGGACTACCTGAGACTTCGGGATCGGGTGGCCGCCGCGGGTGCGGATATGGCGGCGGTGCCGATCGTGCCCGGAATCATGCCGATCACCACGCTGGGCGGCGTGCAGAAGATGGCTGAGCTATCGGGCTGCACTATTCCGGTGGCGGTGCGTGACCGTCTGGCCGCAGTTGGTGACGATCCGGCCGCGGTGCGCCAGGTAGGTGTCAATGTTGCCAGCGAATTGTGCGAACGGTTGCTCGCCGAGGGTGTGCCCGGGCTGCACTTCTACACACTCAACCGGTCCGGTTCGACCCGGGCCGTCCTCGCCCGCCTCGGCATGGCGCCGGGCCGCCCCGCCGCCGTCGTTACGCATTGAGTTTGGCGGCGCTTAACAGTTCCCGACTTCGGTCGCGCTAGAGCGGCAGCGTGCGCGCTAGCACGGCGAAGTCTCGGGAGTCCCCCGTGAAGTGGTAATGCCGCAGCAAGTCGGTGAATCCGAGCCGGCGGTAGAGCCGCCATGCTCTGGTGGGTCCCTCGGGAGTCGACAACAACGCGCGTGGGGCGTCCACCCTGGACAGTAACTCGGTGAGCAGCGCCTTGCCGATGCCTCTGCCTTGGGCGTCGGGACGCACATGCAGTTCGGTGAGCTCGAAGTAGTCAGCGAGCTCGCGTTGTGCACGGCGACGGTCGATCAGCATGAGGCCGCGTTGCACTTCGTCGTGCCACCACTGCCCGGGAGCGCCCCGGTAGCCGTAGCCGATGCCAACTAAGGTGTCCGCGTCGAAGGCAGCCACGCAGAGCCAACCGTCTCGCTGCATGTGTTCGAGCCACATTGGACTCCGGTGCCGGGCGGTGCCGGGCGGGTAGTGCATGGCCGTGACATAGATCTGCAGCGCCTCGTGAAGGTGCTGGCGTAGTTGCGGAGCCGTCAGTTCAGCCAGCTGCGCTGGTTCGCGCATGGGCATCGCGGTCACCGCTGACCTCCAGTATCGACCGACGTCGGTGCGAAGCGGGTGCCGTCCACAGAGTGCCCGAATCCCCTGTGATCACGCCAGGGTGTGGAGACGCTGCGGTGCCCCGAGATTGGCACTTGACGCAACCGTGGCTCAGAGCGTTACCCTACGGGAGTCGAACATACGTTCGAACACGCCCGGCGGTGGGGCGGGGGAAGCGCACCGCCGCCGGGCTCCGCCGGCTTCCCCACGGCGGAGTCGACCCTGGCCATCAACCCGGGTCGCCCACCCCGACTCCCCACCAGGAGGCCGAAGTGCCCGCCACTGCTGCCCTCACTACAGCTGTCGTGCCCCGATACGACCATTCGAACTACGAGGGGCCGAAGTACGAAAGACGCCGTTACCGGCTGCCCAGCGTACGCAGCCTCCTTGAGCAGGCTCGGCAAGGATTGCTTGATGCTGAGTACGCCGCGCATCCAGTAGATCGTTACGCCCAGGCGCATCTCGCGGCGCTGCGTGCGGCCGCCGCTGTGTTGGCGGTACGGGCCCGACCGCGCCATCGTGCCCAGCCGACCAGTGCTTGGGCGCTGCTGGCGACAGTCGCGCCGGAACTCGCGGAATGGTCGGCGTTCTTTGCCGCCAGTTCGGCAACCCGGGCAGCTGCCGAGGCCGGTGTACATCGGTTGGTGACCGCTCGCGATGCCGACGACCTGGTCCGGCAAGCTGGCGAGTTCCTCGACCTTGCGCAGCATGCGGCGGCGAGGCTCTCCCGATGACCGCTCCGCGGCCGTTGATCGACTATGGCCGAATGCTGGACGTGATCGGGATCGAAGCTGAATTGATGCTCAGCGCGGCGGTCTCAGCGTTGCCGTCCGCGGCGGATGCCGAGGTGCCAGGCTGTCCCGATTTCACCTTGGCGGAGACGCTGCGGCATGTGGGGAGTGTGCACCGGGTCACCACACTGTGGATGCGAGACGGCCGTCGACCCGAGCAGTGGCAACGATCACCATCGGACGACGATCTGGTTGGTTTCGTACGAACCGGCGTCACCGAGTTGCTAGCGGAGCTTGGTCGCCATGATCCCGCCGAACCGTGCGACACGTGGTGGCCAGGCGACCGTACGCATGGCTTCTGGTGGCGTCGGATGGCTCACGAGAACACCGTGCATCGGGTCGATGTCGAAGCTGCCGCTGGCGGCCCGGTCCACGCCGTCGACCCCGGGCTGGCCCTCGACGGCATCGACGAGCTGCTGTTCGTGTGGTTCGGTTACCGCCTCGGTGAGCTGGGAATGTCCTCGCCGCAGCAGGGTTCCGTTGCTCTGTCTGCTGCGGATCGCCGGTGGTTAGCGATCTTCGAGCGGGGCCGGTCCATCGCTCGGCGGGTCGACGAGTTCGATGCTCGGTCGGCGGACGCGATGGTGAGCGGCAACCCCATGGAGATCTACCTGTGGTGCTGGGGTCGGCTGCCCGACCAGTCGGTGCGGATCTCCGGCGATCAGGAGGCTGTCGCCCAGCTTTGGACGCTGCTGCGCCCCGCGACGCAGTGAGCCGGTCAGTTGCTCAGGCGCGTAGCCGCAGCCCTCGGGGCGTGGCGCGGAACCCGGCGTCGCGCAGCAGTTCGGCCAACGCAGAACCCAGCGCCGCCTCACCGTCTGCACGCTCTACTGACAGCGAACCCAGCCAGCCTCGATGAACGGCGCCGGCCAGGGCGTTTACAGCGGTGCGCAAGGCGGCGCTGTCTTCCGTGAAGGACAGCAGTGACCGACCCCCGCGTTCGACGTACAACACAAGAGCGCCGTCTACCAAGACGGCCAGCGCTCCGGCCTTACGGCCAGGTCGGTGCCGTAGGTCGCCAACCGTGGACGGCCACGGCAGGGCCGCCCCGTAGGGCTGGGCCGGGTCGGTGGCGGCAAGAACCACCGTGGCTGCGCTGGCTTCGCCGGGATGGCCCACGGCGCGCAGCCGGTCAATGGCGCCGGGGACGGCGAACTGTGCGGCTCCGAGTCCCTCGACGACGTACCCGCGTCGGCACCGGCCGGACTCCTCCATCGCCCGAAGCACCTTGTAGACGCCGGCAAAACCACCAGCGATGCGCTCAGTCTCCAGTGCTCCCCTGGTGAGGACACCGTGGCGCTCGAGGAACGTCTCGGCTCGGGCGTGCGCCCGGCGGGTCGGATCGACGTTAGTTGTTGCCGGTTGGGGCGCCGGTGACAACGACCAGCGGCCCGCGGCCGTCGGCGGACCGGCGCGCGACGGCATCGGGGGCCGACCTGCGCGCATCCGCGCGTATCGGCCGCGCGGTGCGGTCCGGCGTGGCCGGTGCGCGGCCGAGCGACCGGACACCAGCGCACGCAGCGGTGCCAGCGAATCGTTGGTCAACAACCCTGCCCACACCAGGTCCCACATCGCCGCTACGACGTCGGCGTCACCGGGCGCGGGGTGCGCGTCGGCGTGCAAGTTCTGCGCGCTTCGATCGGCGAGCTGCCGGAAGAACAGCGCGCCGCCGCCGGGCGGACCACCGGCGGGATCCCAACCCAGAGAACGAAGGACGGCGCGGTGGATCGGCGTGAGCTCAAGCTGTTCGTCGAGGTCCGGCAGCACCAGGTCAACCAGGTCGGTGGGCGCGAGTGCGATCCACCCGTCGCCGCCAGGAAGCGACCCGCAACCGATCCAGCTGACCTCACCGGAAATGGTGAGCTCGTCGAGCAGGGCGGGGG
Source organism: Pseudonocardiales bacterium (assembly GCA_032230565.1). Lineage (GTDB taxonomy): Bacteria > Actinomycetota > Actinomycetes > Mycobacteriales > Pseudonocardiaceae. The sequence goes on along the minus strand of JAVXWL010000058.1, from coordinate 984 downwards.
AGTAGCCGGGCAGCCTCGCCGGGAGTAGCAGTGATTCCAGCGCGCTAGCCGGCACCGGTGCTCCAGCCAGTTGCTCCACTGCGCCGAGCACGTCCTCTGGGGTGGGTGCACTGCGTAGCCGGCGCGCCGGCCCTGACCCGTCACGCATGGTTTCCGCGGACCCAGGGCGCCAGGACCGGATGCCGTGCCAGGCCGGCAAGAACCGACCCAGGGCGGCCTGTTCAACCGGCTCTACCTCGGCCCGCAACCGGGCCAACGACGCTCGCCGCAAGCGTCGGAGCACCTCTGAATGGCAGTACTCGGTGCCGCCACCACCAAGCTCGACCGGGCGCAGCTCGCCGCGAACCAGAGTGGCTGTCCTGGTCATGCGATCCAAGCCCGCGGTCACCACGGCGACGCCGAGCCCGAAGCGAGCGGCGGCGGCTGCTGCGGTGAACGGGCCCCGGGTTCTCGCGTAGCGCAGCAGAAGGTCCCCGAGCGGATCGGCCACCGGCTCGGTGAACACCTCTGGCACTCCTACCGGTAAGGCGACGCCCAGCGCGTCGCGCACCCGCCCGGCGTCCTCGATCGCGATCCATCGGGCCTCCCCGGCGATTCGCACCGTGATCGCCCGGCGAGCGCAGCCGAGCTCGGCGAGCCACTGCGGGACGATCCCGCGCTGCGCGGCCTCGGCCTCGGTGAGATCGCCCAAAGCGCGCAACAGGTCGGCGGTGCTCTCGACGTCGCGGGCTTGCCGGTCGGGGTCGACGCGCTGCAGCTGCGCCTCCAGCTCGACGAGCACCTCGGGGTCGAGCAGCTCGCGGATCGCCTCCGAACCCAGCAGCTCCGCCAGCAGGGTTGAGTCCAGCGCGAGCGCCGCGGCCCGACGCTCGGCCAGCGGGGCGTCGAGCTCGTAGAGAAACATCCCCACGTAACCGAACAGCAGGCTGCGGGCGAACGGTGACGGTGACGCGGTGGCGACCTCCACCACCCGAACCCGGCGCG
>JAVXWL010000018.1:0-3985 GCA_032230565.1 Pseudonocardiales bacterium | reverse complement strand
GATAGACCAGACCTGGTAAACACGCCTGCGGACCTCCGGAGACGATCGATGGACGGACTCGTAATGAGCAGGGTTGCAGGGCGTCCCGGCTTCGGCCGGGCATAGCCGCGCGAGCGACGTTGATCTCGTAGCGGCAGCGAGACGGAAGCGCAAGCAACACCACTGGCCCATGTTCGACCGTGTACGACCCTCATTCCGCCTCATAGCTACCAGCAACAACAGCGTTCAACGCTGCTAACCAACGGACCCAATCCGGATTCGGGACGAAGCGGTCGCTGGTTGGTTCCAGCATCGCCCCCCAGCTAGACTGAGTCACCGCTCTTGCGGTGGTCGACCACAGTGTCTGGGCCGGGACTCATGATGGATTCGTGGCCGTTCTCTGCCCGTACCCGGTACGGGGGCGTTCCATCGGGACCCAGCACCTCGACGATCTCAACAACGCGGTCATGTGCTCCGACGACGCGGCCGTGGGTCACAAGCCTGTCACCTTTGCTGGCGTGCATGACACGGTCCTTTCTCGGGCTTTAGGCTCAGTATTCCGATCAAGGGCTGCGTGTGAAGGCCTTGACCGGGTGAACCGTCTACTCGGAGCACTTGGCCACTTAAGCGATCTTGACAGCTAGATCTGACAACGACAGCCGACGAACACCCACTACTCTCCGACCCGAGGCGATCGCGGCATACACCGCGAACAGTTCAACCCCGGCCCCCGCGTGACCGCGCAGCACAGGTGCACCTCGTGGACCGCCAGGTGACCATGGCTTACCTCCCTGGTCGGGTCGGGTTTAATGCCGTGATGCTCACCAGGTGGCGGATGGAGTACGTCGCAGCGGCCGGTGGGGCGGTCGCCGCTGGGCTGGTGTTCCTGGTGGCGCACACCGCGCTGCCCGATGACGCCTACATCACCCTGAGCTACGCGCGGAACCTCGCCGAGGTGGGCCACTGGGGGATGCTGGCGGATCGGCCGTCGAATACCGCCACATCACCGCTGAATGTGTGGCTGCTGGCGGCGGGCACGCTGGTCACCGGCCGCCCGGTGCTGGCCGTGGGGCTGGTGCTGGTGGCCTGCCTGGGCCTGGTGGGGTGGTGGTCGGCGCGGCTGGCCCGCGAGCTGGACCTGTCCCCGGTGCTGCCCGCGGCCCTGGTGGGGTTGTTGGTCACGTCGCCGCTGCTGGTGTCGACGATCGGACTGGAGACCTACCTCGGGGTCGCTGCGCTGGTGGGGGTGGCCCGCTACGCGGTGGCCGGGCGCCCGCTGGTCACCGGGGTGCTGTGCGGGCTGGCGGTGCTGACCCGTCCCGACCTGGCTGTGCCCGTCGGGGTGCTGGTGGTCGGGCTTGTCGCCTGGCGTCGGTGGGCCGTGGTGGCGGTGGTGGGCGCCGCGGTGGCGCTGCCGTGGCACCTGTTCGCCTGGTACCGGCTCGGTGGGTTCCTGCCGGACACGGTGTGGTTCAAGGCGGGGGACCATTGGGGCCCGTACACGTTCACCAACGGGTGGGTGCTGTACGCGCTGGCCGTCCCGGCGCCGACCGTGCTGGCGCTGCTGCCGGTGGTGGCTGGGCTGCTGGCGGTGGGCTGGTGGCTGCTGTCGCGGTACCGGCACCCGGCCCGGCGCCTAGCGCTGGTGTTCGCCCTAGCGGGCGTCATGCAGTGGGTCGCGTTCGCCGCGCTGGGCACCGCGCCGTACCCGTGGTACCTGGCCCCGTCGGTGGTGTGTCTGACGGTGACCGCCGCGGTGACCGCGGCGGCTCTGCGGTGGCGACGGGCCGCCGCGGGGATGGTGGGCGCGGTGCTGGTGGGCTGCGCGGTGTTCCTCGGGTCGTGGCACTGGCAGTGGGGGCCGCTAAACGCCAACTTCGGCACCGCCGGGCAATACGCCGCGATCGGGCGCGGTGTCGCCGCCATCACCGGCGGTGAGGAGGTGCTGGTCAGGTACGAGGTCGGCACCCCGGCATTTTTCTGCCGTTGCCCGATGGTCGAATGGTTCGGGGACCGCGCGCTGACCGACCAGCTCATCGCCGGTCGGGTGGCCAGCGCCGGGCCGATACTCGGCACCGTGATGCGGTGGAACTTCGCGCACCGCACGCCCACCCCAACTCCACGGCCCCGGTGGCTGCTGGAGGCCGGCAAGCCGGCTGCGGCGGTGGCCAGCTGGCCGGTCGGCGGAATGGTAGATCGACCGCTGACCTGGGTGTCGCTGACCCCAATCGTGCAGAGCCAATAGATCACAACCTGCGCTGAGACCGCGGATCATTCTTCGAGTTGGCGCGCGCTCGTGTTCACCTAGTGCGGCCAGGCCGCTGGCGAGATCGTCGGCTAGGGGCAAAGTTTGGGGATGGACACTACGAGCACACTGCAACACGGTCTGCCAGGACTTACAAACGAGGGCTCCACGATGACAGCGCAGCCTGACAGCAACGCCGCCGGATCTCGGCCATCCAAGACGGCACAGTCAGAACCCTGCGCGGCAGGCCACGGTCAGTGTCGGACCGTAAAAGACCGACTGGGGGTCAAAGGATCCCAGATCAACCGACTATGCAGGAGGCCAGCTCTCGGCTCGCCCGGCTCGTTGCGAAGCGGTGGACACCGCCGTGTCTGACGCTGACTCGAACGCACAACCGCTCCACAACGCCGTCCACGCCGAGGTGGTAGGGATGGACGATGACGCGGAACGACATTGTCACCCGCGCCGATGGGACGCAGATGGAGCTCAGCCCTGTCGGCCAGGGGATCGTCTTCGAAAACGAGCAAGTACGGATGCGGGAAATCAGCCTTGAACCCGGCGAGCGGCAGCCGTGGCTCCGACACGATAACCCGTACCTCGTCATCGCGATCGAGGCGGCCGACAACCGGATCGACCCCATCGATGGGACGCTTCAGTTTCAACACGAGCCCGTTGGCGGTGTGATCTACCGCGACGCCAGCGAGACGCGCATGCTCATGAACAACGGCGAGACCCGCTACCGCTCCCGGCTAATCGAGCTGAAGTGCGTCGGCGAGAACAGCGAATGCTGGCGCAGGGAAGAGCCCGCATGACCGTGCCGGCGCCTACCCGTGACGGCGACCTTCGGTCGTTGCGGCCCGCAAACACAGAGGCCTTCCGGTTTCTACGTTTAGGCGCAAATTCTGCGGCCACGTCACGCACAACCTGCCACCCTCGGTATGCTCGGCTGGTGAGCAGCGAGCGGCAGCAGCCGTCGTCCGGACAAAACGGACAGCGCTCAAATCGGCATGAGCTGCAGCTCAAGTTCAAGACGTCACATGTCAAGCTGCCGGGGACCGAGGATGCGCGCAAGTTGGGTTGCACATGCAGGGACCCAGCGCGTGTCTTGTCGAAGGGAGCTGGACTACGCGCTGGTTGGCTAGGCGACCTCGTCAGCGCCGATTGTCCGCTGCACGAGATCGTGATCGGCAAGGAGAACGCGTAGCGTCAGGTCTGACGTGAGCACGATCCAGATCAGGCCCCAAGGGTTGCGCACAGGGTTGCAGTTGCATGCGGTTCACGCCCGTCTGCCCAGTCTCACGCAGACATCCGGCCCTCATCGGGACGCTGTGGACGGGGGCTAGAACCGGTTATCTACGGACTCGTAATGAGCAGCCTTCTGGGGCGTCCCGGCTCCGGCAGGGTATAGCTTCGCGAGCGAAGCTGATCTCGTATCGGTAGCGAAACGGAAGCGCAAGCGACACCACTGGCTCACATTCAACCGTGTACAACCATCATTCCACCTCATAGCCACCAGCACCAACAGTGTTCAATAGTGTTAACTAACAAACCTGATCCGGATTCCGGACGAAGAGGCCGTGGGTTCAAATCCCGCCACCCGACAACAGGACACCCACTGATTCACCGCAGTGGTGGGGGGAGAAATTCCGCCACCCCCTTGCAGGATCCGCCCAGGGTCGTCAGAGGTGGCAATGCACATTAGTGTGCCCACTGGGCGTATGGACAACGGTCCCTTTGCCCAAGAGCGCACAGATGGGATCG
>JAVXWL010000277.1:0-4923 GCA_032230565.1 Pseudonocardiales bacterium | reverse complement strand
TCACTGTGGTCGAGTACGGCGACTTCGAATGCCCCTACTGCGGTCAAGCAGAACCGGTCGTCCGGGAGCTGCTCGCCGACTTCGGCGACGTTCGCTACGTATGGCGCCACCTTCCCCTCACCGACGTCCACCCGCGGGCCCAACTGGCGGCCGAAGCCGCCGAGGCCGCCGCCGACCAGGGCGTGTTTTGGCCGATGCACGATCTGCTATTGGACCATCAGCAGGATTTGCGGCCGGCTGATCTGAGCCGCTACGCGGGCAATCTCAGCATCGACGTTGAACGATTCCGCGACGACCTGCGCAGGCATGCCCACGCTTCCCGAATCGCCGAAGACGTCGACTCCGCCAGCCTCAGCGGCGTATCCGGTACGCCCACGTTCTTCATCAACGGACGGCGACATTACGGCGCCTACGACATCACCACCCTCGCCGCGGCCGTCAAGACCGCCAAGGCCCGCGCGGCGATATGACTCAGCCAGGCACCGGTTCATCGATGGCCAGCGGCAGAGCGTGTTCCACACCGGTGATGGCCAGCACCCGGGCGACCAGGCTGTGCGGAGTCAACTGGAGCTGCAATGGGGTGTGCTGGGTAACGGCGTGCTGGCCGGCCTGAATCAGTAACCCGACGCCGGCACTGCTGAGGTAGTCCAGGGCCCGTAGGTCGAGGGTGACCGGGCCTGGAGCGTCGAGTTGACCGAGCAGTGGGCCGCGCAGGGTGGCGGCGGCGGCCAGGTCGAGCTCGCCACGCAGTTCCAAGCGCCGTCCGCCGTCAACCTTCTGGTGCACGCGCAGTTCAGCGGGTGCCGGTGGCGCGGCCGGGGTGGGCTGGGCATGGGCGGTAGCTGCCGATGGACCGGGGGCGGGAGGCGGAGCGGGGAGGCGGAAACGAACCTGGGTACCGGTCGGGCTGGAGCCGATGACGACATCGGTGGCGATCCCGCGAATCAGCGCCAGGCCGCGCCCGCGGTGGGAGTTGTTGGTGGGCTCCGGGCGCCACCGACCGAAGTCGCGCACCTCGACGTCGACCGCGCCGTCGCCGCGGTGGGTGAGCCGGCAGGCGAACTCGCCGGGTTCGCCGGTGCTGGCGTAAGCGTGCTCAACGGCGTTCGCGGTGGCTTCCCCGAGGGCGAGCTGCAGGTCTTCACCGAGTGCGGCGGGCAGCGCCGCGGCGTGTACCCAGCCGCGCACCGCGCGGCGCAGACCGGACAGCTGGGCTGGGTCGGCGGGCAGCCGCTGGTGCAGCGGCGCGGGCAGGTACCGGGCGGCGATCAGGGCGACGTCATCGGCGGGGCCGGTGTCAGGCAGCGCACGGGCCAACAGCCCGTCGAGCAAGGTGGTGGGCGGCTCAGAACACAACGCTGCGGCGGTGCCGGCCAGGTGGTCCAGACCCTCGTCGATGACCTGACCGCGGCGCTCGATCAACCCGTCGGTGTAAAGCAGCAGGCACGCACCGGGTTCGATGCGGGTGCTGGCCTCGGGATAAGGCGGACGGCCCGGGATACCCAGCGGGCCGCCAGCGCCGTCGGTGAGGTAGCGGACGCCCTCAGGTTCGACCAGCAGAGGCGGCGGGTGCCCGGCGCGGGCCCAGCACAGATCTCCGGTCAGCAGGTCCAGGATCATCACGGCGGCGGTAGAGGCCAGCGCACCGGGGATGCGCACGGCCATTCGGTCTAGGTGCTCCAGCGCGGCCCCCGCGGAGTCGCCGTGCAGCAGTGCAGTAACCAACGCGGTGCGCAGCTGGCCCATCACTGCGGCTGCAGTTGCGCCTTGCCCAACGACATCGCCCACCACGATGGCTACTCGGTGCTCGTCCAAGGCCAGCACGTCATACCAGTCACCACCGGCCGCCACATCGGGCGCACCGGGTAGATAGCGCGCGGCCAGCGCCAGCCGATCGAACTCGGGAAGCTGCGCCGGCAGCAGACTCCGTTGCAGAGTTTGGGCAATGTAGGTGCGCTCGGCGAACAGGCGGGCGTTGTCGATCGCGGTCCCCGCTCGAGCCGCGAGTTCCTCGGCGAGGATCGCGTCGTCGGGGTCCATCGACCGCCCCCGCTCATTGCCGAGGGAAAACGCCCCGAAGACGCGTCCCCGGGCCTGCAGCGGCATCGCCATTCCCGCACCGAACCCAACGCTGCGCAGCAGCTCGAGATGCTCATCGTTCTGGGCGATGGCGGCTAGCAGCTCGTCGGTGATCTCCGGGTAGGTCTGCGCATGTCCGGTTCGGATGACGTCCGCGATGCCGACGGTATCGGTCGGGAGGAGTGGAAACCGCTCCAGCATCTCGCGGACGAAGCGAACGCGCTCTGGATCGACATGCGTGAGTGCGACCGGCTCGATACTGCCTCCCGCACGGGTGAGGTAGACACCGCACCAATCCGCCAGTCGCGGAACGGCCAGCTCCGCGACCTGTGTGAGGGTGCGCTCGTAGTCGAGGGAGGAGGCCAGCAGGGCCGACGCCTCGGCCAGGAACGCTACCGCCGCCCGGGACACCTCGGCGGCGACCCGAGCGTGCTCGCGCTGCTCGAAAAGGCGGGCGCGGTCAAGCGCGGCGCCGCAGCGGCTGGCGAGCACGAAAAAGAAGTCCTCGTCCTGACCGGAGAACTCTCGGGGTTCGGGGAATCCCACTACAAGACACCCGGTGGGATCGTGGTCGGCGAGCGGAACGATCGCATATGCCTCGTCGGGGACCAGTGGCGCGGTGGCGAAGACGGGATACCGGCGGTCACGCTCCTCGGGCGACTCGATGAACACGGCGCAGCCGGTGCGGACCGCTTCGCTCGCCGGCAGGTCTGCCGAGACCGGGAACCGACCCCAGTGCCCGGTGACCTCCGCGGGGTATCCCACTGCGTGGGCGATGATGAGGTCGTCGCCGTCGAGCAGGCACAGCGACCCGGTCTGCCCACCGAGCTCGCGTACTGCCGTGCCGAGCACTACGTCGACGACGTCCTCGAGCGCCACCGCCCGGGACAGTTCCGCCGTGACCCGCTGCAGCGTGTCGAGACGGGCAGCCAACGTCTCAGCCTCGAGCCGGGCGGCCCGCTCGGCATCGAGCAGCCGGGTCCGTTCCGCCTCGCCCGCCCGTCGCTGCGTGACATCGGTGCACACCCCCACCATCTGGACCGGCGCGCCCGTGTCGTCGGGCACCACGGTTCCCCGCGTCTCGATCCACCGCAGCGCCCCGTCTGGGCGATGGATACGGTACGTCACCTCGTAGTCGGCCCCGTCCTCGGTCGCCCGCCGGACCGCGGCGAGCACGGCCGGCAGATCCTCCGCGAGGATGTCGCGCTGGAACGCCTCGAACGTCCCAGGGAATGTCCCGGGCTCGAGCCCGTGGAGCCGTTCCAAGGTGGGCGACCAGACGACGTCCCCGGACGCCATGTCCCACTCCCAGGTGCCCATCGCCCCTGCCTCGAGCGCGAGGGAGAGGTGTTCGCGGCTGCGGCGAAGTTCCACCTCGTTGCGCTTGCGGTCGACCGCCCCGGCGACGAATTGCGCAATCGAGGATGCGACGCGCACCTCCTCCTCGGCGAAGGGGTGTGGAGTGTCGTAATAGAGCATGAACTTCCCGAGCACGCGGCCGGCGTGGATCAGGGGGATGAACGCGAGCGCCACGATGCGTTCGGCGTCGAACACCGGACAAAGTGCGGCCAACTCCGGATTGAGCGCAACATCCGGCACCAGGATCGGCTCAGGATCCTTCGCGTCGGCAGACCAGGGACTGTGCCCATCCACCGCCGTCCGGTACGCCTTGGACAGGCCGCGCCAGGCCCCGAATCGCATGACGCCCTGGCGGTCGAACACCAGGATCGACGATCGTTCGACGCCGATGGCCCGCTCGAGCGCGGTGAGTGCAGCCTCGTAGACCCCCTCGACGGACTCCGCTTCGGCGGCGATCTGGCAGAGATCGTTGACCGCGAAGATTGCACGGGCCCAAGCCAGCTGACCCTCGCCGGTACTCGCGAGCTGATCCGCGGTCATCGCTCCACCATGTTCGCGAAGGATAGGGGAAATGGTTAGGTGATCCTCGCAGTAGTATCGCTCGCGGGCCTGTCTGCGCAACCGCGCTCACGGCTCGTCGAGTAGCCAGCAAACCGACCGGGCCGGATCCGGGTCGTAGCGGCAGACGGTGCCGGTCCGGACGGTGTCACGCAGCAACCCGCCGAGCGCGGGGATCCATCTGCTCGATGCGGTCTATGGCGGCGGCCACCGCCTTGCGCACCGCGACGCGTGCCCGTTCGCCGGCCGAACCGGTCCGTCTGAGATCTTCTTCGAGCTCGGTCAGCCGGCGGCGGTATGCCGACAGGGCTCGCCGGTCGATCACTTCACCAACGTCGGTGTCCGGCATCCCCGCGCCTGCCAGCCCGTTCACCCCAGTTCGACAGCTCGACTGAGGAGATCTCAACCCAGGGTTGTCGCAAGAGCAGGCGCAGATATCGCAGCCCCTTGACCGGGTCGCGAAGCACAGCGCTGCTGTGTAGTTCGGGAACCCCAGAGCCTTCCGGGCCCTACCCGGATCAGGAGCGAGCACAGAGACCGACGAAGATAGGCAGGCGGAGGGCGCGCGTGGTGTCGCGCCGCTGCACCGGATCACCGCCGGTGTCATCCCGCAGGCACACCGCGACCAAGACTGTGCCGGAAGCCCTGTCAGCTTAGGAGACTGGAAGGGACTGTGAGATGTCCAGAATTTATGTCAGTCTCATCCAATCTGATTTTGGACGGACCCACTACGGTAACTTCGAAGCAGTCATCGTGGAACGGGCACAGCTGTGGCATTGGTTCCGAAACAACAACGACGTCCACCTGCCGTGGATCCGCGGGCAACGAATCACCGATGACCACGACGACGTGGCCGGACCCGGATGCATCATCCAATCCACCCCCAGCACAGGCCAGCGCGGCAATTTCGAAGTCGTCGTACCCCTA
>JAVXWL010000178.1:0-16731 GCA_032230565.1 Pseudonocardiales bacterium | reverse complement strand
GGAGGGCCACCCGCATGGCATCACCATGACGGTCGAGGCCCCCAACTACGTGGTGCACTGAGGTGCGCGATCTGGTGGAGATCGGCAGGGGCCGCACCGCGCGGCGCGGCTACGACTTCAATGAGGTCCAAATTGTGCCGTCTCGGCGCACTCGCTCGTCGCGGGATGTGTCCACGAGCTGGCAGATCGATGCCTACCGGTTCGACATCCCGCTAGTGACCCACCCCACCGACGCGATCGTCTCACCAGCGACAGCTGTGCGGATCGGTGAGTTGGGGGGCCTTGGGGTGCTCAACGCCGAGGGGCTGTGGGGCCGCCACCCGAACGTCGACAAGCTGCTGTTGCAGCTGCGCACCGTGATGGCGGAAACCGACCGCGCGGCGGCGGTGCGGCTGCTGCAGCAGTGGCATTCGGCCCCGATCCAGATTGAGCTGCTCACCGAGGCGATCGGCAAGGTGGCCGAGTCCGGCGTCACGGTCGCCGCCCGGGTCAGCCCGCAGCACGCCCGCGACCTCGCCCCGGACCTGCTCGCCGCCGGCGTCGAGATCCTTATCGTGCAGGGCACCATCGTCTCGGCCGAGCATGTCTCGCGTGCCGCGCAGCCGCTGAACCTGGTGGAGTTCATCGCGTCGATGGACGTCCCGGTTATCGCGGGCGGAGTAGGCGATTACCGCACCGCGATGCACCTCATGCGGACCGGGGCGGCCGGGGTGATCGTCGGTCACGGCGCGGGTGCCAGCACGTCCACCGCCGAGGTCCTGGGCATCAGGGTGCCGATGGCCACCGCGGTCGCCGACGCCGCCGCCGCCCGCCGGGACTATCTCGACGAGACCGGTGGCCGTTATGTGCACGTGATCGCCGACGGCGGCATGTCTACCAGCGGCGACGTGGCCAAAGCGATTGCTTGCGGGGCAGACGCGGTGATGCTCGGTGAACCCTTGGCCGCCGCGGCCGAGGCTCCCGGCAATGGTTTGTACTGGACTGCGGCCGCGGCCCATCCGTCGCTACCACGCAGCCACGTCACCGACGTATCCAATGACTCGATCGGCATCGACACGCTGCTGTTCGGCCCGTCTGACGATCCCGGCGGCACGGTAAACCTGTTCGGTGCACTGCGCCGCGCGATGGCCAAAACCGGCTACTCGGAACTCAAAGAGTTCCAAAAGGTCGGCCTCACCGTCCGCCCGTAACGCCAGACCCTCTGAGACCTTGATCACGGTGATCAAGCCATGTCAGGCGACGATCGAGATCCTCTCGCGGGGCTGCGTCTGGGACGCCGTCGTTCTACGACCCATCGTGGCTGGTCAGGCGGGTTGAAATAGCTATGCGGGAGCGGGCGAGCACAACGCTACGCCCTCCCGGGAATGTGGCTGAAGTATCAACGTTCTAGAGGCCAAGGAGGCCTAGTCAGGCGCCGCCATGTGTGGTTTGCCCTCCGGGGCGCGGTTTACGCTGCGGTTAAGACGTATGAGGAGGCTCCTGGGTGGTCGACTACGACGTGGTGGTCGTCGGATCCGGGTTCGGCGGTAGCGTCGCGGCGCTGCGGCTGACCGAGAAGGGCTACCGGGTCGGTGTCCTCGAGGCGGGGCGACGCTTCACTGACGACGAGCTGGCCAGCACGTCCTGGCAGCCGCGAAAGTTCCTCTGGGCGCCAGCGCTGGGCTGCTACGGCATCCAGCGCATCCACCTGTTGCGCGATCTCGTGGTGCTGGCCGGCGCCGGCGTCGGCGGCGGGTCGTTGAACTACGCCAACACCCTCTATCGGCCGCCCGACGCATTCTTCGACGACCCGCAGTGGGCGCACCTCGCCGACTGGCGCGCCGAGCTCGACTCGCACTTCGACGAGGCAGAGCGGATGCTCGGGGTGACGACCTACGCCGGGCACACTGCCGCCGACGAGGTCATGCAGCGGGTCGCGCGGGATATGGGGGTCCCCAAGAGCTACCATCCCGCGCCCGTCGGGGTGTTCTTCGGACCGCCAGGCGAGGAGGTCGACGATCCCTACTTCGGCGGCGCCGGCCCCCGGCGCACCGGCTGCACCGAATGCGGTTGTTGCATGACCGGATGCCGGGTCGGCGCCAAGAACACCTTGGTGAAGAACTACCTCTATTTCGCGGAGCGGGCCGGGGCGGTGGTGCATCCGATGACCACGGTGACCGCGGTGCGCCCGCAGCCGGACGGGACCTGGCTGGTCGACGCCGTACGCACCGGCAAGCTACTTATCGGGACAGTGGGGCGTCGGACGATCCGGGCGGAGCAGGTAGTGCTCGCCGCCGGCACCTGGGGCACCCAACAGTTGCTGCACCGGATGCGCGACGATGGCGTGCTGGCCCGGATTTCGCCCCGGCTGGGGCAGCTGACCCGGTCGAATTCCGAGGCGATCGTGGGCGCCAGCCGAGCCACGGTGGATCCAGCGCGTGACTTCTCTCGGGGTGTGGCCATCACCTCCTCGTTCCATCCCGACGAGCACACCCACATCGAGCCGGTCCGCTACGGCCGCGGCAGCAACGCGATGGCGCTGCTGCAAACCTTGGCCACCGACGGCGCGTCGGACACGCCACGATGGAAGCAGTTGCTGCGCTTCGCCGTCGGGCATCCCGTCCGGACGGCGCGGCTGCTGTCGGTACGACGCTGGAGTGAACGGACGGTGATCCTGCTGGTGATGCAGAGTCTCGACAACTCGCTGACCACCTACCACCGCCGCGGCCGGCTGACCTCGCGACCTGGTCACGGCGAGCCCAACCCCACGTTCATCCCCGCCGGTTACCGGGCCAGCCAGCTGACCGCCCAGCACATCGGCGGCACCGCGGGCAGCACCTGGGGCGAGCTGTTCGGGCTCCCATTGACGGCGCATTTCCTCGGTGGTTGCCCAATGGGCGCCACCGCCGCCGACGGCGTCATCGACGCCAACCACCGGGTGCACGGCTACCCGGGTCTGTCCGTGGTGGACGGCTCAGCGATCAGCGCGAACCTCGGAGTGAACCCCGCCCTGACAATCACAGCGCTAGCGGAGCGGGCCTTCGGCCTGTGGCCGAAGGCCCGTGAGTCCCATTAAGTGCCATAACACCGATTCCCACTCACGACCAGCTCTGGTCGTCGACTTCGGGGCGCAGTACGCCCAGCTGATCGCTCGCCGGGTCCGTGAGGCGCAGGTCTACTCCGAGGTCGTGCCGCACACCACGCCGGTCGCCGAGATCCTCGCTCGCCAACCCGCAGCCATTGTGCTCTCCGGTGGGCCGGCCAGCGTGTACGCGCAGGGCGCTCCCCGGGTTGATCCTGCGCTGTTCGAGGCTGGGGTGCCGGTGCTGGGCATCTGCTACGGCTTCCAGGCGATGGCCGACGCCCTGGGCGGCACAGTGCAACAAACCGGCACCCGGGAGTACGGGCGCACCGATCTGCAGGTACTCGACGGTGGCGGTGTGCTGCACCGCGAGCTGCCCGCGCGGGGTCCGGTGTGGATGAGCCACGGCGACGCCGTCATCGCCGCGCCGGGCGGCTTCATGGTCACCGCTCGGTCGGCCGGAGCTCCGGTGGCGGCCTTCGAGGACACCGGCCGTCGGCTGGCCGGGGTTCAGTACCACCCGGAGGTGATGCATTCCCCGCACGGTCAGGAGGTGTTGCGCCGGTTCCTGCATGAGGTCGCCGGTATCCGGCCGAGCTGGACCACCGCCAACGTCATCGACGAGACCGTGTCCGCGATCCGGGCTCAGACCCAAGGCAGCCGGTTGGTCTGCGGTCTGTCCGGCGGGGTGGACTCCGCGGTCGCCGCAGCGCTGGTCCACCGCGCCGTCGGCGATGCGCTGACGTGCGTTTTCGTCGACCACGGATTGTTGCGGGCCGGCGAGCGGGCTCAGGTGGAACGTGACTATGTCGCCGCGACGGGGGTCAAGTTGGTCACCATCGACGCCCGGGAGCGGTTCCTGTCTGCGCTGGCCGGCGTGGCCGATCCGGAGCAGAAGCGAAAGATCATCGGTCGGGAGTTCATCCGGGTCTTCGAGGCCGCGGCCCGGGACCTGCAAGCCGAGGCGGGCCGGCACGGCCAGGAGATCCGCTTCCTGGTGCAGGGCACCCTGTACCCGGACGTGGTGGAGTCCGGCGGTGGATCGGGCACCGCGAACATCAAGAGCCACCACAACGTCGGCGGCCTGCCCGAGGACCTGAAATTCGATCTGGTCGAGCCGCTGCGCGCACTGTTCAAGGACGAGGTGCGCCGGGTGGGGCTGGAGCTGGGACTGCCGGAGACGATCGTGCACCGCCAGCCGTTCCCCGGACCGGGACTGGCGATCCGGATCATCGGCGAGGTCACGGCCGCGCGCCTGGAGACGCTGCGCGCCGCGGACGCGATTGCCCGCGAAGAGCTCACCGCGGCCGGGATGGACGGCGATATCTGGCAGTGTCCGGTGGTGCTGCTGGCCGACGTGCACAGCGTCGGTGTGCAGGGCGATGGGCGGACCTACGGGCATCCTGTGGTGCTGCGCCCGGTGTCCAGCGAGGATGCGATGACCGCCGACTGGTCCCGGGTGCCATACGACGTGCTGGCCCGCATCTCCGGCCGGATCACCAACGAGGTGCCTGAGATCAACCGAGTGGTGCTTGACGTGACCAGCAAACCCCCCGGCACGATCGAATGGGAATAAGCGGCCGCTCAGCCCTCGGCCAGGTTGTAGATCACCGTTTGGGTGTCTGGGACGACAATGTGTCGCCTCAGACACCCAGACCGTGATCTTGACGGGGTCCCGGGCCCAGGGCGCGCACCGCCGGGCGATGGCGCCCGGAGCGTAGCCGCCAGTGCCGCGTGCCGCGCTTGTGGCCTCACCACAAATGGGTGACCGGCGATTTCGTGCTCGGATCCGATTGTTCCGCAGGCGGGCACCCTCTTCACTAATAGGGCTGGTCTGCCTCACGGGCGAGGCCACGCGGTGTCAGGAGGCTGAGATGGTGCACGACCTCAACTGCCCGCATTGCGGATGCCCCCTACTAGCAACACAAGACTCCGTCCGAGTGCCTGAGGCCGACGCCGTAGAGCTACTCCACCGGGAGATCGAGCACCTCCGTGCGACGGTCGCTCGGCTGCGTGGGGCGGGCTTCAACCGCCTCGCAGCGGGTCCCTAATGCCGACCCGGAAACATCTCGATCGGATCGGCGCTGCCCCCGAGCGGCGCCACGCGGGCTGGCCTACCCCGGTCACGCCCTCGGTGTCGGCACGAACTCTGTACCGGCTGCACCACCTGCTGGAACCGAACCCGGTGTACCGACGGTTGGCGGCCTGGCTCGAGCGAAACCCGACGGCGAACCGATTGTTCACCGCGGCCGAGGAGCGGGTGAAAGGCACCCTCTTCGGCTGCCGGATGTGCGGTCAGTGTGCGCTGCCCGCGACGGGGTACGCCTGCCCGATGACCTGCCCGAAACAGCTGCGCAACGGCCCCTGCGGGGGAGTGTCACCCACCGGGATGTGCGAGGTGCATCCCGACGTGCGGTGCGTGTGGTTGGTCGCTTTCGAGCGTGCCGAAGCCGAGGGCAGGACCGAGGACCTCAGCCTGCTGCAGCGCCCGATCGATCACCGGCAGTGGGGGCGGAGCTCCTGGGTGAACTACTGGCAGGGTCGCGACGACGGGATGTGGACTTCCGCCGACGGCCGGCGCCAACTGCCGATCGTCCACCGCGCCGATCAGGGCCAGCCGCGGTGACCGCCGGCAATGGCCACCATCCAGTCAGCAACGCCGGACAGCTGCGCCGCGCCCTGGACTCCGGCCGATTCGTGGTGACCGCCGAGATCGGCCCGCCCCGTGGTGCTGACCCGGACGCGATCGCGAAGAAGGCCCACCTGCTGCGCGGCTGGGTCGACGCGGCCAACGTCACCGACAACCAGAGCGCGCATGTCCGGCTGTCCAGCTTCGCGGGCAGCTTGCTGGCGATGTCTGCCGGCATCGAGCCGGTGATGCAGCTGACTTGCCGGGACCGCAACCGGATCGCCCTGCAGTCCGACCTGATCTCGGCAGCGGCCCTGGGCATTCCCAACATCCTGCTGCTCACTGGCGACCACCCCCGCTTCGGTGACCACCCGGACGCCAAAGCGGTCTTCGACATCGACGGGGTCCAGCTGGTCTGGACCGCTGCGACGATGCGCGACCAGGGGCGGCTGCTGTCCGGACGGCGGGTCGAGCCCGCACCGCACTGGCTGATCGGCACGGTGGAGAACCCGTTCTCCCCGCCGATCAGCTTCCGGGCCCGGAGGCTGGCCAAGAAAGTCACGGCGGGAGCCGAGTTCGTGCAAACCCAGTTCGTCTTCGATCTCGACATCTTCGAACGGTTCATGGCCGAGGTCCGCGATCTCGGGATACCTAAGAGATGTGGGGTCATCGCGGGAGTGGGCCCCGTGCGGTCACTGCGTGCCCTGGACTACATCAGCACCAAGGTCCCCGGCATCCATGTGCCCGATGCCATGGTCCGCCGGTTGCGCGGCGTGCCGGCGGACCGGGTCGCCGATGAGGGCATGCAGATCTGCGTCGAGATCATCCAGCGGCTCACCGCGATCTCCGGGGTGGCCGGCGCGCACGTCATGGCTTTCGGCTATGAGCAAGGCATTCCGGAGATCCTCGAGCGGGCTGGAGTCGGCCCTCGCCCGGGCCGCGCTGCAGTTAACGACAGGGCAGCGAATGAGGGGAGTGGCCGTGCTGGTTGATTTCCGCCCCACTGGCAAGCTCCGCGGCAGCAAACCCGTGGACGTGACCGCTGCGCTCGGCCCGGTGGTCGACGCGCTCGCCGAAGATTCGGTGGACCTGTCCCGGGTCCGGGTGGTCTGCGACTGGGTCCAGTACCGCAGCAACTTCCGCGACGTCGTCGACATCCGGCCAATCCTCGCGGCGCATGGTCACGAGTCGGTGCTGGCTCCGGTGCCGCTGGCGGCGGTGGTGACCGAGGACGAGCTGGAGGTCGCGATCGACGTCCGCCGCAGCGGCGACGTGCCACTGAAAAAGCTCACCGCCGACCTCATCCGGGCCCGCTTCGGCGATGCCAACCCGTCCCGGATCCACCTTGAGCCATGGCTGCCGACGAGCGCGAGCGTGATCTGGGAGTTCAACGCGTTGTACTGGAAGGCGTTGGACCTGTGGGAGCAGGCCACCGGTCGCCGCTACGAGCAGGCCCTGCCCGGCGGGCAGAGCGACGCGCGCAACCGGGACGCGGTACGGGAGATGATCAGCAGCCTGTTCGTGTTGTGGGACTCGCTGGCCGCGCGCAACGCGCTACCCGAGGAGCTGTACGTCGTCGAGCTCGGGGTGGGCAATGGCGGCCAGGCGAAGACCTGGCTCGATGAGTTCGTCGAGCTGGACCGCGAGCACGGCAAGGACTACTACCGCCGGCTGCACTACCTCATGTGCGACTACTCGCCGCATGTGCTGGGACTCGCCCGGACCGCGGTCGCTGACCACGACCAGCACGTCAGCTCCTTCGTGCTGGATGCCACCCAACCCCGGACCGCACTGGGCTTCCTGCGCTACAAGATCTTCCTGGTTTACATTTCCAACGTCTATGACAACCTGCCGACCGACGAGGTCGCGCAGATCGGCGGGCGCACCTACATCGTGCAGACCAGGGCCTATCTGACCCGGGAAGCGGCCGCCGAGATCGGGAAGCTGGTATCGGCCCAACCCGACCAGCTACCGGAACTGATCCGCAAGCTGCTCCGGCTCGGCCCGGCCCTGCTCGCGGAAGCCGCGCCGGCGCACTTCCGGTCGATCGAGACGGCGGTGGACTTCTGGCGGCGCAGCTGGGAAGCGCTGCGCCTGGAAGAGCAGTACCTGCCGCTTGCGGGCCTCGATCTCTATCAGATCGCGCCGACGGTCAGCGGGGAGATGCTGCGTCCCTTGCTGGAATCCGGTGCCGCCATCCGGATGCACGTCAACAACGGCGCGGTGGCCAGCTTTGTCGACACCGTCCCGCTGTTGCATCCCTACGGCCGGCTGATCTGCCACGACTTGTTCGTCACCGATGTGCACGCATACCGCACCGGCTTCCGCGGTCCCGGCAAGTACGACGGCTCGATCGTGAACTGGGTCAACGGGCCGCTGCTGGCGCATATCGGCCGCCGGAAGGGTTTCGACGTCGACTACCAGCGGTTCGCGCATCGCACCGGTACCAACATCGTCACCATGACCGCGCAGGTGCGGGACTGACATGCTGCCCTTGTTGCCCACGACTGTCGTCGGGTCGTACTCGGTCCCCGAGTGGCTCGAACGGCTCAAGACCGACTACTACCGCAACCGGATCAGCCGCAGCCATCTGCAGGAGATCCACAACATGGCGATCAAGGCGGCGCTGAAGGACCAGGAAACAGCCGGTATCGACATCGTCTCCGACGGGGAGTTGCGTCGGGACAACGACATTGACTATTTCCTGGCGCGGATTCCCGGTGTGCAGATTCCGGTCACCGTCAAGTCGTTCTACTACGACTACTACGACACCGTCGTGGTCGATCCGCTGCCGACCGATCCGCCCCCGCTGGGGCTGGCCGAGGACTTCCATTTCACCCGCCAGTACACCGACCGTCCGGTCAAGTTCTCGTTCACCGGACCGTTCTCGCTGTCCCACCGGATCCGGAACAAGGCCTACGCCAAGTCCGCCGATCTGGTCCGGGCGCTGGCTCGGGTGCTCAACGCCGAGGCACAGGCGTTGGCCGAGGCGGGTGCGCAGCTGCTCCAGATCGACGAACCGTTCCTGGCCGGGTACCCCGAAGATGTAGCAGTGGCGGTGGAGGCTATCAACCTTGTGACCCGTGGCGTCGACGTCCGATGGGGGCTGCACGTCTGCTACGGAAACCGCTATGCCCGGCCGTCCTGGGAAGGTCATTACGACTTTCTCTTCCCCGCAATCCTCGACGCGAACGTGGACCAGCTCATCCTCGAATTCGGCCGCAAAGGCTACGAGGACTTGCACATGATCCAACGGCTCGGGTGGGACCGTGCGCTCGGACTCGGTGTGGTGGATGTCAAGACTGAGCAGGTCGAATCCGCGGAAGTGATCGCCCAGCGCATCCACAAGGCGCTGGAAACGTTCCCGGCCGATAAGTTGATTATCAATCCGGACTGCGGGTTGCGGCATCTTCCCGCCGATGTCGCCAGAGCAAAGCTGGCGGCGATGGTGGAAGGGACGATCGCCGTCCGCCGTAGCCTGCCCACCGCGCTGGGACAGGAACCGACCGTCGAGCAAGGAGCGTGATCCAATGACCCAAACGGAGAGCATCGAGTACCTGTTCACCTCCGAGTCGGTGACTGAGGGGCACCCGGACAAGATGGCCGACCAGATCTCCGACGCGGTGCTCGACGCCGCGCTGACGATGGACCCGAACTCGCGGGTGGCCTGCGAAACGCTGATCACCACCGGAATGGTCGTGCTGGCCGGCGAGATCAGCACACCAGGCACGTTGGACTACACCGAGATCGTGCGTGACACGATCTGCGGGATCGGCTATGACAACGGAAGCTTCGGTTTCGACGGGCACAGCTGCGCGGTCCTGACCGCGTTGGACAAGCAGTCGCCGGACATCGCCCAAGGTGTTGACATGGCGGCTGAGCGGCGCGGCAAGCTGTCCGAGGACGAGCTGGACAGCGCCGGAGCGGGTGATCAGGGGATGATGTTCGGCTACGCCACGAACGAGACCCCCGAGCTGATGCCGATGCCGATCGCGCTGGCACACCGGCTGTCCAAGCGGTTGGCGACGGTGCGCAAGGACGGCACGCTGCCTTACCTGCGGCCTGACGGCAAGACGCAGGTCACCGTCCGCTACCGGGATCACGTGCCGATCGGCGTGGAGAAGGTGCTGATCTCCACCCAGCACGCCGAAGAGGTCACCTCGGAGGAAATCCGGACGGACCTGTGGAAGCACGTCGTGCTCGCGGTGCTGCCCGGTGACTTCTACAATGAGGCCGAGCTGGCGCACAACCTGTACGTCAACCCCACCGGGCGGTTCGTGATCGGCGGGCCGGTCGGTGATGCCGGACTGACCGGCCGCAAGATCATTGTGGACACCTATGGCGGGTTCTCCCGGCACGGTGGCGGCGCGTTCTCCGGCAAAGACCCGTCAAAGGTGGACCGGTCTGCGGCGTACGCCGCCCGCTATGTGGCCAAGAATGTCGTGGCCGCCGGCCTGGCGGACCGGGTCGAGGTCCAGGTGGCTTACGCGATCGGGGTGGCCCGGCCGCTGTCGGTGTTCGTGGAGACCTTCGGTACCGAGCAGGTGCCCCGCACGATCATCGAGAAGCTGGTGGACGAGCACTTCGATCTGCGCCCGGCAGCCTTCCGCGGTTACCTGGGGCTGCACCGGCCGATCTATGCTAAGACCGCCGCTTACGGCCACTTCGGACGCAACGACCCTGACTTCACCTGGGAGCGGACCGACAAGGCGGCGGAACTGCGCGAGTCCGCCGGGTTGCCGGCCAGCGCGCTACCGGCAGCGGTCTGATCGAGGCCCGAAGGAGGCTGAAGTGAGCATCATCGTCACGGGGTCGATCGCCACTGACTATCTGATGGTCTTTCCGGGCCGCTTCGCCGAGCAGATCATGCCCGATCAGCTGGCCAACATCTCGCTGTCTTTCCTGGTGGAAGATCTGGCGATCCGTCGGGGTGGGGCGGGCGCCAACATCGCCTTCAACCTGGGCTGCCTGGGGCTGGCACCGGTGCTGGTGGGAGCGGTCGGTGCCGACTTCGCCGAGTACGGCCACTGGTTGTCCGACCACGGCGTGGACGTCAGCGCGGTGCACGTCTCGCAGACCAAGCACACCGCCCGGTTCCAGTGCACCACCGATTCCGACCAGAACCAGATCGCGTCGTTCTACGCCGGCGCGATGACAGAATCCCGTGATATCGAGCTCAAGCCAATCGTGGACCGCTTGGGCGGGACCGACCTCGTGGTGGTGGGCCCGAGCGACCCGGCGGCCATGCTGCGGCACAGCCAGGAATGCCGGGAGTACGGCTACCCGTTCGCCGCGGATCCGTCCCAGCAGCTTTCCTCGCTCGACGGCGATGCGATCACGCAGCTGGTCGACGGTGCGACGTACCTGTTCACCAACACCTACGAGCGTGGCTTGCTCGAACGCAAGACCGGCTGGGGTGACGAAGACATCCTGGCGCGAGTGGGCGTTTCGGTGATGACCCGGGGCGCCAAGGGTGTGACCGTGCAACGGCCGGGCGAACCGGTCATCTCGGTGACACCGCCGCAAGAGCTGGCTAAGGCCGATCCCACCGGTGTGGGTGACGCGTTTCGGGCGGGCTTCCTGGCGGGCATGTACTGGGGCGTCGGTGACGAGCGAGCGGCCCAGCTTGGCTGCATGCTGGCCACCCTGGTGATCGAATCAGTCGGTACCCAGGAACACCAGTTCGAGCCCGCAACCTTCCTGGAGCGGTTCAGCCAAGCGTACGGACCCGACAGCGCGGCCGAGGTGGCCGCGCACGTCAACGCGTGACATGACAATTCACTGACAGGGAGTGCATTTCGATGACTGTGGCGCCTGCCGCTGAGAAGAAGTTACAGAGCCGCGCTGGTATCGACTTCGCTGTGGCCGATCTGGGCCTGGCTGAGTTCGGCCGTAATGAGATCCGGTTGGCGCAACACGAGATGCCGGGTTTGATGGCGTTGCGGCGGGAGTATGCGGACGTTTTCCCGCTACGCGGCGCGCGGATCTCGGGATCGTTGCATATGACGGTGCAGACGGCTGTTCTGATCGAAACCCTGGTCAGTCTCGGCGCCGAGGTCCGCTGGGCGTCGTGCAACATCTTTTCCACTCAGGACCATTCCGCGGCGGCGGTGGTGGTGGGTCCACACGGCAGTGCCGAGGAGCCGCGCGGCGTGCCATGTTTCGCCTGGAAGGGCGAAACGCTTGAGGAGTACTGGTGGTGTACCGAACGCATGCTGACCTGGTCCGACGGCGCCGGGCCGAACATGATTCTCGACGACGGTGGCGACGCCACCATGATGGTGCACAAAGCGACAACATTCGAGAAAGCCGGCGTGGTCCCCGCCTCGGATGAGAACGACTCGGATGAGTGGAAGGTGTTTTTGAATGTATTGCGGGCCTCATTGGCAACTACCCCGGGGAAGTGGACGGCGATTGGCGAGGGCATCCGTGGGGTGACCGAAGAGACCACTACCGGTGTGCACCGGTTGTATCAGTTGGCCGCGGCGGGGGAACTGCTGTTTCCGGCGATCAACGTCAACGACTCGGTGACGAAGTCGAAGTTCGACAACAAGTACGGGTGCCGGCATTCGCTGGTGGACGGGATCAACCGGGCGGTAGATGTGCTGATCGCCGGGAAGCTATGCGTGGTGTGTGGATATGGGGATGTCGGCAAGGGATGCTCGGAGTCGCTGCGCGGTCAAGGCGCCCGGGTGGTGGTGACCGAAGTGGACCCGATCTGTGCGTTGCAGGCGATGATGGACGGTTTCACCGTCGACACCCTGGACAACGTGATGGATCGCGCGGACATCATCATCACCGCCACCGGCAACAAGGACATCGTGACCGTCGACCACATGTCGCGGATGAAACACCAGGCGATCCTGGGCAATATCGGGCACTTCGACAACGAGATCGACATGGCCGGATTGGAGCGCCGCTCGGGGGCTCGCCGGTTGGTGATCAAGCCGCAGGTCGATGAGTGGACCTTCCCGGATGGCCATTCGATCATCCTGTTGTCCGAGGGCCGGCTGCTGAACCTGGGCAACGCCACCGGGCATCCCAGCTTTGTGATGTCGAACTCGTTCTCCAACCAGGTGATTGCCCAGATCGAGCTGTTCACCAAGCACAAGGAATACGACCGGGAGGTCTACACCCTTCCCAAGGTGCTCGACGAGAAGGTCGCCCGCATCCACGTCGAGGCCCTCGGTGGTGAGCTCACCAAGCTGACCAAGGAGCAGGCCGTGTACATCGACGTCGACGTCGAGGGCCCCTACAAACCCGCCCACTACCGCTACTAGCCCCTGTCCCGCCAACCCCTGCCCAGGATCAGGCGGACAGCTCTTCTCCTCCCGAACTCAACAGCAGAGGTGCCCAGGCGGTGGGAAACAGCTCTGCTGTTGAGTTCGGGGGTGCAAGTGCACTCTCGGATCCGATCCGCGCACGACCGACTGGAGCAGCTGGATGGCCTTTCCTAGCGATCTTGAGATTGCGCGTGGTGCCACGCTGACGCCGCTGGCGGAGGTCGGCGCCGCGATGGGGTTGGGATCGCACCTGCTTGAGCCCTACGGCGAGCACGTGATGAAGGTCAAGACGGCGGCCATCGACGAGCTGGCGCAGGCTCCCCGGGCCAAGTACGTGGTCGTCACCGCCATCACACCGACCCCGCTTGGCGAGGGCAAGACGACGACCACCGTCGGCCTGGGCCAGGGTTTCGCGCATATCGGCAAGCGGGCCACGGTCGCGATCCGGCAGCCTTCGATGGGTCCCACCTTCGGGATCAAGGGTGGGGCGGCGGGTGGTGGCTACAGCCAGGTCGTGCCGATGGAGACGCTCAACCTGCACCTCACCGGTGACATGCATGCGGTGACCGCCGCGCACAACCTGCTAGCGGCGATGGTCGACAACCAGCTGCAGCAGCGCGATGGTGTCGAGCTCGACCCGCACAGCATCACCTGGAATCGGGTGCTCGACGTCAACGACCGGGCCCTGCGCAACATCGTCATCGGGCTCGGAACGCGGGCCGATGGCACTCCCCGGCAGAGCGGGTTCGACATCACCGCAGCTAGCGAGGTGATGGCCGTCCTCGCGCTGTCCACGTCGCTACAGGACATGCGGTCGAGGTTGGGGCGGATCGTGATCGGCCAGACGCCCGACGGGCAGCCGGTGACGGCGGAGACCCTGCATGCGGCCGGGGCGATGACGGTGATCATGAGGGAGGCGGTCAAGCCCAACTTGCTGCAGACGCTGGAGGGCACGCCAGTGTTGGTGCACGCCGGGCCGTTCGGCAACATCGCACACGGCAACTCCTCGGTGATCGCCGACCTGATCGGGATCCACTGCGGTGACTACCTGGTTACCGAGGCCGGCTTCGGGGCCGACATGGGCGCCGAGCGCTTCTTCAACATCAAGTGCCGGGCGTCGGGGTTGCGGCCGGACGCGGCTGTGCTGGTGGCCACGGTCCGCGCGCTCAAGGCACATTCCGGCCGGTACAAGGTCGTCGCTGGTCGCCCCCTGCCCGAAGGCATGCTGGCAGAGAACCCCGACGACGTGCACGCCGGCGCAGCCAACCTGCGCAAGCAGATTGAGAACGTCCGGATCCACGGTGTCTCCCCGGTGGTAGCGATCAACGCCTTCCCCACCGATCACCCCTCCGAACACGCCGCCATTCGCGAGATCGCCGACAACGTGGGCGTCCGGTCGGCGTTGTGCACGCATTTCGCCGAGGGTGGCAAGGGGGCGGCCGAACTGGCTGCTGCGGTCGCCGAGGCCGCGGAGGAGCCGTCGCGGTTCGCGTTCCTGTATTCCAACGACGCGACGCTGCGCGAAAAGATCCTCACCGTGGCGTTGCGGGTGTACGGCGCGCAGGGCGTCGAGTACGACTTCAAGGCGTCCCGGCAGCTGGAAAGCTACGAACGCAACGGGTTCGGAAAGCTACCGGTGTGTATCGCCAAGACCCACCTGTCGATCTCATCGGATCCGGCGCTGAAGGGTGCACCCACCGGATGGGTGCTACCGGTGCGCGAGGCGCGCGCCTCGGTGGGTGCTGGGTTTATCTACCCGATCTGCGGCGACGTGCGCACTATGCCGGGCCTGAGCGCCAGCCCCGGTGCGACCCGCATCGACATAGACTCCCGGGGCGAAATCGTGGGCCTGTCGTGATTCCCGCTCGCAGCGCACCGTTGCTTGACTGCTCGGTCGCGGAACTGCTCGATCGCCTAGCCGCGAAGCAGCCCGCGCCGGGGGGTGGTGGTGCCGCGGCGATCACCGCCGCGATGGCCGCCGGTCTGCTCGGGATGGCTGCGCGGTTTTCCACCGCGCAGCTGATCGACGCGCCGGGCCGGGCGGCTCACGCCGACCGGGTCCGCAACCAGGTCGCCGCTCTTGCTGAGCGCGACGCCGAGGCGTACGGGGCGGTGCTCACCGCCTTCGCGCTACCCCGCGAACCCGGCTCGGAGGTGCGCAGCCGGCAGATCCGACGCGCACTGCAACGGGCCGCGCAAGTGCCGGCGGAGATCGCTGAGCTCGCCAGCGGCATCGCGGTTGAGGCTGTCGAGCTCGCCCAGCGGGGCAACTCCAACCTGCGCGGTGACGCCTTCACCGCGGCGGCACTGGCCGTTGCCGCGGCGCGATCGGCCGCTGAGTTGGTCCGCATTAATGTCGAGCTCGGCAAGCTCGGCGGTGATCTGGCAGGTAGAGCTGCGCACGCCGCCTGCGCCGCCGCTAAAGCGGTGGCTGTTCTCGACGTGAGCCACGGGGCCTGACCGTGGTCCCGTGGGCTATCCGCTAAACATCATATCGCCAGCTTCCTCCGATCAGGGACCGCAGGTGCTATAGGTACGCGGTACGCTTGGCGTGCGAATGCGCGGTGTTGGGGATCCGTGGGCGCCGTCGCAAAGCAACTTAGGCCGATCAGGTGGTTCTCGAAAGTCAGTGCATCAGAGGTCGCGCAGCTGAGCGTTGCATTTATGCCGGTTAACGCGCAATCCGTGCAAATAGGGCGCAAGCAGTCAGCGCTGCGTTATGCACGGTATACGTTAAGCAGCCGGTTCGCGTGAGTACTAGGTACGTGTTTCTTGGCGGGCTACGTAGTGAGCACCTAGATGGCGCAATGGTGTCTCCGTACTGCGCGGGGGTCGGCGCCGAGGTGCGGGGTGTAGAGCGCGCCGAAGTCGCCGAGTTGGTCAGGGCCGTGCACGCCTGCCGGCAAGGCGCTGAACAGCACTTTTGTCTTATACGAAGCGCCTCAGCAGGGCCACCGACGTAGCGCTGGAGGTACTCGGTTTGTCGATCTCAGTACCGGCGGTACACGGCTAAGTAGTCGCTGTCGAGTTGACGAGAGTAGGTAGTGCAGGCAAGGTTTTCAGGTAGCGGCGCGCAAAGTCTTAGTGGAACGCAGGTTGTCCTATGAAACTTCTCCGCAGTTGGCGTGGCCACGCTGTCTGGGGCAGAAGGGACTGCTGAGGCGATGGAGGTCACGCCGCGTACCAACCGTTCGGGCAATCCCAACTGAGGATTCGAGGCGGACGTGAAGCCGAATCGGCCAAGTTGTCGACGAGGTGTTCTGTTCCGCGACACGCGTGTGCTCTATTCGCGACCCACTGGGGGTCAGTGTTGAGGAGGATGCATTGTCTTACACATTGAGCTTTGCTGAGATCGAGGGACAGCATGTTGAGCTGCTTCCCGCGCGTACTGTCATGTCTATGTACTCGATGGGCGGTTGCCACGCTGGCAACGGCGGCGACGCTAGAGGGGGCATCGGCATTAACCTGTTGAACATCGCGTTGCTGGGCGATCAGGACAATTCCGCCGGTAACGCCTATGGAGGCAAGGGCGGCTCCTGCTAACTGAATACCAGCGTTGATCGCGCCGGTGGTTAGGAACAGCGCCGGTGTGACCAGCTGGCGGCGGCGCTCAGCTCGCACCTCCCGAGCTGAGGCGGCGCTGGGGCAGCTCGGCTGCAGCTACAGTCGTGCAGCGCCGCCGCGCGGCCCAACCGTCGCGTGCAAGGCCGTTGGCACAAAGAGGGGTGGGCGCGGTGGGGGCCCCCCCCTTTTGTGTA
>JAVXWL010000173.1:0-8118 GCA_032230565.1 Pseudonocardiales bacterium | reverse complement strand
GGCCTACAGGATCCGCACGGGGACTGTCAGCTTCTCCCCGTCATCCGTGCACCGCAACTGTGGCCTGGCCAACAGCAAGGATTGATCGCCCTCGTCCCGGTAGTGGTGCTTACCATTGGGATGCTCCACGCGGTGCTTGTCGATGGCTCGTTGTTCGTCGGCCGTGGCTTCGCGGGCTCCGCCAATAATCGTCATACACAATTTGTCGCGGCAGATGAGTCCCCGGTTACGCCCGCACCCGAATCGGTCCGATAAGTACCGATTTCCAGTCTAGCTCCCCGACTCTGAGTAACCCCGCAGATGTATGAGGCTCACCACTCTACATCTTCCAATGTACGCCGTGTACACAACCTGGCATACTCGTAAAATGGCGCAGGAAGATGATGATGGCCAGATAACTTCGCATTGGCTTGGAGCGGTTGACACAGAAGGCGCGGCCGGCCGGGTCGTCGAGTGCTACGGTTCCGGGGGTGTGTGTGGATACGGCAGCGGCGCCCCTGGGTGATCGTTCGGGTGGACGTGCGGTGGACGGGCTGGTCACTCGGCTGGTGAGCCAGCGCGTGAGCAAGCCACTGGCGCTCTCCGATTTCTGCGCGTTGCGCTGCGTGGGGCGGGGCACCGTCAAATTGCTGAAGTTGTCTGGTAGTACGGGCATGGTTGGATCGGGCCGCGGGCGGATCTTCTGTGCGGTCGGTCAGGCGGCGGTTGTCGTGCCCGTGACCTCCTTCCAGGTGGTGAACCGGACGGTCATTTCGCAGCGGTATTCGTCGGCGCGTAGCTGGTGACGGCCTGGTCGAAAGTGCGGTGATATCCCACTGAACGCGGACAGAAACCGTTGTGCATGCCCGGCTGAGGTGAACCTTTTCATCGCTCGTTCCCGGGTCCGGGTCGGTTGATGCGAGTTTTCCGCCCGGTTGTTTAGATACTTCGTCTGGCGGTGCGCCACGCTGCGCATCTGCCGTCGGTGCGCCTCTGGATAGCTGGCGAGCTTGTCGGTGACCAGCACCCGAGGCACGTACTGCCATCCGGCGAGCAACTTACGAAAGCACCTGGTCGCGGCCTTGGCGTCGCGCCGGGAGGTGACCAGGATGTCCAGAATATTCCCGTCCTGGCCGCGGAGCTTGGCAGGCTAGAAATTAGGCGTACGTTACTTCTTGCCGATTACGCCCGTCGGTCGGAGGACCTCGAGCCAAAGGTTAGGGCGCAGTTAGACCGATTCCTGGTTGATGACTTTTCCGCGTTCCGCGGGTCCCGGGATTAGACGCGGCTGGGACTGGTTCCGAAACGGTTGACTCCGTGGACGTCGGCGTAGTAACGGTGTTGAAAGAAGAGTTATCTGCGGCGCGCGCTGTTTTTGGCGTTCGTGGCCCTGCTCGTCGTGTACACGGCCAGCCTTTCTATAGGACGGAAATTCCCGGCGATCCTCAGGCCAAGAGTAAGCTCTCTATAGCGATCAGCCGAGCAGCTAAGCCGCTGAATGTGCATGCTGGCAGGCCAGTTATGCGACTGATCGACTTATATGCTCCACGCATCATCGTCCTGCTTGGGATCGCAGCGGGTCTTCCCGATAGACTCCGGCGGGGAGATGTGGTTGTTCCGCGCAAAGTATTCTATTATGAGCCCCAACGGCTCACTGAGTCTGGCAGTCAGCATCGACCGGAGCATGCGGAGCCGACGATCCGTATCTATATGGCTTTGATTCATACGAGCATCGTTCTACACAGTACTTGAAGGCAGTACGCTTGTTCGTGGCCAACTTACGCGGATTCGAGCGTCCTCCGGAGCTGGATGAGGAGTGGGAGCCCCGGGTTGTTTCAAAGTCGCAACGATAGCGTCGGGGGGAAAGGTTCTACGGGACGGCGTTCTTTTGAACAAACTCGCCGATCGCTTCGATCGGTCTATTTGCGCTGCCGACCAAGAGTCTTATGGGTTTGCTGAGGCCGCTCGGAGTGTTCCGTGGTTGATACTTCGTGGCATTAGCGACTACGGCGATCCTGATGTCCGAGACGACTGGAAATTCGCGGCAACCGCGATGGCAGCCCTTTGCTTGCGAGATTTCTTGCAGACTTCCTATGCGCCACCACCTTACTGATTTTTGAGCCTGTATGGCATACTACTATTGGAACGGCAGTTGACACCGATACCGGTCGTTCGCCGTCGCCTGGCCCGTCATGACAAATGACCTTGCAGTTACGGTGTTCCCCTGGAAGAGCAGGTCATAGGGAGGTCCTGAGGATCTGACTCGCTCCATTCGACCTCATCAACGCTGTCGCGTAGCTGGTAACTGATCGGTGCGGCGGATTGCCATCGCATTGTAAGTCGGCCTGGGAATCGACTGTGCGCCCATGTCGGTCCCCGTAGTCCCGGCGTCGTCGCACGTGCGCGCTGCTCACCTACTCCCAGACTCGCCCGTCAGGACATCGCCCGTCTTCGCGCACGGTGAGGATTTTTTGTACGTCTTGTGGCCAGCCAGGACCCATCCGAGGCCATTACCAACGCCTCCGTCCCCGGGTATGGCCGGTAAGAGCGTGATACCGGTCATATCTCCTTGGCTGACGGGGCGCCAGCGGTCACGGCGCGCAGCAGGCCGACGACCCGGACGCCGCGCATCGGCCGGATGGGGCCGTAGCGCCTAGCCGCCCGTGGTGCCGTGGGTGGTCGACCGCTGTCATGGGCGGGATCGTACCGAGGCCGCGGCGATGCATCGACGATCGTGAGGTGGACAACCCGGTAACACGTTGTGACCACGGACACATTTCGGTCGCTCTCATGATCCTCACATCGAGGTGTCGCCAACCTCGTGCGCATGACTACGAATCCAGGGTGGATAGAGGCTGCGCCGCGAGCCCGCGAGATGCTGAACAAGGTGCCCGAGGTCACGATCTACTTCTGGGTCATCAAGGTGCTCGCCACCACGGTCGGTGAGACGGCGGCGGACTTCCTCAATACCAACCTGGGCCTGGGCTTGACCGGCACCAGCCTGGTCATGGGTGCCCTGCTGATTCTCGTGTTGTTCTTCCAGTTCGGAGCCCGTCAGTACGTACCAGGGATCTACTGGGTCGCGGTCGTGCTGATCAGTGTCGTCGGCACGCTGATCACCGATAACCTGACCGACAACTTCGGCGTCTCGATGGAGACCACCACCGTCGTCTTCAGCATCGCCCTGGCTGCCACCTTTGCGGCCTGGTACGGATGCGAGAAAACCCTCTCCATCCACACCATTTACACCACCCGACGCGAAGGCTTCTACTGGTTGGCGATCCTGTTCACCTTCGCCTTGGGTACCGCAGCCGGCGACCTTGTGGCGGAGCGCCTGAACCTCGGCTACTGGTTTTCCGCGATCATGTTCGCCGCGCTCATCGCGATCGTGGCCATCGCCCACTTCGGGTTTAAGGTCGATGCGGTCCTGGCCTTC
This sequence comes from Pseudonocardiales bacterium, assembly GCA_032230565.1. Lineage (GTDB taxonomy): Bacteria > Actinomycetota > Actinomycetes > Mycobacteriales > Pseudonocardiaceae. The sequence goes on along the minus strand of JAVXWL010000173.1, from coordinate 4,703 downwards.
TGGATCGCCTACATCCTCACCCGCCCGCTGGGCGCCTCTCTGGGCGACTACCTGTCGCAGCCCTCCGACAGCGGCGGTCTCAGTCTGGGCTACGCCGCGACCAGCGCTCTGTTCCTGGTCACGATCTTGAGTTTGGTCACCTACTTGACAGTGACCCGAAAAGACGTGCTTCCCACTCCGAACACCGCTGACGCGCAGGAACTGACCGCATGATGTCAACGCGGTCGGCGCACCCGTTCCCAATGTACTGACAGATTGGAGCGACATGCCATCGGGGGCAATGCTCAAACCAACGGGGCCAGACCTCGGTTATGTGATGCGGAAGCTTCCGCATGTCACGCTGCTGTTCTGGATTTTGAAGATCGTCGCTGTTACGCTGGGAGAAACCGCCGGAGACTTGTTAGGAATCACCCTCAAGATCGGTTACGTTGTCACCGCGTTGATTTTTCTCGCGTTTTTCCTGGTCGTCGTGGTGGCCCAGGTCAGAGCCAAGCGGTTTCATTCGGCCCTGTTCTGGGCGGTGGTCTTGGGTACCAGCATGGTCGGCACCGAGATCTCGGACTTCCTCAACCGCGGGCCCGGTCACGGCAGCGCCCAACACGGGATTGGTTACGCGTGGGGCGCGGTCATCCTCACCGGCATCCTGGCGGCCATCTTCCTGGTGTGGTGGCGCACCGGGCAGACCTACGACGTGGAGCACATCGCTTCCCGCAAGGGGGAGATCCTGTACTGGATCGCGATTCTGGTCTCGAACACCCTGGGCACCTCCAGCGGGGACTGGCTGGCCCATGATACCGGCCTGGGGCTCCGCAACGCCTTCTTCGTCATCGCCGGGATCATGGCGTTGATCGTGGCCGCGCACTACCTGACCAATATCAACGGCATGGTGTTGTTCTGGCTGGTGTTCATCCTGACCCGCCCGTTGGGGGCGGCCGGGGGTGACTCGTTGACCAAACCGGTGGACGAGGGCGGCCTGGGGTGGGGCACATTGGCGGGATCGGCGGCGCTACTAGCCCTGCTGAGCGGTTTGATCATCTACGAGACCATCCAGATCCGGCGCCACCCGCTGGAACTGCTTCCGTTTCCGGTGTCTCGGCTTACTGGACAACCGCAGCGGCCCAACGGGCAGGTCATCAAACAGACCACCTCGTCGAACGGGTTCGTTAATGCTGACCTGTCGCCTGATACTTACTCGAAGGCGAACAGATTGAACGTGGACTAGCCGAACGACCTTAACGTTTCTTCACGGTCCGAATCAGCTCGGTTCCAAGGGACACCTGAAAGTTCGCTGGGAATGCCAGGAGTGAGCTGAAAGTACGCTGGGAATACCGCCTGTCGGGTGATAGTCGGGAGTACCGTAGCAATCGAGGAACGCACTAGAGCGTTACCCATCGAGGAGGGAAGAACAACTAATGAGAACACGATCCTTAGCGTGGAAGCACGACGACGAACGGCACCGCCGGCGCCACGACCGCGACGACGATTGCGGACGGCGTGGCGAAGAGCGTCACGGCGACCGGTGGTAAGGGCTCACTGAGATCGGGGGCTCCCCTTCACGCGCCCCGCGAGCGGGGAGCCCCCACCAGCGCGGGCCGGCAGTTCGAGGGTCACGATAGCGCCACCGCCGGGTCGGTTATCGACGGAGGCGTGGCCGCCGTGGGCTTCGGTGATGGCTTGGACGATAGAAAGGCCCAACCCGGTCCCACCCCCATCTCGGGTGCGGGCGGCATCAGCGCGGTGGAAGCGTTCAAACGCATCAGGCAGGAACTCCACGGGGAAACCGGGACCGCGGTCAGCCACCTCCACGGTGATCTTTCCCATGCCATTCGCGGTCGCGGTTATCTCAACGACGCTGCCAGGTGGAGCGTGCCGGGTGGCGTTGTCCAGCAGGTTATCGACCGCTTGGCGCAACCGGTCCGGATCGGCCACAACGGTCAGCTCGGCCGGACTGTGCACCGCAACGGTCACGCCCTGCGCCGCTGCGCGGGCACCCGCACCGCGGCCTGCGGCGCCCAGCAGGTCGGGCAACACCAACGGGACCGGGCGCAGAAACGGTTGGGCGTTGTCAGCGCGAGCCAGCAACAGCAGATCCTCGGCGAGGCGGATCAGGCGATCGGTTTCCGCACCTGCATGGCTGACCGCGTCGACGAGCTCGTCGCGGCTACGGCCGGGACGAGCCGCGAGCTCCAGCTCGGCGCGCAGGATCGCCAGCGGGGTCCGCAACTCGTGCCCGGCATCGGCGACAAAACTGCGCTCGCGCTCCAGCGCCTCCTGCAACCGCGCGAGCAAGTCGTTGATGGTGGCACCCAGCGCGGCGATCTCGTCGCGGGTCGACGGCACCGCGAGGCGCCTGTCGGTGTCCTTGTCGCTGATATCCGAGGCCTGGCGGCGCATCCGCTCCACCGGGCGCAGCGCCGCCCCGGCCAGCAACCACGCACCCGCACCGGCGAGCAGCACCGCGGGTGGGCCACCCACGACCAGCGCGGTCTCGACACGATCCACCGCGGCGTCGGACACGTCGCTGGCGGTGCCCACCACGACCAGCACCCGCTGGCCGCCGACGAGCACAGTGGTGGCCAGCAGCCGGCTCCGAACGCCGGACACTGTGGTGGTGAACGACACCTGACCGGCCAGTGCCCGCTGCCATTGGGTGGCGTCAAGCAATAATTGGGTACCGGCCACTGGCGACGAGGCCAGCAGCCGGCCGTCGGGTGCGCGAAGCTGGACGATCTGCGCAGTGGGACCGAGCTGCGGCAGCGTGCCCTCTGCGGTCAGCTCGTCAGCCACGGCCCGTACCCGGGCTCGCAGCCCGGAGTCGACTGAGGCATCCAGACTCACCCGAAGCTGCAGCACGAAGGCCAACGCGGCCACGGCGATCACCGCCGCCGTGCCGAGCGCGAACAGCATCGCCAACCGCAACCGCAACGGCATCGTCGCGTCCTTTATCCCAGCCGGCCGGCCGTCACCGGGATCCGATCATTGCGGGTTCGGCGCGCAACCGGTAACCCGCCCCCCGCACCGTCTCCAGCTGCTCCAACCCAAACGGACGGTCAATCTTGCGCCGCAGATACAGCACATACTGATCGACGACGTTGGACACCCCGTCGTAGGCGAAATCCCACACGTGTTCCAGGATCCGGGTACGAGTAAGTACCTGACCGCGATGGCGCAGGAACAGCTCCAGTAAGGCGAACTCCTTGCTCGAGAGCTCCAGCTCGACCTCGCCGCGCCAGGCTTGGCGCGTCGCCGGGTCCAACCGCAGATCGGCGGCCTGTAGCTGGCTGGGCCGTTCCACCGCACCGCGGCGGATCAGCGCCCGGATTCGGGCGGACAGCTCGGCGAAACTGAACGGCTTGGTCAGGTAATCGTCCGCGCCGGCGTCCAGTCCCCGCACCCGATCCTCCACGGCGTCGCGGGCGGTGAGCATCAGCACCGGCATCCACCGCCCCGACTCACGCAGCCGCCGGCACACTCCTACGCCATCCAACCCGGGCAGCATTACGTCGAGCACGACCGCGTCGTAGCTGAACTCTTTGGCCTGCCACACCGCGTCGGTACCGGTGCCCACCACGTCCACGGCGTAGCCGTCTTCCTCCAGTCCCCGCTTGAGCAGCGCGGCCATCCGCAGCTCGTCTTCCACAATCAGCACCCGCACACCGTCACCCTAGGCAGATCCGATGAGAACATGATGAGAATCCCGCCCACGCTGCCGGTCCATAGCTGTCGCAGGCTGCTGATCGGCGATCGGCGGCCCAGCCGCCCAGGTCAGCAGCGTGTCCGCCGCGGGCGAGGCTATTCTTCAGGTCACGTGGATGGTGAGGGCCTGGGCGCCGAGCTGCGAGTAGGTGGCGCGCAGCGTGATCCTGCCGCGTTGGCCGGGGCGGGTACGAAGCCACACTGCGCCCACTCCGCCATTGCCGGTGAGGTCTAGCGGGTTATCCCCGATCAGTACGGCGGGGCCGGTCAGGGCGAAGGTGACCATGCATCGAAGGGGTACCGGCCATGGCCTGGCACGCTCACCGCGGTTGACGCCTGCCCGAGACACTCCCCGCCCTCGCGAGACAGGCGGACTGTCACCTGCACGGCGTCACATCGTTTCGCTGCGTCGACCACGCCGGTCACCCGCAACCCGGGTGAGGTGGTCAGCACGTCCAGCGGTCGGGCGAAGAGGTCCGTGACGTAACACGGGGGCGGATGCTGCAACGTCACCTCACGGTAATGCCCCCAGGCTGGTAGAAGTCGATGGACTCCGGACGCGACGGCCTGGGTCGACACGGGGGCACGTCCAGTCCCCACCGGCAGTCCATCACCACCGCCAGCACGCTGCCGCCCGGCCGCAGCAGTCCGGTGAGCTCGAACTCGAACGGGAGGTACCCACCCACGTGCCCCCCGATCGAGCGCCCATCGACGAACAGGGTCGCGCCCGTGAGCACACCGTCGAACCGCAGCACCGACCTCGGGGTCCCGGATTGTCTCGAGGGTTCAAGGCGAGTGCGGTACACCCACCTCCGGCCCCACGAGGCCGGATCCCATCGCCACCACGACAGCGGCACCACACAATGCGGCAAGTCCACCTTGGCGTGCCTCCCACATTCCGGATAGCGGACCCAATAAGGTCCGTCCCGGAATGGAGGGGATGAATGCCAGAACGGCGCAGGAAATACACACCTGAATTCAAGGACGAAGCAGCGAGGATGGTGGTT
>JAVXWL010000134.1:0-11914 GCA_032230565.1 Pseudonocardiales bacterium | reverse complement strand
GACCTCGGTACGCAGGTGTCCCAGGGGGTCAGCTCCGCGATCGCCGGCCAGACCACCGTTGACGCAGCGCTGGAACGCGGACAGCAGCTCGCCGATGACGTCGCCGAGCGCTACCGTTCCCGGGAGCCACGATGATCACCCCGGCGGCAACGGCGCGAAGTGACGATGTGCTGCGGCGCTCGGCGGAGTGGGCACGCAGGGCGCCCCTGCTACCAGCCCTGATCTTCACGATCGTGGTTACCCAGCTGCCGTTCGTGGTGACGCTGATCGTCTCGTTCATGGACTGGAACGCCTACTACCCGGACGAACGCGGATTCGCCGGTATCACCAACTACAAGCGGGTGCTGACCGACGTCAACATGCGCAATGCGATCTTCACCACGGTGCTGCTCACCGTGACGGTGGTGATCGTGAGCCTGGTCCTCGGCTTGGTGATCGCGCTGCTGCTGGATCGGAAGTTCGTCGGGCGCGGCGCCGTACGGACGATGATGATCACGCCGTTTCTCGTCGTTCCGGTGGCCGCTGCGCTGTTGTGGAAGCACGCCCTCTACAACCCGTCGTACGGCCTGCTCAACGGCATGATCACCGCGCTCTGGCGGCTGTTCGGCTCCGACCGACCACCGCAGCCGGACTGGATCTCGAACCTGCCGCTGCTGTCCGTCGAGACAGCCCTGATCTGGCAGTGGACCCCGTTCATGATGCTCATCCTGCTCGCTGGCCTGCAGGGCCGACCCCTGGACGTCATTGAAGCGGCCCGCATCGACGGCGCCGGCGGCTGGCAGATCTTCCGCTACATGACCTTCCCGCACTTGCGCCAGTACCTCGAGCTCGGCGCCCTGCTGGGGTCTATCTACATCGTGCAGAACTTCGATGCGGTCTTCACCATCACCTCTGGTGGGCTGGGCACCGCCAACCTGCCCTACACGATCTACCAGACCTTCTACCAGGCCCACGACTATGGCCGAGCATCCGCCGCCGGGGTCGTCGTGGTGATCGGAACCATCATCATCGCCACCTTCGCGCTGCGGACCGTGTCGTCGCTGTTCCGTGAGGAGACCTCCCGATGACCTCCATCACCGACACCGCACCGGTGCCCGCGAGCCGCACGATCGAGGGCGCGCCACGCCGTACCCGGCCACCGCGCAGCGGGATGATCCTCGGAACGGTGGCGTGGCTGATCGGCATCCTGTTCGTGCTGCCGGTGTTGTGGATGCTCCTGACGTCCCTGCACTCCGAGGCGGCTGCGGCCACCAACCCGCCGTCGATCGCGGCACCGCTGACCTTGCAGGGCTACCGGGAGTTCTTCGGTGCCTCCAGCGGTGCGAGTCCCTGGCCGCCGCTGCTCAACTCGGTGACGGCCAGCGTGCTGTCCACCGTGCTGGTGCTGGTGTTCGCCATCCCCGCGGCCTATGCACTGTCTATCCGACCCGTCCGGAAGTGGACCGACGTCTTGTTCTTCTTCCTGTCCACCAAGATGCTGCCGGTCGTGGCGGGTCTGCTGCCCCTCTACCTGTTCGCCCAGGAAGCCGGGCTGCTAGACAATGTCTGGCTGCTCATCGTGCTGTATACCTCGATGAACCTACCGATCGCAGTCTGGATGATGCGCTCGTTCCTCGCCGAGGTCCCAGTCGAGATGCTCGAGGCCGCCTCCATGGACGGCGCGGGCCTCATCCGGACTCTGCGCGAGATCGTGGCCCCGGTCGTCCTGCCGGGGATCGCGGCCACGTCTCTGATCTGCTTCATCTTCTCTTGGAACGAACTGCTCTTCGCCCGAGTCCTCACCGGGACTGTCGCGCAGACCGCACCGGTCTTCCTCACCGGCTTCGTGACCAGCCAGGGTCTATTCCTCGCGAAGGTCTGCGCCGCGGCCCTCGTAGTGTCCCTGCCGGTGATCATCGCGGGGTTCGCGGCCCAGGACAAACTCGTCCAGGGTCTGTCCCTCGGCGCCGTGAAGTAGCTGCAGATGAAAGCAGCCGTACTACGCGCACCGAGGGACGTCGTCGTCGAGGAACGGCCCATTCCCCAGGCCGGTCCGGGGCAGGTCGTCGTCCGGGTCCGCGCCGTCGGGGTATGCGGGTCCGACACCCACTACTACGAGCATGGGCGCATCGGCCGGTTCGTCGCCGAGGCACCACTGGTGTTGGGTCACGAGGCTGCGGGCGAGGTGACCGAGCTTGGGCCCGGCGTCACAAGGCTGGCCGTCGGCGACCGCGTGTCCATCGAGCCGGGAGTTCCGGACCTGACCTGCGGGCAATGCCTAGCCGGGCGGTACAACCTCTGCCCGAACATGCGGTTCTTCGGGACCCCGCCGGTGGACGGCGCGTTCGCCGAGTACGTCGTCGTGCACGAGGCCTTCGCCCACCCGGTGCCCGCCAGCGTGGGCGATGACGCCGCCGCCCTGCTCGAGCCACTTTCGGTCGGCATCTGGGCATGCATGAAGGGCCGCGTCACCGCCGGCTCCCGGGTGCTCATCACCGGCGCGGGACCGATCGGGCTGGTCAGCGTTGCGGCGGCGCTCGCCTTCGGGGCGACCGAGGTCGTCGTGTCCGATGTCAACCCGGTACGGCTCGCTCTCGCGGAGGAACTGGGTGCCACGACGGTCATCGACGCGCGGGAGACGAGTGTCGCGGACCTTCACCGGCCAGCCGAGGTGCTTCTCGAGTGCTCCGGGCACCTCCCAGCGATCGGCGAGGCGATCCGCGCGCTCGACCGCGCTGGTCGCGCGGTGCTTGTCGGCATGGGTGGTGACGAGGTCCTGCTGCCGCTGTCGGTGATCCAGGAGCGAGAGCTCGAGCTCACCGGCACGTTCCGCTACGCCGGAACCTGGCCCAGGGCCATCGCGCTGCTCGCGTCGGGACGGATTGACCTCGATCGTCTGGTCACCGGCACCTACCGGCTCGACCAGGTGCAGGAGGCATTGACGGCGGGCCGGCGCGACCAGCGGTCGGTCAAGGTCGTGGTCCACCCCCAGACCTGACAACCGCCGCTGACTCAAGGAGACTCGATGGCATCCGTCACCTACGACAAGGCAAGTCGCATCTACCCGGGCGCCGACCGGCCCGCGGTCGACGCGCTCGACCTCGACGTCGCCGACGGGGAGTTCCTCGTCCTGGTGGGGCCCTCCGGCTGCGGCAAGTCGACGAGCCTACGCATGCTCGCCGGCCTCGAAGAGGTCAATAACGGCCACATCCGCATCGGCGACAGAGACGTCACGCACCTCAAGCCCAAGGACCGCGATATCGCCATGGTGTTCCAGAGCTACGCGCTGTATCCACACATGACGGTGGCGCAGAACATGGGCTTCGCGTTAAAGATCGCCGGCCGGAGCAAGGAGGAGATCGCCGCCCGGGTCGCCGAGGCGGCCAAGATCCTCGACCTTGAGCCCTTTCTGGATCGCAAGCCCAAGGCGCTATCCGGTGGTCAGCGCCAGCGGGTGGCCATGGGCCGCGCGATCGTCCGTTCCCCGCAGGTGTTCCTGATGGACGAGCCGCTGTCCAACCTCGACGCCAAGCTCCGAGTTCAGACCCGCACCCAGATCGCCGCGCTGCAGCGCCGGCTGGCCACGACCACTGTCTATGTCACCCACGATCAGGTCGAAGCCATGACCATGGGGGACCGGGTCGCGGTGCTCAATGCGGGCCTCCTCGCACAATGTGACACGCCACTGCGGCTCTACCAACAGCCGGCCAGCGTTTTCGTCGCCGGTTTCATCGGTTCTCCCGGGATGAACATCGCGGAGTTCAAGCTCGACGGAACGGACGCGGTGTTCGGGCAGGCACGGGTCCGGCTGACGACCGAGACCTTGACCGCGCTGGCTGAGGAGGGCGCTGACCGCGTTGTCGTCGGCTTCCGCCCGGAGTCCGTCGACCTGGTGACGGAGAACGACCCCGAGGCCTTTCCGGTCACCGTCGCCGTCGTCGAGGAACTCGGCTCGGACGCGTTCCTGCACGGATGGCATTCGGACCTGCCGGGTAGTGACGCCACCGGGAAAGGACAGGTTATCGCCCGGGTCGACCCGAACCGTACGCCCGCCAAGGGGAAGCGCGTCTACCTGCGTATTCAGCCCGGCAAGGGACACTTCTTCTCGGTGACCACGGCTCAGCGGCTACCCAGTTGAAAAAACCGCACTTGCAGCCGCTCAACGCGAAGTCGTTGCCGTCGCTACCCGCGTCAGTGCCGATCCCGACCTATCACCGCGACAGGGTGCGTGCGGGCATCGTGCATTTCGGCGTAGGCGGGTTCCATCGATCGCATCAAGCCATGTACCTCGACCGTCTGATGCGCGACGGGAAAGCGCTGGACTGGGGCATCTGCGGGGTCGGCGTGCTGCCATCCGATCGCCGGATGAGGGACACGATGGCGGCGCAGGATTGCCTTTACACGCTGGTGGTCAAACATCCAGACGGCTCTTTCGAGCCTCAGGTGATCGGCTCGATTGTGGAGTACCTGTCCGCGCCGGACAATCCGGAGGCGGTCATCGAGAAGCTGGCCGACGAGCAGACCCGAATCGTGTCATTGACGGTGACCGAGGGCGGCTACAACTTCCACGCCGTCACCGGCGAGTTCGACGCGAGCAACCCTGACGTCGTACACGACCTGACGCCGGCAACGGTTCCGAAGACGGTTTTCGGGTTGGTCACTGAGGCCCTGGTCCGCCGGCGCGCGCGCGACCTGCCGCCATTTACCGTGATGTCCTGCGACAACATCCAGAGCAACGGTGACGCCGCGAGGAAGAGCTTCGTCGCCTTCGCCGCGCTGCGGGAACCCGATCTCGGTGCCTGGGTGCAGCAGCACGTCCGGTTCCCGAACTCGATGGTCGACCGGATCACGCCGGTGACCACCGACGAGGACAAAGCCGAGATCAGCCGACGGTTCGGGATCGACGATCAGTGGCCGGTAGTCTGCGAGCCCTTCACACAATGGGTGCTGGAAGACGGCTTCGGTAACGGTCGCCCGCCATGGGAGGACGCTGGCGTGCAACTCGTCAGCGACGTCGAACCCTACGAGCTGATGAAACTGCGGCTGCTCAACGCCAGCCACCAAGCACTGTGCTATTTCGGTTATCTCACCGGATACCGGCTGGTGCACGAGGTGTGCCAAGACGCACTGTTCCAACATTTCCTACTGGCGTACATGGACGAAGAGGCGACGCCGACTCTGCAGCCCGTCCCCGGCATAGACCTGCAGGAATACAAGCAGAATCTGATCGCCCGCTTTTCCAACCCAAACGTGCGTGACACCGTAGCGCGACTGTGCGCGGAGAGCTCCGACCGGATGCCGAAATGGCTCCTGCCGGTCGTCCGGCACAACCTGGCCACCGGAGGTGAGATCAAACGGTCGGCCGCAGTAGTGGCCAGTTGGGCACGTTACGCAGAAGGAATAGACGAGCAAGGCCAGCCGATCGAGGTGGTCGACCGGTTGAAGGACACCCTGATGGCGAACGCTCGCCGCCAACGCGAAAATCCGCTCGCCTTCATCGCGGATCGAGAGCTGTTCGGCAACCTGATCGATGACGAGCGGTTCACCTCGCACTACCGGGCATCGCTGGCGTCACTGCACGAGCACGGCGCACGGGCTACTTTGGAAAAGCTCCGATAACTATTCAGGGGAGCGCGCCGATGAAGTCCTCCGACGTCGTTGGTTGCGAGAACATTCGGAAGTCGTAGGCGATCGCGTTATCGTACTGCTCGGGCGAGCTAGCTGCCGTGCAGTCGGTGAGCGTCAGCACCTGGTAACCGTGCTCGTAGCCCGTCCGCATGGTCGACTCGACGCAGCAATTGGTGAGGAAACCGCCGCGAACGATCGTCGTGATCCCTTGTTGCGCAGGATGAGATCGAGATTGGTGCTGGCGAAGGTGTTGAGGCGCGTGCATGACCGTCACGCCGGCGACCCGGGCGGCCTCGACCACCCTCCTGGCTGCGTTCCCTCCACCGAGCCTAGAGTCCTGGTCAGCTCGCCAGGAAGGCAGAATTCGGGGTGGCGTCGTCACGGCTCATGTCGGTGAGCACCGCGTGCAATGCGGCGACGGCCCAGCTCAGCTCGTCGCGTTCGACGACGAGCGGCGGCGCCAGCCGGATGGTCGCGCCGTGGGTCTCCTTGGCGAGCACGCCGTGCTTTAGCAGCCGTGTGCACACTTCGCGTCCGGTACCCAGGGTCGGGTCGATGTCCACCCCGGCCCACAGTCCGAGGCAGCGCACGGCGGTGACGCCGTGGCCGACCAGCGCGTCGAGCTCGCGGTGCAGGTGCTCGCCGAGCTGGCGGGCCCGTTGCTGGTACTCCCCGGTGCCCAGCATCGCGACGACGGCCCGGCCGACCGCGCAGGCCAGCGGGTTACCGCCGAATGTCGAACCGTGCTCGCCGGGGCGCAGCACGCCCAGCACGTCTCGGTCGGCGACTACGGCGGACACCGGCACCACCCCGCCGCCCAGAGCCTTGCCGAGCAGATACATGTCCGGCACCACGCCGTAGTGCTCGCAGGCCAGTGTCCGGCCGGTGCGGGCCAGCCCGGACTGGATCTCATCGGCGACGAACAGCACGTTGTCGCGGGTGCACAGCTCGCGCACCCGGGCCAGGTAGCCGGGCGGCGGCAGGATGACGCCGGCCTCGCCCTGCACCGGTTCCAGCAGCACCGCCACGGTGTGCTCGTCGATCGCGTCGGCCAGTGCGGCCGCGTCGCCGTAGGGCACCGTACGGAACCCAGGGGTGTACGGGCCGAAGTCGGCGCGGGCGTCCGGGTCGTCGGAGAAGCTGACGATCGTGGTGGTGCGGCCGTGGAAGTTCCCGCCTGCGACGATGATGATGGCCTGGCCGTCCGGCACCCCCTTGACCTGGTAGCCCCACTTGCGGGCGACCTTGATAGCGCTTTCCACCGCCTCCGCACCGGTGTTCATCGGCAGCACCAGCTGCTTGCCGACCAGCTCGGCGAGCTCGGCGCAGAACGGGCCGAGCTGGTCGTGGCCGAACGCCCGGCTGGTCAGCGTGACCCGGTCCAGCTGCGCCTGGGCGGCGGCCAGGACCCGCGCGTTGCGGTGCCCGAAGTTCACTGCCGAGTACGCCGACAGGCAGTCCAGGTACCGGTTGCCGGCGACGTCGGTGACCCAGACGCCCTCGGCAGCGGCGATCACCACCGGTAGCGGGGCGTAGTTGTGCGCGGTGTGCGCGTCGGTCAGACGGAGGTGATCGGCCACCCCTGGCGAGCTGGCGTCGGCGTCGGCGTCGGCGAGCAGGCTCATTCCCGGATCTCCAAGGTGCAGCACTTCGCTCCGCCGCCAGCCTTGAGCAGCTCGGACAGGTCGACGCCGATCGGCTGGTAGCCACGCTCGCGCAGCTGCGCCGCCAACCCGGTGGCCTGCTCGGCGAGCACCACATGCCGGCCGTCGGAGACCGCGTTGAGTCCCAACACGGCGGCGTCACGCGCGTCGGCCAGCAGCGCATCTGGGAACAACCTGCGCAGCACCGCGCGGCTGCCCGGGCTGAAAGCCTCCGGGTAGTAGGCCACGGTGTGCTCGTCGAGCACCGCGAGCGCGGTGTCCAGGTGATAGAAGCGCGGGTCAACTAGCCGCAGCGACACCACCGGACGGCCGAAGAGCTCCTGGACCTCGGCGTGTGCCGCGGGCGCGGTGCGGAACCCGGTGCCGCCCAGCACGATGCCGTGCGGGCCACCGATTACCAGGAAGTCGCCCTCTCCCTCGTTGACGTGTTCGGCTTCGGTTGCCGAGTGCAGCCCGGCGCAGCGCAGCCAGGCCAGGTAGGCCGGGCCTTCGGCGGCCCGTTCGGGGTGGGCGAACCGGGCGCTGAGCGCTGTGCCGTCGATGACCAGCCCCCCGTTGGCGGCGAAGACCATGTCGGGCAGGCCCGGTACCGGCGCGATGACCTGCACGGTGTGCCCCAGATCCAGGTAGGTCCGGCGCAGCGCCTCCCACTGCTGCCAGGCCAGCGTGGTGTCGATGGGCCGGCTGACATCCATCCACGGGTTGATCGCGTAGGCCACGGTGAAGTACTCGGGTGGGCACATCAGGTACCGGCGCAGGCGAGCGCCCCGGCCGAAGACGGCGCGGGGTGTCGGGGACTCCAGCACGACGGTCACACCGCAACGTTAGGTGCGCCACGTTACGCAAGCAATACACGTATGTTGCAGGCTTAGGCGCTATAAGTTGTTCCCATGCCCTGCTTATGGCGTATTCTTGCGTATCATCGTGACGAAGGAGTGCCCGTGGATGCCCTCGACCACCGGGTGATCGGCTGCCTGGTCCGGGACGGCCGCGCCACCTATGCCGAGATCGGCGCCGAGGTGGGCCTGTCCGCGCCGGCAGCGAAGCGCCGGGTGGATCGGCTGCGTGCCAGCGGCGCGATCCGGGGTTTCACCGTCGTGGTCGATCCGTCGGCGCTGGGCTGGACCACCGAGGCCTACGTGGAGGTTTACTGCCAGGGCACGGTGTCCCCGCAGGACCTGCGGCGCAGCCTGGAGCGGGTGCCGGAGGTGGTCGGTGCGTGCACCGTTTCAGGTGCGGCCGACGCCTTGCTGCACATGCTGGCCGCCGACATCAGGCACCTGGAGGAGGCCATGGAGCGGGTTCGCCACGAGCCGAACGTCGACCACACCGAAAGCGTCATCGTGCTGTCGCGGCTGATCGATCGGGGACGCGGCTGATGATGGACGCACAGCCGTCCGCACTTGGTGCCGGGCCGCCCCAACAGGCGCAGCCCGGCGGCGGCGCGCAGGGGTGCTGTTACAGGCTGGCGAGGATTTCCCGAACCTCAACGGTACGGAAGGTGACACCCGGCGGTGCGTTGCGCGGGGCTTGCCCCACGTGCATCTGGTCGGCCATCTTTTCCGCCTCGTCTTGAGAGTCGAAGACGACTACCGAGATGCCGCGGCCGCCCTGCGGGGCGAGCCAGTATCCGGCGCGGGCACCGGCCTCTCGTACCATCGGCGCTGCATCCTCTTGCAAACGCTTCCGCGCTTCTTCCACCGAGACGTCGCCCTGGATGTCGACCTCGACGAATACTGCGTGCATTGTGTCCTCCAATCAAAACTGTCAAGCGCATCCCCCGGCTCAGTGCGGGCATCGGGGTCTTCGGGGACCACCACGACCCGACCTCTCAGCCTGGTCCGCAGCTCGTTCACCGCATCATCGGAAAGGTGGTCTTGCGAGCCGTTACCCCTGACAACGATCATCAGACATCCCCCAAGGGATAGTAGCCCGGCCGACTGATACGGCTACCTGATCGTGGACACCTGAGCCGGTGGCATGGAGGCGAAGATAGCGCTTAGTTAAGAAGTAACGGTACTCAATCCCTCGGCTGGCGGTATCGGCCGTTCGGGCGCACCCGCGACAACTCAGACAGTTAAGTGAAGACGCCTAGGGTGGCTCACCGTGCAAGCACCCGGTCCATGTATGCCGCGCCGAGGTGATACCCATAGCTCAGCGCGAATACCGCCGCCATCAGCAACGCGAACGCGACCGCCCAACGCACCATGATCGTTTCTCCCCCGGTTTTCCGTGTCACCGATCAAGGACGGCAGCACGACATCAGTCACTGATCTTCTCCTCTCACTGTCGCTCGCGGATGGCACACCGTTAGCCGGCAGGATGAGGGCCATCGGCTTAGCTGAACCTGCCTACCGTGCCGCTGGCGCATGGCATCGGGTCGAGCCACCGGGAAAGCACCCTCAGGCGTGGTCACCGCGCACTTCGCTGTCGGACATCCCCGTCCCACTGATGCAGTGCTGACTCGACGTCGGACGATGAGGTGATCGAGCCCCAGCCGCCCAGAGCCCGACACGGCAAGCACCAGGCTCAGCAATCCGATTGCGATGACCAGCTCGGGGCCGGTCTGGTCGAGCGCGTAGAGGCCACCGTGGTGCACGAAAATCCAGGCGCCCAACATGTTCAGCGCCATCAGGACCCCGACTGGAAGCACCGCCAGTCCAAGAATCATCGCGGCACCGCCGACGAACTCGAATAGCAGGTTCGCCGGCCCAGCGATCGCCGCCAGCGGGATGCCAGACTTCCCGAACAACGCCCCCACCCCGGCGATGCTGCCGCCGGCGAAGTCGTACTCCAGCTTGGCGTGCGCCACCATCAGCACCCCGAGCCCGATGCGGGCCAGGAGCGCCACGAGGTCACGAGCGACGGAGATGGTCGAAGTGCGGTTGTCGACGCCAGCTGTGCCTGTGGTCGTCATAGCGATGAAGTCCTTTCCTCGATCATCGATAGTGCACGACGACGCCGAGGTGCTGCCGCCGCTGTTAAAGATGACTCCGGCGACGCAAACTAGTCATCGCGGTAGCTGCGACGACCCTGAACATCAACGAGCGACGGTCCCGCAGCGGCCAGACTGGCCACCGGCGGCAGACCCGGTGGTGCAGCGCTGATGGAGCTCCCGGATACCACTGCCTTCACCTTCGGTCTACCTTCGCATCGGCAGGATCGCGCAATGCTTCGTCTGCCCGTATTGCTGGTGTTGCTTGGATTCGCCGTTGGGTGCTCGACCGGCGGCCAGGGCGCCCCGATCGGTGGTGGAGTTCCCGCCGAGGGTCCAGTGACCGGAAGTTCCGCAGGAGCACCGCAGCCTCCGGCGGCACCGGCGATCCGGGTCGATGTGGTGGCCGCGGGACTGGAGCATGTTTGGGACATCGGTTTCCTCCCTGGCGGCTCGGCTCTGATCACCGAGCGCTCGGCGCGAATCCGGCTGCTGTCTTCGGCCCTGCCCGGCGCGCGGGTCACCGACGTCGCCGCCGAACTCGGCGACGTCTACGTCGCAGGCGAGGGCGGCCTGATGGGGCTGGTGGTGCATCCCGACTTCGCGAAGAGTCGCCGGTTCACCACCTGCCAGACCCACCAGGAGCGGGGCCGGCCGGTGGACGTGCGGCTGATCACCTGGGAACTGTCGCCCGATGGCGCGCGGGCTCGCCGGGTGGCCGACCCGCTGGCAGCCGGCTTCCCCTTGAACTCCTCCGGTAGGCACTCTGGATGCCGCCCCACCATCGGCCCCGACGGCTATCTCTACGTGGGCACCGGCGACTCGGCGACCGCCAACGTGCCCCAGGACCGCGCCCGACTCGGCGGCAAGGTGCTCAGGATTGACCTCAGCACCGGCGGACCCGCGCCCAACAATCCCTTCGCCAAATCACCGGACGCCGCGGAACGACTCGTATTCACTTACGGCAACCGCAACGTCCAAGGCGTGACGGTGCAGCCGGGAACCGGTCGGCTTTTCAGCGCCGAACACGGCCCAGACGTCAACGACGAAATCAACATCCTGCGTGCTGGAGGCAATTACGGCTGGGACCCGTCCCGAGGTGGTACCCAGCACAGCTACGACGAGAGCGTGCCGATGACCGACCAGCAGCGCTTCCCGGACGCGGTCCCCGCGGTGTGGAGCTCAGGTAGTGACACCGAAGCGATCTGCGGGGCCGCGTTCATCACCGGCAAGCAGTGGGGTGCCATGCAGGGCCTGCTCGCCGTCGCCGCGCTGAAGGGCGCCAAACTGTTGCTCATGCGAGTGGGTGCAGATGGCGCAGTGACCGAGGTCGGGCAGCTTCCGCAGCTCAATGGCAGCTATGGCCGGCTTCGCGCGGTTCGCCCCGGGGACGACGGCGCCCTCTATGTCACGACGAGCAACGGGGACGACGACAAGGTGCTCAGGGTCGCACCGACCGGGACGGTATAAGGATCACGAACGGCCTGGCGGCCGTGCTCGCGCGGGCCGGCTCGGTGGGTGGCGGGGGACACACTGCAGGTCGAGCCTCCTTGCCGGCTTTGTGGTCAGAGCCCAGGCACGGGCCAGGTGTGCACTGGCTGGTTGGAGTGCATGTGTTCGATGTAGCTGCGCAGCATGGCGGCCAACGCGGTCGCCCGGTCAGCGCCCCGGTTGGTCAGTGTCTGTACGGTGTTGCGCTGCCAGGTCG
>JAVXWL010000152.1:0-8033 GCA_032230565.1 Pseudonocardiales bacterium | reverse complement strand
ACGATGGTACGTCTTCAGTGGGCCTAGCTGGACTTGAACCAGCGACCTCATCCTTATCAGGGATGCGCTCTAACCGACTGAGCTATAGGCCCCCGGCGACCCGGCGAAGGTTACCGCACAGCCCCACCGGGTCCACACCCGCCTGACCGCAGTCAGTCCGGTTCGGACAAGGTGACCTCGATGCCGCCGACTAAGTCTGCGGCAATGTTGTAGACCAGAGATCCAACGGTGGCCAGGGCGGTCATCAGCACGATGTTCACCAAGCCGATCACCATCGAAACCCCGAAGACCCGACCGCCGCTGATCAGCTCAGATCCGGCGCCTTGGGCGTTGTTGGCCGAGGTGAGGTCTGAATAGGTGCCGTTGAGCTGGTCCCAGACACCCATCCCGGCAAGCACTCCGTAGAGCGTCCCCACGGCCACCATCCAGACCAGGAACCCGCAGACAGACAGCACCAGTGAGATCTTCAGTACCGACCACGGATCGAGTCGCTGCAGCTGCAGGCTCGTCCGTCGGGGAACCCGGACCGAGCGTGACTGGTTGGGCCCCGGCGAGGCGGGCCCCAGCCGCTCTGGCGGCGTATAGCCACCGACGCGCACCGAGGACGGTGCGAAATCCGCTCGACCCGCTGGCCCGCTAGCCGCGACCGGCGGCCCAACGCCCGTCGAGAAGCCATACGCCGGGCTGCCCCCTGGCTGGCGACCGGCCTGCTCTCGGACGGCGGCGCGGGGGTGTTCAGGCGCCGTCTCCACCTGTAGCGCCACAGTCGTCGGATCGCCATCGCCCTGGGTACTGCGCTGGCGCTGCGATGGGGGTGACTCCGTCTCGCTGGCGTTCTCCGGCTTGGTCACAACTCACCCTTCGTCGGTGCACCGCCGGCGTCTGCTGTGCCGGTAGCTGTGGTGCCCGTTTCACACGCATCGGGGTCGACGGCCGCTTCGGTGTTTCGTGCGACAGCCACCAGACTCGCCCCCTCACCGAGGTTCATCAACCGCACCCCTTTGGTCTGCCGGCCAGCCTTGCGCACCTCCCTAGCGGTGGTTCGGATGACCCCACCACTGGAGGTGATGGCGTACAGCTCGTCGTCGATGTCGACGATGAGTGCCCCGACGAGCTTGCCACGCCGGCGGTCGTACTGAAGGGTCAACACGCCTTTTCCGCCGCGTCCCTGCACCGGATAGTCGTCGATCGGGGTCCGTTTGGCATAACCCCCTGCGGTGGCGACCAGGAGGAAGAGCCCGCTCTGGACCACCGCGATGGACAGCAGCTCGTCACCCTCGTTGAAACGCATTCCGAGCACGCCTGAGGTGGCCCGCCCCATCGGCCGAAGCACCTCATCGGTAGCCGAGAACCGGATCGACTGGCCTTGCGCCGAGACCAGCAGCAGGTCGTCTTCGGCGGCGCACAACACCGCGCCGACCAGCTCGTCGTCGTCACGCAGGTTGATTCCGATCAGGCCGCCAGAGCGGTTGGAGTCGAAGTCGGTCAGCTTGCTCTTCTTGACCAGACCGTCACGGGTAGCCAGCACCAGATACGGCGCGGCGGTGTAGTCCTTGATCTGCATGACCTGGGCGATCTGCTCCTCGGGCTGGAAGGCGAGCAGGTTCGCCACGTGCTGGCCGCGGGCGTTGCGGTTGGCCTCAGGCAGCTCGTAGGCCTTCGCCCGGTACACCCGGCCCTTGTTGGTGAAGAACAAGATCCAGTCGTGCGTGGAGCAGACGAAGAAGTGCGCCACGATGTCGTCGGTTTTCAACCCTGCGCCCATGACACCTTTGCCACCGCGCTTCTGCGCTCGGTACAGATCGGTGCGGGTGCGCTTGGCGTAGCCGGTGCGGGTGATGGTGACAACGACGTCCTCGACGGCGATCAGGTCTTCGGTCGACATATCCCCGTCGTAACCGGTGATCCTGGTACGGCGGTCGTCGCCGTACTTCTCAACCATCTCCCCTAGCTCGTCGCATACGATCTGACGCTGCCGCTCGGGCTTGTCCAGGATGTCAAGGTAGTCGGCGATCTCCCGCTCCAGCTCGGCGAGATCCTCGACGACCCGCTGCCGCTCCATCGCGGCAAGGCGCCGCAGCTGGGTCTCCAGGATGTAGTTCGCCTGGATCTCATCGACGTCGAGTAGCGCCATCAGGCCGGTGCGCGCATCGTCCACCGTGGGCGACCGGCGGATCAGCGCGATCACCTCGTCGAGCATGTCGAGTGCCTTGACCAGACCGCGCAACAGATGCGCGCGCTCCTCGGCCTTGCGCAGCAGGTACCGGGTCCGCCGGACGACGACGTCGAGCTGGTGACGCACGTAGTGCCGGATCACTTGGTCAAGCCGCAGTGTGCGCGGCACGCCCTCGACGATCGCCAGCATGTTCACACCGAACGTGTGCTGCAGCTGGGTGTGCTTGTAGAGGTTGTTGAGCACCACCTTGGCGACCGCGTCGCGCTTGAGCGTGATCACGATACGCATGCCGATACGGTCGCTGGACTCGTCGTTGATCTCGGCGATCCCCGCGATCCGGCCGTCTCGGGACAGCGCCGCGATCGCCTCGATGAAGTTGTCCGGGTTGACCTGATAGGGCAGTTCGCTGATCACCAGTGTGGTTCGACCCCTGCTGTCCTCCTCGACCTCCACCACACCGCGCATCCGGATCGAACCGCGACCGGTGCGGTAGGCGTCGGCGATACCATCGGTGCCCACGATCAAGCCATGGGTGGGAAAGTCCGGACCCTTGATCCGCTCGATGAGCGCGTCGAGCAGCGTGTCGTCGTCGACGTCGGGGTTTTCCAGCAGGTAGACCACACCCGCGCCAACCTCGCGCAGGTTGTGCGGCGGGATGTTCGTCGCCATCCCCACCGCGATTCCCGAGCTACCGTTGACCAGCAGGTTGGGTACCCGGGACGGCAACACCGTGGGCATCTCGGTGCGACCGTCGTAGTTCGGCTCGAAGTCGACGGTTTCCTTGTCGATGTCGCGCAGCATCTCCTGCGCCAGCGGCGTGAGCCGGCACTCGGTATATCTCATCGCCGCTGGGGGATCGTTGCCTGGGGAGCCGAAGTTGCCTTGGCCGTCGACCAGCGGGTAGCGCATTGACCACGGCTGGGCCATCCGCACCAGCGTGTCGTAGATCGCGCTGTCACCGTGCGGGTGGTAGTTACCCATCACGTCGCCGACGACCCGAGCGCACTTCACCGGGCCCCGGTCGGCGCGGAAGCCGGAGTCGTACATCGAGTACAGCACCCGCCGGTGCACCGGTTTGAGCCCGTCACGAACGTCTGGCAGCGCACGGCCGACGATCACGCTCATCGCGTAGTCGATGTAGGAACGCTGCATCTCCTGCTGGATGTCGACCGGCTCGACGCGGTCTCCGTCCGGCGGCAGGATGATCTCGGTCACGAAGCTTGGTTCCCTTCAGTGCCCACTTTCGGGGCCATAGACGTGCGCCTAACCTAGCCAGTCTACCGGTCACCCAGGGTGGCCTCCGGCCGGACGCGCGGGGCTGGCGAGCTGGTCGATCGGGTCGAGGCGTGACTCGGGTTAGCGTTGCAGTGCTACAGCGCTGAGTCGGGCGAGCGCTTCGTTGATCGCATCGAGATCGAAGCGCTCCGGGTGGTAGCCGACCTCGCCGATCTGCTCCATCCAGTTGCGGTACATCTCGTGTTCTGGGTGCTTCTCATCACCCAAGGCACGCATCAGCTCGACGAAACCCCACGGGCCACCACTGTCTTCGGGCGGTCCGGCGCGGCGGCCGGTCACACAGTGCGGGTACGTCAGCGCCGGGTCGGCCCGATCGACTGACTCGATGACGATGTCGTGCCACCAGTCATCGCCAAAGTCGTACCAGTAGGCGAGCCGGTCGCCAGGTTGCATCGGCGCCAGCGTGCGGCGCGCCTCGTCGGTGGTGTCCTCGAGCATGTGCTCGGTGTCGGCGTAGTGCACCCCGTTGACCTCGAATTGATGCAAGTGGCAGTCACACCAACCCATCGAGGTCTGGATGATGTCGTGCAGCTCGGCCAAGCTCGTGGTCGAGGGCACCTGCAGGCGTCGCCAGATTGGCGGCCTCATGTACCGCAGCGACACCTTGATCGTGTGAATGCTGCCCCGTACCGGCATCGTGCGACCTTATTAGATCGTACTCAAGCCCTCATCGCAGGGTTCGCACGCAATTCGGAGCCGAAACGCGGTTCTGGGACGCTATCTGGGCGCTCTTCGGAGCTGAATGGCGGTTTTGCCCGACTGGCTAGACGTCGAGGAAGCGAACGTCCTTGGCATTGCGGGTGATAAATGAGCGGCGGGATTCGACGTCCTCGCCCATCAGGACGCTGAACAGCTCATCGGCCGTGGCCGCGTCGTCGAGAGTGACTTGCAGCAGGACCCGGTTGGCCGGATCCATCGTGGTCTCCCACAGCTCCTTGGCGCTCATCTCGCCGAGGCCCTTGTAGCGCTGGATCGCATCGTCCTTGGGGAGCTTGCGGCCCTCGGCCTGACCCGCTTCGATCAGCCCGTCGCGTTCCCGGTCGGAGTAGGCGTACTGCGCCTGCGCACGCGGCCACTTGATCTTGTACAGCGGCGGCTGGGCGAGAAACACGTGCCCGTGCTCGACCAGTGGGCGCATGAACCGAAACAGCAGCGTCAGCAGCAGGGTACGGATGTGCTGGCCGTCGACATCGGCGTCGGCCATCAGCACGACTTTGTGGTAGCGCAACTTCGCGAGGTCGAACTCGTCGTGGATTCCGGTGCCCAACGCGGTGATCAGAGCCTGGACTTCGGTGTTCTTCAACACCCGATCCAGCCGGGCCTTCTCGACGTTGATGATCTTACCGCGGATCGGCAGGATCGCCTGGTACAGCGAGTCCCGGCCGGACTTCGCCGAGCCACCCGCCGAGTCACCCTCGACGATGAACACCTCGCTGCGCGACGGGTCGGTGGAGCGGCAGTCAGACAGCTTGCCCGGCAGACCACCCAGATCACCGGCCGACTTGCGGCGCACCAGCTCGCGAGCCCGCCGGGCCGCCATCCGCGCCTGCGACGACGAGATCGCCTTGTTGATGATCGTTTTAGCCTCGGCGGGGTTGCGCTCCAACCAGTCGATCAGCCATTCGTTGCAGGTCCGCTGGACGAACGATTTGGCCTCGGTGTTGCCTAGCTTGGTCTTGGTCTGGCCTTCGAACTGCGGTTCCTTGAGCTTGACGGACACGATGGCGGCAAGACCCTCACGCACGTCGTCGCCGGTGAGCGGGGCGTCCTTGTCCTTGAGCAGCTTCTTGTCCCGCGCGTAACGGTTGATCACCGAGGTGAGCGCGGAGCGGAAGCCTTCCTCGTGGGTGCCACCCTCGTGGGTGTTGATCGTGTTGGCGAAGGTGTAGACCGACTCGGTGTACCCGGCGTTCCACTGCATCGCGACTTCGATCTGCATGCCTTCACCGCTGGCCTCGAAGCCGATCACTTTGCGGTGGATGGGGTCCTTGGAGTTATTGAGGTGCTTGACGAAATCTTCCAACCCACCGGGGTAGTGGAAGGTGCGCTCCTTGACCTGAGCGGTCTGACCTTCGGCGTCTTCGGTCTCGTTGCTGCCGTTGACCCGTTGGTCGCGCAGCACGATGGTCAAGCCCTTGTTGAGAAAGGCCATCTCCTGCAGCCGCCGCGCCACCGTCTCAGCGTTGTAGACGGTGGTCTCGAAGATCTCCGGATCAGCCCAGTAGGTCAGCGTCGTGCCGGTCTTGCGGGTCGGTTCACCCTTGCGCAGCGGGTACGCCGGTTTCGAGTACTCGTAGCGCTGCCGCCACACGAAACCGTCGCGCTTGATCTCCACCTCCAGCGCGCTGGCCAGTGCATTGACCACACTCACGCCGACGCCATGCAGACCACCGGAGACGGCATAGGATTCGCCGTCGAACTTGCCACCGGAGTGCAGGGTGGTGAGCACGAGCTCCAGTGCGGGCCGCTTCTCCACCGGGTGCATGTCCACCGGGATGCCCCGACCGTCGTCGGAGACCCGCACCCCGCCGTCGGCGAGCAGGATGACCTCGACCCTGGCGGCGTAGCCCGCCATCGCCTCGTCGACGGCGTTGTCGACGACTTCCCAGACCAGGTGGTGCAGGCCGCGCTCGCCGGTAGATCCGATGTACATGCCGGGACGCTTGCGGACGGCTTCGAGCCCCTCGAGGACAGTGATGGACGACGCGCTGTAGTCGTTCTTCTTAGGGGCCACGGTCGTCGGTATCTCCTTGCCGGTGCGATGCAGAGTGTCCTCGATCGATTCTACTGGCCCGGTCTGACAGAAGAGGGTCAGGGACACCCCTGACTTCGTCACAGCGCGGCTATTTCGTGTCGGCGCAGGTCCGGGCGTCCCCGAACCAGGCTTGGGCTTTCTGCTGGGCTCTGAGTGGCACCAGGGGCTCGGGTTCAGCCGTAGGTGTCCCGGGGGCCGCGGCCGCGGACGTGTCTCGAGCCGTGCACCCAGCTCGGCGCCGCCGGCCCGTGCACCCGCAGCCGGGTCACGACGCCGGGCCCGACGCCGGCGGTGATCCGGGCGATCAGCTGCCGTTGCAGCAACCGGAGTTGGGTGGCCCACGCCGTAGAGCTGGCCCGCACGGTCAGCTCGCCGTCCTTCAGCGACACCGGCTCGGCGTGCTCGGCGAGGTCGGCACCCACCAGCTGCGCCCACCGCGCAAACACCACACCGGCCGAGACCCGGTCTACCCAACCGCGGTCTGCAACCAGCCGTGACGCCAGCCGGCCCAGCGGCTGCGGGTCCCGGTCATCGGGCCGCGCACCGGACCAGCCGCGGCGTCGCCGGGGTGCACCGCGGGGGGCGCCGGGCTTGTTCCGGACTTCGCCCGGACCGGTTGGGTTACGTTGGGCGGCACGCGCGGCTTCCAGCGCGGCGCGGGCAATGTCGGCGCCTTTTGGCTGACCAGACGGGGTCTGAGATGGGCTCGAAGGTCCATCAAACATCGACTTGTCCACATTATCCACAGGTTTATCCCCCGCTGGGGTCTGTTCATCGCGCACGCCGTACCTGCCCTCCGTGCACGTCGAACCGGATTCCCTGAAGTTCCTCGGGCACATCGGCCGGCACCGCGGCGGTGACCAGTACCTGCTCGGCAGCCAGCGCGACCTCGGCCAGCCGGGCCCGCCGGCGGGTATCCAGCTCAGCGAAGACATCGTCGAGCAAGAGCACCGGCTCGGCGCCACCGCAACGCAACAACTGGTAGCTGCCCAGCCGCAAGGCCAACGCGAATGACCACAACTCACCGTGGCTGGCATAGCCCTTGGCCGGCAGACCGCCCAGGCGCAGCTCCAGGTCATCGCGGTGCGGCCCGACCAGGCATACCCCGCGCTCCACTTCGGCGCTGCGCAGCCGGGCCAGCTCGGCGAGCAGCGCTGCCTCCAGCAGGTCGATATCGGCCTTGCCGGTCTCCTGCACCGCCGCCGGCAACGCGTCACCCAAGCTGCTGCGGTACTCGAGCTCGGCCGTAGCGGACTCTGGGGCCACCGCACGGTAGGCCGCGCGCACATAAGGCGTCAGCTCGACGAGCAGGTCCAGCCGGGCCCCGAGCAGCTCCGCGCCATGCCGGGCGAGGTGACCATCCCAGACGTCCAAAGTCCGCAGATCAGCCGCCCCGGCACCGGTCCGCCGGGTCGCGCCAGCGGACTTCAGCAACGCGACGCGCTGGCGCAGCACCTTGTCGTAGTCAGCTTGGACGCCGGCCAGCCGGGGCGCACGCAGCACCAGCAGATCGTCGAGGAACCGGCGGCGCTGCCCAGGGTCACCTCGGACCAGTGCCAGGTCCTCCGGGGCGAACAGCACAGTGCGCAGCACTCCGAGAACCTCCCGGGGTCGCGGCACGGGGGACCTGTTGAGCCGGGCTCGGTTGGCTCGTCCGGGAGCGATCTCCAGCTCCACGGTCAGCTCCCGGCCGGCGTGCACCACCGCGGTGCGCACGATGGCCCGCTGGGCGCCGTGGCGCACCAGGGGCGCATCGGTGGACACCCGGTGTGAACCCAGCGTGGACAGGTAGCTCAGCGCTTCGAT
>JAVXWL010000106.1:0-9601 GCA_032230565.1 Pseudonocardiales bacterium | reverse complement strand
CTTGTGCTGCCGCCTTTCGGAGATGAGCTGTAATCCTCCCAGCGTGCAAACCTGTTTCAGGCAGCGGCACTAGGTTTTGACGTCTTTGCGTAGTGCGACGCGGGTTGCCGGAATGTGCGCACGGCCTCGTGTCATCACCAGGTGGAGGTCTCGCAGGCGTGTGAGGTCGTCGAGTGGGTCGCCATGGGCGACGATGATGTCGGCGCTGTAGCCGGGGGCGATCCGGCCGGTGGTGGGCAGTCCGACGGCTTGGGCGGTCTTTGTGGTGGCGATCTCGAAGATCTCGCTGGCAGATAATCCCCAGTCAGCGAGGCCTTCGAGGGCGGCGGCGGTGTCGGTGAAGGGGCTGAGCCCGGCGTTGGTGCCGATGATCATGCGTACCCCTCGGTCGTTCATCCAGCGCACCCGCCCGATGATGTCCTTGGCGCGTTGCTCGCCGAGGCGGCTGGCGCCAGGTGCAGTGCTCGATGGTGTCCACTCGGGCGTCGATCGCGGAGCGGATGCTGCCTAGCCCGTGGGCGTGCGCGGCGACAGGTAGCCCGAGCCGGTGCGCCGCCTGCACGGCGATTTTCAGGTCGTCGGTGTCGAACTGTGACTCCCACATGTGGGCGCCTCCAGGGGTGATGCTCCCGCCGGACACCATGATCTTGATCAGGTCGGCGCCGGCGGCGGCGTTGCGCTCGATCTGGGCGCGGATTTCCTCGGGGCCGTCGACCTGGCCGCCGAGAAACCAACAGTGTCCGTTGGGCAGGGTCAGCGGGGCCGTCGCGGCGAGGATGCGTGGACCGGGGATCTCGTCGGCAGCGATGGCCTCACGCAGGCACCTCCCACCTCATGGGCGGCCGGCATGTCCTCGACGAGCCTGCCGCGGCGCAGGTTCTGCACGCAGACCTCGGTGCGGCCTCGCGTGACGGGCTAGGCCTCCGGACGCTGGTGGTCTATGTCTGGCGCGACGCCGGTTACGAGCGGTCGGCGATCGTCGATGGCTGGCAGGTGATCCGGGAGTGCGGGTTGCCACTCGACATGTCCGGTGCTGACCTTGCCCGCGCCGACCTACGCGGAGCCCGCCTGTGCCGGGCGAACCTGACCGGTGCCGACCTCTGCGGGGCTGACGTGTCCCGATCGGATCTCAGCGGAGCCGAACTCGGCAACGCTACGTTCGAACGGGCACGCGCGTTTGCCGTGAACTTCCGCAACGTCCGCGGCGACATGGTCGACTTCCGACGCAGCGACCTGGGCGCTGCCGACATGAAGGGCGCGGTGCTACGCCGCTGCTCGTTTGAGGGCGCGAACCTCAAGTCCATATTTGTCGAGGACGCTGTCTTCGAGGACTGTCACTTCGCGCCGGCAACGTCGCAGGGGGCAACGCCATGACGACGATCGACGGCGACCGCTTCCGGGTCATCGACGACTGCCTGCCCGACGCGGTGTTCTCCGCCTGCGTCAAGCTGATGCGTCGCGCCCGCTTCGAGAGCGTAGCCAGTTCCATCGACGAGCCGTTGGACGGGCGGGCCTACCGCGCCGCAGGTACGACGATCACCTGCGCGTCGGGCTGTCCGGACGAGTGGTCGCCGGCGGCCTACCGCGGTGTTCCGGCACATCGCCGACGCAACTGAGATCTTCGGCCTGCAAGGTGAGTCCTGGGACACTGTCTCGTTCACCGCGTGGAAATACCTGACGGGCGGTCGGCTCGGCTGGCACAACGACAGCGGCAACAGTCGCGCCGGTGCCTTCGTGCTGTTCACGCATGAGTCGTGGAGCGCCAGCTGGGGTGGCTCGCTGAAGATCGTGGACGTGGCGGCCTCGGACATCGTCGATGCGCAGACACGACGTGGCACGGCCGCGGCCGCCGATGTAGGCCGCATGCTGGTCGACCAGGGACGCAACGCGATCGACATCGTGCCGACGCCGAACCGGCTCGTACTATTCCGGTCCGATACTTTCCACGCCATCGAGCGTGTTGACTGGACAGCGGGCGACCGGCCGCGCTCGACGATCACCGGCTTCGTGACCCCGCGTGGCGACGCATGACAGCCGGTGGTGCCGTAGGGAGGTGCGGCATGAGCACGGTTCAGCCCGCGGCTTCCAGAGGCGAACGGCTGATCGTCGTCACCGCGCTGATTAATCAGCTCGGCAACTGGTTCACGTTCCTCGCCATCATCGTGCATGTCCAAGCGCAGCACG
Source organism: Pseudonocardiales bacterium (assembly GCA_032230565.1). Lineage (GTDB taxonomy): Bacteria > Actinomycetota > Actinomycetes > Mycobacteriales > Pseudonocardiaceae. Next base: position 7,417 of record JAVXWL010000106.1, on the reverse strand, counting down.
GTTCGGCGTCGAGCGCCGCCGTCTTCCTCGCCCAGACCGTGCCCGCGTTGATCGCCGCACGGTCATTGTCCGACCGGGTGCCGCGGACCATGACGAAGCAGGCCTGGATTGCGCTGCAGATCGTGCTGGCAGCCATGACCATCTCGATGTCTGCGCTTAACGATCATCTCATCATCATCTACGTCTATGTGGCGGTCAGCGCTCTGCTCCGAGCAGTATCCAATCCGCTCTTCTACACAGTCGCCATCAACGGGACCCATCCGGATCGCCGCAAGGCGGTGCTGACCGCCGTGAGCGGCGCGGGCTCGCTGTCGCTGGTGATCTCGCCGGCGATCGGAGGTGTGCTCGCGGACGTCGCCGGGATCGGCTGGCTGTTCGTCGTCGACGCCGCGACGTTCGTGATCGCCTCGATGCTGATTAATCTTGTCCGGATGCCCCCCAACCCGCGGTAGGCGGATCGCAGTTGGCGTCGCGGCCAGGGCTGATCCGCCACCTGGTTTGGCCGCAGGGTGCCGGCTCGGGGCTCATCCGGCCGCTCGGCACGTGGTTCGCGTTCGTGTTGCTGGGCGCGGCTTTGAACTCCGTTGAGCTGCCCACCTTCGACAACTGGCTGATGTATGACTCCACGGGCTTCGGGATCGCGCTGTCGATGTATGGCCTTGGCGGCCTGATCAGCTTCGTGTTCACGCTGGTCACACCTGCTAAATTGCCGCCGCTCGGGCTGTCGGCCGGCGCGTATCTCCTTGGCCTGGTGTTGTGGGTCGTCCCGCTCAGCGTCTTGCCCGCCATCGGCTTTCTGCTCGCCGGCGCCGGGTCGACCTTCGCGTCGGGTGCCATCCGCCACCTGATTGCGGCCCGTGCCGAGGAGGACGGCGTCGACGTGCAGGGTCTCTGGGGTTGGGCTAACCAGGTGACGCTATTCGCCAACCTCGCAATGTACGGCCTTTTCACGGCGCTGTTCGGTCTTGGGGCATCCGTCGGCGCGTGCCTGGTGATCCTCGCCATCGTCGCGCTCGGGTGGGTGGTGTCGTTGGGCGCCGCCCGCCGACATAAAACCGTCTCCGCGACGTGGGTAAAGGGGGAGTGAGAGGTGCAGTACATCGGATATGTGTGGCTATTCCTCGCCGTGGTGTGGTCGGTCCGGCAGGCATTCTTCCAGAAGGCAGGAAGTTTCCTTTCGTGGCCGATGTACAATAGCGTGGCGTTTGCCCGCGTCAAGCTGCACGACGACGCGACCGGAGCACCGGTTACGCCGTGGCGCGACATGATCCATATCGACTACGGTGGCGGCATCCCTGCACTGAGCGAATACCTCGACTACCTCGGCGAGGTCCGGGGGCTCACAGTATCCGGCGAGGGTGTTGTCGCGGACACCGACGGCTACCGCGCCATACGAGTAACCCGGAACCATGTGGATCCTGCATAGTCTGGCCCATGGTTTATTACCGGTGCCGGTCGCCAGCACAGCGCTGCTGCGCCTGGGCTTTGGCGCCGCCTTCGTATGGAAATTCGGTTGGGACGCGCGCTGGGGCGGTCTGCACTACTTCGACAAGGGCACCTTCGTGCGCTGGCGCTATGAACGACTGAAACGGCACGCGAAGCTGCTGCTCAGCCCGCTAGCTTACAAGTGGTTTTACGTCAGTCGACTCGTCGCCGCAGTACTCGTGATGGCGGGAATCGAAGCGAGCGCGGCGGCGGCCCTCGTCGCCCTGTGGTGCGCCTTTGAGTTCACCTTCGACCGCAAATTCCACACGCAGTTCCTATTCGTGTGCGCCGCATGCCTCGGTGTGGACGGTCAGCGATTCCGCGTCGTGCCGAACGGATACGACGAGTCCGGTGCCGCTTATTCTGCTCGCCGTCGTAGTCGTCTGCATGTACTGGGGCAGCGTGCGGTTCAAGCTGCAGTCACCGCAGTTCATGCGCGGTGACGTGTTGCAGAAGACGGCTGAGCATTACGCGCTGATAGCGGGCGAGATGCCGTACCGGGAGTATCGTTACCCCCGAGCAGTGATGCGGTTCTTGGCGTTGGACCCGCCGGACATCGTGCGCAGGCGCTGGCAGCCGTCGGCCGTCGCGACCGTTTGCCTCGAGGCGGTGCTGCCTATCCTGCTGGTGGTCACGGCCACGACGGCGGTTGCTGTGGGTCTCGGGATCGCGATGCATCTGGCGTTTATGGCGTTGTTCCCGAAGCGGTTGCTGCCATTCTCGCTTGCGGCGGTCGTGAGCTACCTCGCCTTCATCGACCCGCAGGTTGTCGTGGGGTGGATCTGACTTCCGGCTGCGCTCATGCCTCGGATCACCGACGCGCAGCGTCTCATCGTCAGGAGTCGGACTCGCGCCGCTGCGGTGACGAGGACGCGGGCCGTCCATGCTCGAGGCGCTGGGGTGGCGACTGCTCGCCGTGGTTGTGGACGACCTGATCACGAGTGGCCGTGGGTGAGGTGTCGCCGGGGTAGGTGGTGGCCCAGGTGGCGAGGAGGGTTATGGCGTCGGAGGAGGGGGTGCCGGGTTCGGGGCTGTAGATGGTCAGGACCAGGCCGGGGTCGGCGGGAAGCGGCATCGTTTCGTAGGTGACCTCGATGTCGCCGACCACGGGGTGGTGGAAGCATTTGGTGCCGGTGTAGTGCAGGCGCACATTGTGCTTGGCCCAACGCACCCGGAACTCGTCGCTGCGGGTGGACAGCTCGCCGACCAGGTCGGAGATGTCCCGGTCGTAGGGGTCGCGCCCGGCGTCGGTGCGTAGCAGGTTGACCGCGCTGTCGGCCATCCATTGCCAGTCGGGGTAGAACTCCCGCGCTCGGGGATCGAGGAAGCAGAACCGGAGGAAGTTGACCGGTTGGCTGGGGTCGGGACGCAGCGGGTCGGGGTACAGCGGGGAGTAGAAGGCGTAGGCCAGCTGGTTGCCGCATACGAAGTCCTGGCGGGCGTTACGCACGAACGCGGGCACGGTCATGGCGTCGAGCATGCGCTGCACCATGGGTCGGATGGTCTTGGTGCGGCGGGGCCGGGACCGCTGGCGGCTGGTGGTGGCGCTGCGGTGCAGGTCGAACAGGTGGGCGCGTTCGGCCTGGTCGAGCTGCAGGGCGCGGGCGAGGGCGTCGAGTACGGATTCGGAGACGCCGTGGACTTTTCCGCGCTCGATTTGGGTGTAGTAGTCGACCGAGAGCCCGGCCAGGGTGGCGACCTCTTGGCGGCGCAGTCCGGGGACGCGGCGCTTGGCGGCGTCGTAGACCGGCAGCCCGACCTGGTCGGGGGTGATCCGGGCCCGTCGCGAGGCCAGGAACTCACCGATCTCCGCGTGGTTCTGGTTGCCCATGCCCTTGACGCTACGACGCCCGGACCGCTACTTGCCAGGTTCAGCGAGGGGGGTACTGCCAGCACCCCCCTGACCGTCGCCTCCCACATTCCCGACATACGGCGTTGCATGGCGGTGTCGAACATCGAGGGGCCTACCGCAGGACGGCCGCGATGGACAGAGCGATCTGGAAAGGACCGAGACGGTGACGACGTCCTTGCGAGGTGCCAAGAACACGTCCACCACGCGGCTGCCTCGGGTGGTCTACGTGATCGCCGCGGGCATCTTCCTGATGGGCACCACCGAGTTCATGATCGCTGGCTTGCTGCCCGAGGCCGCCGCTGACCTCGGAGTGGACATCGCCCGCGCAGGGCTTCTGGTCACCGCGTTCGCCGTCGGAAATGATCATCGGACCACCGACGATGGCGCTGGCCACGCTGCGTCTACCCCCGCGGGCGACGCTGGTGGGGGCGCTGGCGGTGTTCGCCGCGGGGCACGTCGTCGCGGCGCTGAGCGATTCGTTCGCCATCGTAACCGCCTCCCGGGTGCTCACCGCCCTGGCCACCGGGACGTTCTGGGCGACCGGTGCCGTGGTGGCCACCACCGTCGCCGGGCCCGGGGCGAGCGCGCGGGCGCTGGCGGTGATGTCGGGCGGGCTGAGCCTGGCCGTGGTCGCCGGGGTGCCACTGGGCACCTTCGCCGGCCAGTTCACCGGTTGGCGAGGCCCGTTCTGGATGCTGGCCGTCCTGTCGCTACTGGCCATCGGGGCAGTACTGCGATTCGCTCCGGCCGCCCTCGGCAACCGCCACGCAGAGGTATCGGTCCGCGGCGAGATGTCCGCGCTGCAGCCGTGGCGAGTGTGGGTCGTGCTGGGCGCGACCGTGCTCGCCCAGGCCGGGTTCCTCGGTGCCTACAGTTACATCAGCCCGCTGCTCACCGACCGCGCCGGCATCCCGGCCGGGCTTGTGCCCCTGGTACTGGTCGGGTTCGGGATCGGCGCGCTGGCGGGCACGGCTCTCGGCGGCCGTCTTGGCGACCGCCACCCATTGGCCACCGTCGCCGGAGCAGTCACGCTGACCGCGTTGTTGCTGGTACTCCTCGCACTCACCTCGACCCACTCGACGAGCGTAGTCGTGCTGGTCGTAGTACTCGGTGCTTCCGGGCTCGGGGCGAACCCGGTGCTGATCGCCCAGACCCTGCGCCACGCCGGCCACGGCTCGACGCTGGCCTCGTCGCTGGCCACCTCAGCGTTCAACCTCGGCACCGCCGCCGGATCCGCCCTGGCCGGCGCCACCATCTCGACCTCGTGGAGCCTCGTAGGGCCCGCCACGCTCGGAGCGGTCCTGACCGGGTCAGCACTGCTGCCGATAGGACTGCTCGTGGCCACCACGACACGACGGGCCGCGCCCATCGGCCACCCACGCGAAGACGAGACGCACATCCCCGCCCCGGTTGCCTGACTCGTCCACCGCGGCGGCGATCCAGGACCCGCGAAGTACTTAAGGTCCTTCCGGAAGGGACCTCCAGCTCGGCTGCATCCCACGAAAGAAAGTGACGCAAGGAGAGAAAGCATGCTTGGTGCTGTTATGCACGCCCCCGGTGATGTCCGGGTAGAAGAGCGAGAGGACCCAAAGATCGTCCAACCCACCGACGCGATCATCCGCACGTCTGCGGCGTGTGTTTGCGGCTCGGACCTGTGGCCGTACCGAGGTGTCGAGCAACTCAACGGCCCAACGCCGATGGGGCACGAGTACGTCGGCATCGTCGAAGAGGTCGGCAGCGGGGTCAAGGACATCACGCCGGGCCAATTCGTGGTCGGGTCATTCTTTGCCTCCGACAACACCTGCGAGGTGTGCCAGGCCGGCTACCAAAGCTCGTGCCTCCAGCGGGTGATCATGGGCTCCATCGGAACGCAGGCGCAGCTGCTGCGCGTTCCGCTTGCCGATGGCACGCTCGTTGCCACCCCTGAGCTGCCGCCCACGGATTTGATCCCGAGCCTGCTCACAGCCTCCGACGTGCTCGGCACCGGCTGGTTCGGTGCCGTGGCGGCCGAGGTCGGCCCGGGCAAGACGGTCGCGGTCGTTGGTGACGGGGCCGTTGGGCTCCTCGCGGTCGTGGCCGCGAAACAGCTCGGCGCGGAGCGGATCATCGCGATGGGCCGTCACGAGCCCCGCCAGAAGCTCGCCCGCGAGTTCGGTGCCACCGACATCGTCGAAGAACGTGGTGACGCGGGCGTAGCCAAGATCAGGGAACTCACCGGCGGGCTCGGCGCGCACAGCGTGGTCGAGGCGGTCGGAACGCAGGAGTCGATGATGCAGGCCATCCGCTCCACTCGTCCTGGCGGTCACGTCGGCTATGTCGGCGTTGCCCATAACGTCGAGTTGCCCGGCGAAGAGCTGTTCTTCTCCCACGTGCACCTACACGGCGGTCCTGCCCCGGTGCGCCGGTTCCTGCCTGAGCTGATCGACCTGATCTGGCGCCGCGAAATCGATCCTGGCAAGGTCTTCGATCTCACACTTCCGCTGGAGCAGGCGGCCGAGGGGTACAAAGCGATGGACCAGCGCCGCGCGATCAAGACACTCCTCACCCTCTGATCACGAGCTGTACAGATGAGGATCGGCTCTCGGCTCGGCGGTCGCGGGGTGAAGTGCGGTATGGCAGCCGCTGTCGGCGACCGCTGCGCCGTAGCGGGCGGACCCATTTGCCAGAAAACGTAGCGTGCTCTGCGGCACTGCGGCACTCGGTCGAACGCCCGGACGCGGATCCGCCGATTTACTCGAGTACGCGCACGCTGATTCTGTTGCATGGGCGACAAGCAGAGCGAAGGTTTTGGACGAACGCGCACCTTTACCGCCGCGACTCGGTCGACTCTCCCGTGCCGGTGCCGCATGACTATGGTCGGAGCCATGCGTGTTGTTGTCGCTGGTGGACATGGTCAGATTGCGTTGCGGCTGGAGCGGTTGCTCGCCCGGCGCGGTGACGAGGTGGCGGGCATTGTCCGCAGGCCCCAACAATCGGGGGACCTTCATGCCGCGGGTGCCGAGGCGGTTGTCTGCGATCTTGAGTCGGCGTCCGTGGAGGACGTTGCACGGCATCTGGAGGGCGTCGACGCCGCCGTCTTCGCGGCTGGTGCAGGCCCGGGTAGCGGCATTGACCGTAAGGACAGTGTGGACCGCGCCGCGGCCTCGCTCTTCGCGGATGCGGCGGAGGCAGCCGGGGTCCGACGCTTCCTGGTCGTCTCTGCCATGGGGGTCGACAGCGAGCCTCCGGTGGGCACTGACCCGGTCTTCGCTGCTTATTTGCGTGCGAAGGGCGCGGCGGACGCGGACGTACGTTCCCGGGCTGGACTCGAGTGGACCATCCTGCGCCCTGGGCGCCTTACCGACGAGCCTGGTAGCGGCCTGGTGAAGCTTGCTGAGCACACGGGGCGGGGCGAGGTGCCCCGTGATGATGTCGCGGTGGTGCTGGCGGCGCTCTTGGCCGAACCGGGCGCTGCTGGGCGCACTATGGAGCTGATCGGTGGCGACACCCCGATCGAAGAAGCGGTTAAAGCCGCGGCCAGCTGACACAGCTCGCTCCCGCTCCGCGAGCGCGCGGCTGGCACGCGACACAGGCGACATCGCGGGCAGGTGCTGCAGGATTGGCCTGGCGCTGCAGGAGGATCTCGCCTCCTCGGCCCGAGCCTGCCGAGCAACTCTCTAGGCATTTGCGCTGCTCAGATGTGGGGTCCCCGGCAGGATTCGAACCTGCGACACACGGTTTAGACATCCCACGGGCGTAAGTTGTCAAGCAGCTTCTTGTTGATCTTGTTTGGGGGTGGGCCAGGCGGTGGCTTCGTCGTAGAGGCAGCCGCGGCGCAGGCAGCCGTGCAGGATGCCGACGAGGCGGTGGGACAGGCGTCGCAGGGCGTCGTTGTGGCTGATTCCGCGGGCTCGCAGGCTGTCGTAGTAGGCGCGGGCGCCGGGGGATGCGGTGAGCGCGGTGAAGGCTTGCTGGAACAGCGCGTCGGCGAGGCGTTTATTGCGGGCGTAGCGGGCTAAGACCACGAGTTTTTTCCCGGAGGCGCGGGTGATGGGTGAGGTTCCGGCGTAGTTACGGCGTGCTTTAGCATTGGCGTACCGG
>JAVXWL010000051.1:0-2694 GCA_032230565.1 Pseudonocardiales bacterium | reverse complement strand
GCTACTCCCAGACCGCACAGCAGCGAGGGCACCACATCGGCAAGCGAGCCACGCCCGTCAGTCACAGCGCGATGCCGAGCAGCGCATCCACCGCGGTGCTCAGCAGGCCGGGCGCGTCGACGTCGCTGCCGCGTTGGGTCAGCGTGTCGGTGGCCCAGGCGTCGATCGCGGCCAGAGCGCCAGGGGTGTCCAGATCGTCGGCCAGATGGGTACGCAGCTGGTGCACGGCATCGCCCGCCGGTGCCCCGGCGGGCAGCGCGGCGGCCTGTCGCCAGCGGTCCAACCGGACCACCGCGTCGTCGAGCATCTCGGTGACCCAGGACCGGTCGGTGCGGTAGTGCCCGGACAGCAACGCCAGCCGCAACGCCATCGGATCCACCTGGTCGGCGCGCAGCCGGGAGACGAACACCAGGTTGCCCTTCGATTTCGACATCTTCTCGCCGTCCAGACCGATCATCCCGGTGTGGACGTAGTGCCGAGCCATCGGATACTCGCCAGTCAGGGCCTCGGCATGGGCCGCGGAGAACTCGTGGTGCGGGAAGATCAAGTCCGAGCCGCCGCCTTGGACGTCGAAGCCGCTGCCGAGCCGGTTGAGCCCGATCGCGCAGCACTCCACATGCCAGCCCGGCCGCCCCGGTCCCAGCTCGGAATCCCAGGATGGTTCGTCCTCGCGGGCGGTGCGCCACATCAGAACGTCCAGCGGGTGTCGCTTGCCGGGCCGCTCCGGGTCCCCCCCGCGTTCGGCGGACAGCCGGATCATGGTGTCGGCGTCGTAGCCCGATTCGGATCCGAAGTGAGCAGCGGCCTGGTGGTCGAAGTAGATATCCGGGTGTTCGGGGTCCTCGATCCGGTAGGCCGCACCACAGGCGAGCAGCTTGGCGATCACTTCGACGATCTCGCTGATCGCTTCGACGGCGCCCACGAAGTCCCGCGGCGGCAGGATCCGCAGCGACTCCATGTCTTCGCGGAACAGCGCGGTCTCGCGCATCCCGAGCACGATCCAGTCGTCCTGGTCGCGGCGCGCCCGCTCGAGCAGCGGATCGTCGACGTCGGTGACGTTCTGCACGTAGTGCACATCGTGCCCGGCGTCGCGCCAGTACCGATTCACCAGGTCAAAGGCCAGGTAGGTGGCCGCGTGCCCGAGGTGGGTGGCGTCGTAGGGGGTGATCCCGCAGACGTACATCCGCGCGGTCTTGTCCGGCGCGGTGGGTCGGACCTGGCCGGAAGCCGTGTCGTAGAGCCGCAACGGCTGGCCGTGGCCGGGTAGCCGCGGAACCGGGATGGACGTCCAGGGCTGCATGCTTTCGACCCTACGTCACCGCATCTCGGGAGCTGGCGGTTACGCCCGGCGGCGGCGGTGCCGCAGATAGTCGCCGACGACTGCGGCGCCAAGCCCGTCCACTCCCGGCTCCAGCACCCGACCGCCGCAGCGCCGGGCCAACGCGTGGACGAATGCGGCGAGCTTGGGGTCGTGGCCGAGCATCACGATACTCACCGCGGTGCCGGTGCGGGCCAGACCGTCCATCTCGCGCACGGTCAGGGCCAGCGTCTGCGGCAGCGGCGGGTAGCTGAAAACCGCTTCGCCGTCGGGTTCCAGATGCGCGGTGGGTTCCCCATCGGTGACCACCAGCAGCACCTGCGCGGCGTCGGGGTGCCGGCGCAAGTGCCGGCCCGCGAGCAGCAGCGCATGGTGCAGGTTGGTCCCCTGCTCCCACACCCCGGTCAGGCCGGTGAGCTGCGCGATGTCCACCCGCTGCGCTTGGCGGCCGAAGGTGATCAGCTCCAGCGCGTCGGAGCGAAACCGGGTCCGCACCAGGTGATGCAGCGCCAGCGCGGTGCGCTTCATCGGCACCCAATGCCCGTCTTGCACCATCGACCACGACGTGTCGACGCACAACGCCACCGCGGCCCGAGCGCGCTGCTCAGTGTCGACCACTTCGACATCCTCGACGGTCAGCAGCGGCCCCTCGCTGCTGGCGGCGTTGCGCAACACGGCGTTGCGGACGGTGCGGGGGACGTCCCACGGCTCCGAGGCGCCGAACTCCCACGGTCGGGTGGCCCCGGTGGGTTCGCCGGCGGCCCCGGCCCGGCGCTGCTCGCGCTCACCGCGCCGGCTGCGCAACGCGTCGGCCACATCGGCCTGTGCCTGCGAACCGAGCCGGCGCTTCGCCTTGGGCGACAGCCGAAGCGACCCGTCCGGGGCCCGTTCGAAGAAACCGTGGCGCTGCAGCTCACGTTCCAGCTCGGCCAGCCGCCGAGCGTCGACCCGGGCTTCGTCACCCAGTTGGCGGGCGAGCGCGTCGAGGTCGATGTCCTCGGCGCGGGCCCCGGAGTAGGACTGCGCGAGCTGCTCGGCCAGCGCGTCGAGCTCGGAGAGGTCGGCCATCGCCTGGGCGCCCTCCCCCAGGCCCAGCGGGTCCTGCCCGCGGAACCGCTCGGAGCCCTGCCAGTCCTCCCCGGGACGCAATCCTTGGAGCTGGGCATCGAGTGTCGCGAGCTGCTCGGCCAGCCGTGGGTCACCGAAGGCCTGCTGGGCGAGCTGGGCAAGCTCGGCGCGCTGCTCTGGGGTCATCGAGTTGAGCATTCGCTGGGCCGCGGCGGCTCGGGCGGCCAGCGCGTCGATCAGCTCGTCGACGGTGCGCGGGTTCTCCGGGAAGAAGTCCCCGTGCTGGCGCATGAACTCCTCGAACCGCT
>JAVXWL010000032.1:0-6195 GCA_032230565.1 Pseudonocardiales bacterium | reverse complement strand
CGGTGCCGCCATCGGCCTGTTCGCCTGGCCCACCCTGTGGGCCTACCTGGTAGCCCAGATCGTCGGCGGTACCGCCGCCGGACTGGCCTTCCTCGCCCTCAACCCCAACGACAAATGATCCACCCGGGAGCGCCCAGTGGACCTACATCACCGGGTTCAGTGGGTGTCCCGGTGTCAACGCCAACCCCACCGATGGAGACCCTTGGAGGTGCGCCATGGCCACCCTCGTTCCGTTCACCGTTGATCTTACCGCGCACGAAGGCACCCGCCTAGCCGCCGTCTTGGATGCCATCGGTCCGCGCTGGGATCCCGCTGAGATCTACAGCGGCGAAGCCGAAGCCCAGCGAATGCTCTACGCGCACCTCAACCCTGAGCAGCAAGCCACCTATGACGTGCTCATCGCCGCCGGTGTACTACCCAACAGCCGTGAGGAGCGATGAGATGATGCTCGACCCGCAAGCAGACCTCGGCCGCCGCGCATGGTTGCCGTGTCCTTACTGCTACCACACCGGCCCGCTGTATCTCCTGGATTTCGATATCAACCTGGTTTGGGTGCAGTGCGGCAACTGCCTTCGCCGCTGGTGGCACGACACCGGTGTCGGCCACGGGAGGCACCCAGAGCATCTGTTCGACGTCGCCTGATCCCGGCGAGTACGTGATCGCGACACCGGTAAGGAGGTCACCGTGGCTACACAGGTGGCAGCCCGAGCGCCTCGTCGACCCGGGTCAGGATCGCGACATCGTCCGCTCCGACTCCCCGCATGAGGTCGATAGCCGTTGAGCGCAGCTGGCCAACGATCATGACAAGCGGTAACGGTGGGCCAGCGGGGAGCAAGCGGCCGGCCACCGCTAACGCGTCCAACGCGGCCGCCTCGGCCTGCTCGGTATAGCGTCGTGCCGCCTCATCCGACGCCACCAGCTCAGCAGCGAGCGCATCATTGACGGACCGCACCGCAGAAGCGAACAACCGCAGCGCAGTGCCCAACGCCGGCGGCGGTGTTGCCGGCAGCCGGGTGAGCGTGAGTCCGGCACGTGCCAGGACGCGCACGTTACGCACGGCGTAGTCGAGCTGACGCGTGGCCGCATCGACCGCATTGATCCCGCCGAGCCGCTGACGTCGCCATACCTGCAGCCACAGCGTCTCCCCGGCCGCCAAAACCGCGGTCCGAAGCCGTTCTACCGCGACATCCGCCCGTCGCGCCCGGTCCAGGGCCTCCCGCGCTGCCGTCTCGTCCTGTCGGTCGAGTGCGGCGGCGACCTGCTCAAGCACGCGAGCGAGCTCGTCGAAGACCTGCCCTGTCTCACGGACCAGAGGCGCGACCGGATCACGGCCAGTGGCGAGCTGACTCACTACGAGGGCTACCGCGCCACCCACTAGCGCATCGACGAACCGCAACGGCACCGCTGTCTGCGTCGGCGGCGCAACCACCACTAAGTACAAGGCAGACACCGCCGCCTGGACGAGGCCGACCGTGCTCGCACCGAGCGCGACCGCGAAGGTGAGCGTCAGCAAGATGACAGTGAAGATGGTCCAGGTGGTGTGTGAACCGAGGGCCTGTGCGACCACATCGGCAACCAGGACGCCGCCCGCGACGCCAAGGATGACCTCGATGGCTCGCCGTGTGCGCTGGCCTCGAACCTGCGCCAGCACGATCAGTGCAGCCGCGGGCGCGAAGAATGGTTGGGGATGGCCGATGAACCGGGTGTCCACAAGCCACGCGACGGTGGCGGCGGCGGTCGACTCCACCACAAGCAGCCACCCGCGTCGTAGGCGGCCGAGCGAGATCCGCAGCCAGCCCACCAAGCTCACAACGCGCCCTAGAGCGTGGTGGCCTTGCCGGGCTCCAGCACCCGCACCGTCGTCTCTTGCGGTCTGAGGTTTTCGAGTAGCCGGTAATGGAGCTGTTGGCCCGGCGTGGACAGAACCGCCTGGTGGATCGGCACCGCGGTACGCGGCACCACCGCGCGCAGGTAGTCGATCACCTCGGCGATTTTAAGCCACGGCGCCGACGTCGGCACGAACAACACGTCTACCTGGGCCGACGGCGGCGTGAACGAGTCGCCGGGGTGCAGGTGCGTGCCATCGACCAGGTAGGCGTTGTTCGGGATCATCGGGACATCCGGGTAGATCACCGCGTGGTCACCGCCCAGCACCTCGACGCGTGCCCCAGCCACCTGGAGTGTTTCTCCGGGTGCGGCGACCTCGTGGTCGTGGTCGCTGAGCTCAGCGGCGCTACCGGAGTCAACGATCAACCGAGCGCCTGGATTTCCGCGCAGTAACGCGGGCAGCCGGGCACCATCGAGGTGGTCAACGTGCTGATGAGTGATCAAAACGGCGTCCAGTCCGGTCAGGTTTTCGAACCCTTCGGACCAGGTGCCCGGATCGATCAACAACCGCGCCGACCCGGTGTCGAGCAGCACGCAGGAATGGCCAAAGTGGGTGATCTCCACGACGCCCACTGTCCTCTCATCTTCCGCTACCCGCCATTCAGTTGCGGTGAGCGCTGATCTGGGAGTCAGGCGGTTTTGAGTTCGGGTTGGACCGCTACTTCGTGCTCGTCGGCCACCACGGCGGCGGCGACTCGATGGCTGGGCATGCTGAGCCAGACCGCCACATAACAGATCACCAGACTGAACGCGGCCACCAAACCCAGGTCGACCCACTCAGGAATCAGTTTCGTTCCACCGTATTGCCCGTAATAGGAGATCACTGTCAGGCCGGCGAACCACGGAAGAATCCACACCAATGATCGCGAGTCCAGGGGCGGTCGCTCGAACGGGCGGCCCAGCGCGTAGGAGATCCCGAATATCACGTAGCCCCCGGCGATAGCCAGCATCAGCTTCTCCACCGTGGACCAGGACGTCCAGTAGATGATCTCATTTGCGGCGATGAACGCCAGCGGCGCCACGACCGGGGCGGCCGGCACCCGATACGGGCGGGCGCGGTCTGCATCAGCCTTGCGCAAAGCCAGCAACGTGATCGGTGCGAACGCATACATGATCACAGTTGCCGAGGTGACCAGCGAGACCAGGCTGTGCCAGCTCGGGAAGGGCAAAAAACAGACCAGACCCATGATGAAGGCCAAGATGATCGAGGTGTACGGAACACCACGACTGCTGATCTGGCTGACGCCCTTGGGAACGTAGCCAGCATGGCCCAGCGCGTAGGACAGCCGCGCGGAGGTGCCCACATAAATAAGGCCGGTGCCCGCCGGTGAGACGAACGCATCGATATACAGGATGACCGCCAGCCAGCCCAGACCCAGGCCGGTGGCCAGCGTCGCGTACGGTCCGAAATCACCCTTGCCCACCGGGTTCGCCCACCCCTGCGCGAGGTTGCCGGGGTTCAACGCGCCGATGAAGGCGACCTCCAGTGCCAGGTACAGCACGGTGCCCACGATCACCGCACCGATCACGGCACGAGGAACGTTACGTTGCGGATCACGTGCCTCGCCTGCCAGCTGCGCCGCTTGTTCGAAGCCCTGCAGCGCGAACACGACACCCAGCGGTAGGGCCGCGAGTACCCCATGGGCGCCGTAGGGCGCGAAGCCGCCACCGGCGGTGAAGTTGGAAGCCTGGAACGACACCACGATCAAGACCACGATCGTCAGTACCGGTACCGCGACCTTCCAGAGCACCGCGATCCTGTTGCTCTCCGCCAGCCATCGCACCCCAAGAATGTTGATCACGGTGAAGAGCAACATTAGGGCGGTGGCCGCACCCAAACCCATGGGTGTCAGCGCACCCACGTCGTTGATCAATCCGTGCCACTTGTGGTCCAGGTAGCTAAGCGCCGCCTCCACTTCGATCGGAGCGATCGTCACAGCCTGAAGCCAGGCCACCCAGCCGGCCGTGAACCCGCCCAGCGAGCCAAACGCCAACCGTGGCCAGCGCCCCGTTCCCCCAGCGAGTGGGTAGGCCGCACCGAGTTCCGAGTGCACCAGCGCCAGCAGCACGATGATCACACCGGCTAACAGCCAGGACACGATCGACGCCCCACCAGCCGATGTGGCGGCCGTCAATGCCCCCAGCAGCCAGCCCGAACCAATGATCGAGCCGAGCGAAACGAACATCAGGGCCATCAAACCGACATCGCGCCGGAAGCCGGGCTGCCTACCAAGCGCCGCCTGCTGCGCGGACGTCTGCGCCATGAACCGTCCTCCTCCGCACATAAGCCCGCCCGCGAACGGACATATCAACTTCGCCATCCGTATCGTCTGCTCAAGATCGAGCTGGCCCAATCGACCACATGGGTACATCGCACGCCGTTTTGCACGATCAGCATCTACCCATCAGGTCGACAGCGAGCAGTCAGCTACCGACTCGTCACACCGCGCCGTCCCCCCAGATTTCGGTCGCCGACGGGGTGGTCGTCGTGCAGACTGGCGGGCGTACCGATGAGGAGTTTTGTCGTGGATGTCTTGATCAGCGGCGCGGGCCTTGGCGGGTTGTCGGCAGCGTTGAGCCTGCACGCGGCGGGCATCGAGGTGCGAGTCGTTGAGGCCGCTCGGGAGCTGTGGGCGCTCGGTGTCGGCATCAACATCCTCCCGCACGCCACCCGCGAGCTGGTCGAGCTGGGGTTGGCCGACGAACTGGCGGTCACCGGAATCCCGACTGAGGAGCTGATCTCTCACGACCGCTTCGGTAGCCGGATTTGCGTTGAGCCCCGCGGCTTGGCCGCTGGCTATCGCTGGCCGCAGTACTCGATCCATCGAGGCGAGCTGCAAATGATGTTGCTTCACGCCGTGCGGCATCGCCTTGGTAGTGACGCGGTTCGGACCGGGCTGGCCGTTGAGCGTTTCGAGGACAGCGACGCGCGGGTATCAGTCGAGCTGCGGGATCGGCGGACCGGTCGTCTGGTGATTGAGTCGGCCGACGTGCTGGTCGGTGCCGATGGCATTAACTCCACGGTGCGCGCGCAACTACACCCCGCGGAGGGCGCGCCGATCTGGAACGGCATCCATCTATGGCGGGGCCTGACCGAAACCGATCCGTTCCTCGGCGGTCGCACCATGATCCTGTGTGGAGCCAATCCGGTGGTGGTCGCCTACCCAGTCTCCAAGGCCGCCGAGCAGCGGGGCCGGTCTCTGGTGAACTGGGGAGTCGGGGTACGGCTAGGTCAACCTACCCATGCCCCGTTGGGAGACTGGCACTACCTGGGCGGGTTAGACGACGTGTTGCCGCACGTGGCTGACCGATGCTTTGGCTGGCTCGACGTGCCAGCACTGGTATGCGCTGCGCCGAGGATTTGGGAATACCCGATGGTAGATCGGGATCCCTTGCCCAGCTGGGGAACGGGTCGAGTCAACCTGCTGGGCGACGCCGCACATCCGATGTACCCGTTCGGCTCGAACGGAGGCACCCAGGCGATCATCGACGGCCGGGTACTGGCTTGGGAGCTGGCCCGCGCCGACGATCCGGTAACCGGACTCGCCGCCTACGAGCACTTCCGCCGGCCGCGAATGAACGCACTGGTGCAGTCCAACCGACAAGGAGGGCCCGAGCAGGTGCTGCAGCTGGTCGAGCAACGCGCACCGAACGGCTTCACCAGAATCGAAGACGTGATGAGCGACGACGAGCTCGACTCGATCGCACTGCAGTACCGAAAGACGGCCGGGTTCGAGATCGAAGCGCTCAACACTCAACCGTCATGGGAAGTCGCCAAACCGGCTTAACAGCGTCGAGATCTTGATCCTGCTCTCTAGAGGATGAAAAGCATCTCCTGGTACGTCGGAAGCGGCCACAGGTCGTCGGCGACTATCCCTTCGAGCAGATCGGCGGCCGATCGCACCGCGGCCATCGCGGGCAACAGTGCATCGCGGGCGTGCTCGGCCTCCGCCAGTGCGGTCTCCCCCGGGTCCGCCGCGAGAACGGTCTTGAGCTCCCTCAGTGCTGCGCGCAGCTCGGTGAGCGGCGTGGTGACCTCGGTGAGCGTCGAGGTGTCCGCCTCAACGCCGGCCGCCTTAAGAGCGCTGAGGTTAAGTGCCAGCTCTGTCTGGTAGCGAACCGCGGCCGGAAGGATCAGGGTCGAGCCGACCTCGAGTGTCAGACGGGCTTCGACGCCGATGGTCAGTGCGTACTGCTCCAGGCCGATCTCGTACCGGCTGTGCATCTCGCGGTGGTTGAAGACCTTGTAACGCTCGAACAGTTCCATCGACGGCTCGGTGATGAGCTCCGGCAGAGCGTCGAGCGTGG